>NZ_JBSFLQ010000010.1:0-224551 GCF_053599115.1 Streptomyces sp. NPDC001020 | reverse complement strand
TGTTGATGTCGCAATCCACACCGAACCCGGAAGGCCCTCACTCGTTCAAGATCACTCCACCGTGAACCCTGTCACCAACCTCCGTGGACAGAACACCTAGGGCGTGTGGGTCGGCACAGTCCCTGCGACTCTCCCGGCTACGCTCGCGCGGGAGCGCCCCGCAGCGCGTGGCTGCGGGGCGCCTTGTGGGATCTAGTCGATCTTCTGCCCGTCGTACGTACCGCCCTTGCAGGTGTTGTCCGTCAGATCGGCCGTTCCGCCGCCCTGCTTGCACTGAGAAGGGGTGACGTAAGACGGGGCGCCCTGTGCGGCGGTGGCGGTGGCGGTGGCGGCGCCTGCGAGGCCGAGTCCAGCTAGGGCTGCCGTGGCGATGGCGGCGGCGAGGATTCGTCGAATGCGCATTTGGTTCCCCTTTCACGGATTGCCTCGGTTGGGACACTTGCCAGTTTGATCTTCACCCATGTGGGTGGCACGTCATGTTGAGCCATCCGGGTGACAGCGCTGTCGGGTGCGGGGTCGGTGACGCCGCCCGTCGGACAGCCCTAGAAGCGTCCTGAAGATCTTGAAATTGCGCCCGGCTCACGCCAATTCATGCCGATTGGCATTTACCGGCATTCCAGGGCGAGTCGGGCGGCCGGGGCGCCCGTCACGCGGGTACCAGTCGGCGAAGTCCTCGTCCCCCACAGCCCGTCCAGCCGGTCTCTCACCCACATCGCTGCCGTACCGTCCGGGTTGCTCGCCCGCGCGATCTGCGTAGTCAGAGAAGGGACTTGCTCACCGGAATGCGGGCGGAGCGACAACGGACACCTCGAGAACTGCATCGGCCTTCGAAACAGCCCGAGCATGCCCGCTGATCATGCTGCCGCACCGGGAAACACCAAGATCCCCGACAGAGTCAAGCTAGTGGCTCGTCACGAAGCCTTGACCTGGTAATCGACCTGCTGCTCGTTGGTCAGCAGACTGTCTCCAAGACATGATCTTGGAGGTGGTCGTGGGGCGTCGACCGAGTGTGTTTGTCCGGCCGGTGAGCATGGAGGAGGGCCGTCGGCTGCAGCGGATCAGCCGGAGTGCGAAGGACCCGGTGAAACTCCGCCGGGCGATCGTGGTGCTGATGTCCGCCCAGGGGCAGACAGTCAAGGACATCACCGCGCTGATGCAGGTCAGCGAGGACTACGTCCGCGATGTCATCCACGCCTTCAACGAGCGGGGGTTCGACGCCTTGGCCCCAAAATGGAGCGGGGGACGCCGCAAGACGATCAGTGACAAGGTGCGTGAGCACATCTGCCTGATCGCCCGGACGTCCCCCGCCGCCTGGAAAATCACCGCGTTCTCGACCTGGAGCCTGAGCAAGCTCGCCGAGCACCTCGTCAAGCAGAAGGTGGTGGCGGCCATCAGCCGGGAGACCCTGCGCCGGATCCTGCGCGAGGGCAAGATCTCCTGGAAGACCACCACCACGTGGAAGGCCTCCACTGACCCGGAGTTCATCGCCAAGATGCACCGCGTCCTGGCGTTGTATGACACCCCGCCGACGGACGGGCGGGTGATATGCGTCGACGAGTTCGGGCCGGTGAACCTGATGCCACGCAAGGGCAAGGCGTGGGGGCCGGTGAGGCGTCCGCGCAGGCTGCGGGCCACCTACAATCGCCACGACGGCGTGATGCACATGCTCGCTGCCCTCGATCTGGCCACCGGCAAGCTGTACTACCGCATCCGCCCGCGAAAGCGCTGGCGGGAGTTCCTCGGCCTGCTCAAGGCACTGCGTGCCCGCTGGCCTGGGGAGAAACTGTATGTGGTGCTGGACAACTTCTCCCCACACAAGCACGCCAAAGTCCGCGAGTGGGTGGCTGACCACCAGGTCGAACTGGTCTTCCTGCCGACCTACGGCTCCTGGCTGAACTGGATCGAGGCCGAGTTCGCAGCCCTGCGCTACTTCGCACTCAACGGCACCGACCACCGCAGCCACGACGAGCAGAACGCGGCCATCGCCGCCTACATCCGATGGCGCAATGCCCGCGCCGCACCGAAGACAGCCTTCGCGCCCGACTCACCGATCCGTTCATGGACCGATTACCCGGCCAAGGCTGCGTGACGAGCCAACTAGCTCCCCGTGACGAACCAGTGAGATTGCCACGTTGGTTGGGTCCTGCAGACATCGATCTCGGTAGTGACGCCCGGCTCGGTGTGTGACGGGCGGGAAGTCGAACGTGCGCCGCTTCGGCGGTTGTTGAAGCGGCGCCAGCGATGTCAGGCCAGGGAAACCCCGCGGCCGGCGAAGAACTCGGCGAACTCGGCCACAGGCAGGCTCGCGGTACGAGCCTGTTCGGTGTGGCCGGAGGGGTTGCGGAACTGCACGGTGTCGCCCTGGCGACCGGTGACGAGCACGAGGTGCCCGCCCTTTCCCGGGGCCGGGTTCTCGGGGCGTCGGATCTCTTTGTGAACGGAGGCCATCACCAGCCGCTCCTCGTCGAGCAGGTCGAGGAGGCTGGGCATCGTCAGGTTCGGGTGTACCTCGGCGCCCAGGTGGTGGACGGCACGGACTCGGACGCCTGGGCGAGGAAACTGACGCTCGCCTGGCCGAGAACGCCTGCGCAGGCGCGGACGGTCTCAGGTCTGCCCCGTGACAGGCCTTGCCCGTCCGCTGCTTGCTGAAGAAGCTACGAGCCGCCGGCAACAAACCGCCAACTTCTCCGGACCCTCCCGCCGTTGTCCTTCGGTTGGTGCCGTGTTGGGCAATCCCTCGCTTTCCGGTGACCGAGAATCGAGCTTGATCGCAAAAACGGTTACTACGATCCTTTTCGATCCTCAAATGGTCCTTATTCAGGGGGAATTGGGATGAGACCCAAGAGTATGGTCGACGGCCGCCGGGCGCGGGCCACGCCCTGTGCCCGGCCAGTCAGGCGGCTCGGCGGTCTGCCGAGGGGCTGTTGGCGTAGTCGCGGATCCGTGCGCAGCTATGGGTGATCAGACGGGACACATGCATCTGGGAGATGCCCATCCGCTCGGCGATGCTCGCTTGGGTCATGTCCTCGAAGAAGCGGAGGTAGAGGATGGTGCGTTCGCGTTCGGCGAGGTGCTTGAGTCCGTCCTTGGCTGCTTCACGGTCGACGACGAGGTTGTAGCCGGGCTCGGTTTCCCCGAGGGTGTCGGACAGGCTGAAACCGTCGTCGAACGTGCCGACTTCGGCATCCAGGGACAGCGCGCTGTAGCTCCCCAGGGCCTCCAATCCGGTGCGGACCTCGTCGAGGGTCAGGCCGGATGCTGCGGCGATCTCGTCGATGCCGAGCTCGGTGTCGTGGCCGGGCTGGTTCAGCAGCTCGCGGCGTGCACTGCGGACCTTGTTCCTCAGGTCCTGCACGCGTCGGGGTACGCGGACGTCCCAGGCATGGTCGCGGAAGTAGCGGCGTAGTTCGCCGGTGATGGTCGGTACGGCGTACGGCTCGAAGGCGCCGCGCTCGGGCTCATAGCGATCGACGGCCTTGACCAGCCCCATTGCCGCGACCTGCCGAAGATCCTCCTGGTTCTCGCCCTTGTTCCGGAAGCGGCCGGCGATGCGGTGGGCCATCGGCAGCCACGCTTCGACAAGTTCGGCGTTCAACAGGTCGTGTTCCGGGCCCGATGAGGCCCTGGCGAGTCGTTCGAAGGTCTGCTGGGTGTCAGGGGCGTCGTCGTGTGGGTGACGGGTTCGTCATCAGGAAGGTACTCCTCAGGACTTGCTGTCAACGATGTGACTGCGAGACGCACGTGACCGGCATCCGGGCACACTGCTCCCGCAGCTGCGCCTGTGGTCCCAAGCACTCCACTTCGACTGCCCTGCGGCCCGGCGGGCAAACAGCACTGGTCCGGACGGGGGCGCCCGTGGCTTCGCCGAGGAGGCGCCCTTCTCGCGGAGTCTGGTGGAGGCGATCCACTCGGCTCGCTCGCACTGTCAGGTGTCGCCTTGCGCGTCCTCCTGTGCGGAGCGGCTCGGGGTGAGGGTGTCGGCCGCCTCGCCGATGCGGCCCCCACGCTGCCTGCCTCGGTCGTCGGCCTTGAGCACGGCCTGTTCCAGCTCGTCGAGGACCTCTTCGCGCGCAGTCCGCGCCGGGGCTTCGCTGTGTCCCTCGCGCTGGCCGGGTTCCGCGTCTGCGCCGTGTTCTTGTGCCACCTTTCCTCCTTGGGCCAGTGGGTGTATGTGCCGTTCGCAGACCGCCGTGCGGCCTGAATCGGGACGAGTTCGCTCATCCGCATGACGCCGGAGTACCCATCGGCGAGCCGGCCATGCCGGACCAGCAGTTTCCGCACTGCAAGAGGGGGAACCCGGACCGGACTTGTGATCGTGACGAATGCTTGACGGACGACCATCGGAAGGAGCGCCGCCATGGCGGAAGCAGGAACGACGCAGACCTGGGCGACGACCGGGTTCTCTCCCGATACTCCGCAAGGGGCGACGGAGCCCACCCCGGACTTCCCCGCGAACAAGCAGCAACCTCCGGGGCTGGAAAGGGGCCGGCGTACGTGTACCTGGCGTCCGACGCGGACTCCAGTTTCACCGTGGGTGAGGTGCTCGCGGTGACCGGCGGGGAGACGGACACCCGCTGACCTGCGGCCGGTCACGCACGCCGACGGCCTATGTGCAGCAGGCGGTCCATCTGTGCGTACGGGGATCGCAGCGGGCATGAACATCCCCGACGCCGCCGGTCCGAGCCTGGGCACGATGCGGGTCGTCCGCAGGCGATGAACGCGGACTCTGATGGCGTCGGCTGGAGAAGGATCCGTGCTGGATGGCAGTTCCTGGGTACCCGGCCCCTATGGACGCTCCCACCGCTTTCCCTTCCCTCTCCGCCGCGATCGCCCCGTTCGCCTCCGGTTCCGTCATCGCACTCGCTCTGGTCTGGGCCGTGTGGCTCGGTATCAGGATCCGGCAACGCGAACCCGGCCACCCGGACCCTGCCGAGCAGCCGAAGCTCCCTGTGTCGGGCTCCATCCGCGAGGTGCAGGAGGTGCGGGAACCCGACGAGGTGCCACAAACGGACGAGCACAACGCCCGGCTCACCCCGCATCAGCTCAGGGGCCACGGCAACATGCCCACCAAACGCAGCGAGAACCAGAGGCCTCGTCGTTGGAGCCGTAACAGCAGTGGAGGCTTCGGCAGTGGCGGTCCCGGTCGTACATGAGCTTTCGCTCCCTCAACGATGGACTCAAGAGAGTGAGTTCGGCCCCACAGGCGGCACTGCGGCGATCGGCGGGCTCGGGCTCTGCTCAGCCTCGGACCTCGGGATCAGGTCCCTCCCGGCGGAATTGGTCGGCCGTCGCGATCACCGAGTCCCGGCCCGGAACCGCACGGCCCGCTCCGTCTCCGAAGTACCGCCCCACACCCCGGTCGTCTGCCCCGTCGACATGGCCCACTCCAGGCACTCGTCGGTCACCGGACAGCCGCTGCATACCCGCTTGGCGGCCTGGGTGTCCTGCAGGGAGCGGCCGGCCGTGCCGATCGGAAAGAACAACTCGGGGTCCTCACCCACGCAAGCAGCGCTGTCCATCCAATTCATCTTCGTTACCGGCATGCGCCGTCGAGTGCCCTCGCCTCTGTGCCGAAAACGCGGGGACCCGCGTCGGGGTCGAAAGGCCACAGGGGATCAAGGCGAATCGGGGACCGCGGAAGTCAACCCGCGGCCTGCCAGGCACCAGTTGCGCCCCTGCCGTGAACAGGCTTCTACCGACGGGTCGTTGCGCGGCGCGCCCAAGCGGGTGCGGTTGACTCCGAGGGCCGCCGACCCAGGGCTCGGCAGTCGGTTGTGGCAACTGTCGGAGCGGCTGACCGGGGTGAACTTCGCACTTCCGGCTGCCGCCTGAGCCGCGTACGTGACCGTCGGGCCCCCGCCACCGGCGGAACTGTTTCAAGTCAATTTCGCAGGTGGGGTGGGGAGTTGTCGCATGACGAGTGGACATCTCCCGCGCCTCCGGTACGTTCTCGGGCAACCCGGGCCGAGGGGTTTCCGGGCGGACGGGGATGTCCGATGCCGAACGATGTCAGTGAGCCCGGTGTCCACGAGCTCGAGGAGCTGCTGGACGGGCTGGTGCCCTCGCTCGTGGGGCGGCGGCGGGACGGCGAGCGGTGTGACGCCGTGCGACCGCGGGGCCGCCTGCCGGTGCTGCGGGTGGCGGGTGAGCCCGGTACCGGCAAGAGCGCCCTCCTGGAAACCCTCCGGGAGTCGTACGGGCCGTGGGTGCCGCTGGTCCGGGTGGACTGCGGGGACGAGAGGCTGGGACAGCCCGCGCTGCGCAGGGGCGCCGACACCCTGGAGACCTCTGACGTCTCACCGGTGACGAGTCTGCTGTACGTGTTCTCCGACCGGCTGACCGCGCGGGCGGACCGCTCACCGCTGCGTATCGTGTTCCCCCGGCTGCTGACCGGTCTTCTCCTAGTGTCCGCGTGGCAGACCGAGGAGGACGGACTGGCGCCCGCGGCCCTCCGTCAGGCGCAGAGCGATCTGGAGGCGCACCTTCCCGAGCGGGGGGCGAAGTTCCGGAAGGCGCTGCTGGCGTGGCTCACAACCGTTCTGGGGTTGCTGCCCGGCCTGATTCCCGGCTTTCCGCAGCCCGGGACGTTCGACGAGCTACGGGTGCTGATCACGCGTCAGCTCGAACATCCCGACAAGGGAGCACTCGACTGGTGGTACAGACAGCTGAGCGGTTACCAGGGCGACGGTCTGCGCCGGCTGGTGGATTCGGTATGGGATTTCCGGCGGGGCGGGGAGCGGCGGTACATCGCCGAGGCCCGGCTGGTGGCGGCGTTCCTGGCGGACGTCTGCGAGCACTACGGGACCCGGGCGCGGCTGGCGGCGGCCGGGCGTCCGCTGGTCCTGCTCGACAACACCCACTCCGCGCTCGGCGAACGGTTCCTGGCGCTGCTGACGGAGGCCGCGGGGACCGTGCCGGAGGGCCAGGGGTGGCCGGTCGTGGTGGCCACCGCGCTGGGCCGGTCCGCCGCGCACCCCACACCGTCGGCCGCTGCCGCGTGCCTGTCGGACGAGCGTCTGGTGACCTGTGGCATGCCGGCCCTCACCGACGGCGACATCCGGGTCCTGCTGCGGGCCGTCCCCGACCACGAGGACGAACTCCCGCACTTGGTGCACCGGTTCGGGCAGGGACGTCGGGGCTGTACGCACACCCTGGTGACGCGGGCCGTCCGTGCCCACCGCGAGGGCGGAACCGTCCGTGGCCGGGACCTCCTCGACCTCACCGGCCCGGAGCTCCTGGCCGCGCTCCTCCCCGACGCCGGGCTGCGGGACACGCTGACCGTGCTCTCGGCGGCCCGGGACCGGGCGGCGGCCGAGCGGCTGTGGCACCAGTTGCGTCCCGAGGACGACGCCGGGGCCCGGGTGGAACAGGCCGAGCGCTACCTGCGTGAGCGGTGCCTGGACGGGGACCCGGCCGTGGGTGTCCTGCTCGAACACGCCCTGCTGAGGGACCCGCGCCGGGAGCGCGTCCATCTGATCCTGCGCGCCGGGTGCAACCCCCGCAACCGCGAGGAGTACGAGCCGGGTCACGAGGACGGCTACCTCTTCCACACCCTGGCCCTCGGCCGTCTCGAACCGGTCGTTCGCGCGCTGCACCACCGTTACGCCACCGGGGACCCCACGGCGTGGCTCGCCTCGGTCGACCGCCTCTGCGCGGCGCCCCGGCCGCCCGTCGCCCCGGACCCGGGACCCGCCGACGCGGGGGAGGTGCGGCCGTGCCCAGCCTGCCCGGCCGGGGAGAACAGCCGGGAGCACTGGGCGGTCCGGCGGCTCGTCGGCACGGTGTGGGAGCTGTCCGCCCCGGACCGCTGGAGGGTCGACGAGCGCGAACTCGACGCCGTCCACGGCGATCTGGAAATCCTGCACGGCGGCCGCGGCGGCGCCGACACCATCTACCGGGAGGCCGCCCGGCGGTGGCGGGACCGGCTGGCGAAGCACCACCAGGCCCCGTACCTGAACGCGGACGAGGAGGGCACACGGTGATACGTCGGGTAGGGGAGTGGTTCAGGCGTCTGGGCCGTGCGCTCCGGCACCGGTGGCGTGTGATGGGCCCGCTCGGGCACGTGGTGACCGGCGTGGTGGTACTCGTGGTCGTCGCTGTGGTCGTCCTGGGCACGTACCGGCTGACCCGGCCGGAGCTGTCCTGCGCCGCCGGGGTGGCCCGGCACAGCCGCGGAGCGGAGTGCATCGGGGTCACCGACGGCTGGTACAGCTTCTCCGGGCAGCTCGACGCGGTCAGCGCGCGGATCGCCGAGGAGAACCGGCGGGCGGAGAAGAGCCCGTACGTCACGATCGCGCTGGTGTTGCCGATGGCGGCGGTCGAGCCGTTCGAACGCCACAAGGTGCTGGAGCAGGTGCAGGGCGCCTACCTGGCGCAGTACCGCGCCAACGAGCTGTCCAACGACCAGACGCCGAAGATCCGGCTGCTGCTGGCCAACGCCGGCCGCAACCACGAGTACTGGCGTCAGATCAGCGACGACCTCGCCGGCCGGGCGGCCACGAAGGAGAACCTGCGGGCCGTCCTCGGGTTCGACGTCAGCGTGGCCGCCACCAAGCAGGCGATCGAGTACCTCACCGTCCAGAAGGGCATCCCCGTGGTGGCCGGTCCGGTCACCGCCGCCGACATCGGCCCCTACCGCGGCTTCGCCCGCATCGTGCCGACCACCTCCGACCAGGCGCAGGCGCTGGCCTCGTACGCCAAGGGAACCGACCCGCGCACCACACTCGTCGTCGAGGACCAGCGCGACGACGACAACTACATCTCCGAGCTGCGCAACGCCTTCCACCGGCTGACCGCCGGGTCCCCGCGCGCGCCCGAGCGCTACTACTCACCGGACGACTTCAACGCGGACGGCAACACCTCCACCGTCTTCCGGCAGATGGTCACCAGCCTGTGCGGCTCGAAGGCCAAGGTGCTGTACTTCGCCGGCCGTCCCGTGCAGTTGCGCCAGCTCATCAACGAACTCGGCCAACGGCCGTGTGTCGAGAAGACCTACAAGATCATCACCGGTTCCGGCGCCTCCACCATCACCTCCGACCCCAAACTCGACTGGGGTGCCCTGTCCAAGGGGGTCACGGTCCAGTACGCCGCCAACGCCCACCCCGGCGCCTGGAAACCACGGCCGGGCATGCCCAGGACCGGCGGCTCACCGGCCGCGTTCACCACGCTCCAAGACCTCACCGCGCGGGCCGCGTACCCCCCGGCCGGGCGCATCGGACCAGTCAGCCTGACCGACTCGCGCACGATCATCGCCTACGACGCCGCGCTCACCGCCGTCACAGCGGTCCGCGCCAACGCGGTCGGCCAGGGGTCGAACATCCCCTCCCTGGAGGACATCCGCAGCGCCTGGCTGCGGCTGCACGGCACCAACAAGGTGGAGGGCGCCTCCGGCTGGATCTGTCTGGACAACCACGGCAACCCGTACGACAAGGCGGTCTCGGTCGTCCAGCTCGACCCGCGGACCAAGGACCTCGACTTCGTCGCCACGGCCTGGCCCAACGGCGCTCCTCCGGCGGCGGACTGCACAGCGGCGAGGTCCTGATGACCGGCGGCTTCCGGGGAGCCCCGGCACCACCGGACCGTGCGAGCACCACCCGCCTGCCGACCAGTGGGCTGACCGCGGCCAGGAGCAGCGAGAGCAGGATCGGGGTGCAGACGTCGATCCTCACGCACCGTCTCGCGCGGACCGCCGGGCGTTCCCGCTGTCACCCGATCGGCTCAGCCGTGCCCGTGGGGCCGGGCGGGCACCGCCGGTCCGTACTGCACCCTTGGGGTGCCCGCGTTAACTTGTCCCTGTCTTGCGGACTTCTTTCCTGATTTCCACCATCGGCCCTACGGCTCGCGGGTGAGATTCCCTTACGGTCTGTGGGGGGTGAGGGGTGGACATGGCCAAAAGCTCGAACACCACACTTGCGGGCGTCCGTCGGCTCGCGGCGCCGTCGGTCGCAGGCGTGTCGTGGCGCGACCGCGGACAGAGCCTGATCGCCCTCGTGGCGGCCGCCTTCACGCTGGCCCAACTCGTCCTCGTACGGCCGGGCATGGGACTCGGCTGGGACGAGACGGTCTACGTCAGCCAGATCAGCCCCCATGCCCCTGCCGCGTTCTTCAGCGCACCGCGTGCCCGGGGCATCTCTTTGCTGGTCGCCCCGATCACCTCATGGTCCTCGTCCACCGCCCTGCTCAGGGTCTATCTGGCAGTGCTGTCGGGAGCCGCGCTCTTCCTCGCCCTGCGGGTGTGGCGGGACCTGTTCCCGGCCCGTGTCCTCGCCCTCGGCGGCGCGCTCTTCGCCGGCCTGTGGGTGACCCTCTTCTACGGCCCCCAGGTCATGCCCAACTACTGGGTCGCGATCGGTGCCCTGGCCTGCACCGGCTGCTTCCTGCGCGCCCATGCGGACGGCACCGACCGGGCCGCCCTGTGGGGCGTCGCCGTGAACGCCGCGCTGATGGCCTGGATGCGGCCCACCGACGCGGTCTGGACGACCCTGCCGCTGCTCGTCCTGCTGGTCCTCGTACGGAGGTGGCGGCGTCTGCCGCTGCTCCTGGCGCTGGTGGGCGGGCTGGCCGCCGGAGCGCTCGAGTGGATCATCGAGGCGTACGTCGGCTACGGGGGGCTCCTCCAGCGCCTGTCCGACGGGTCCCGGGTCCAGGGCGGCCTGGGCTGGCACCTCGCCGTCGCCGACCAGTTACGGAGCCTCAACGGGCGCTCGCTGTGCCGACCCTGCACCGGCGCGATGCCCAACCCGATGGTGACCGCGTGGTGGTGCGTGCTGCCCCTGCTCGCCGTGCTCGCGGTGGCCGTGGCCGTCCGGGCCGGGCGCCCGGCCCGCACCCTGGTGCCGCTGGCCTGCGCGGCGACCGCGGCGATCCCCTACCTCTTCCTGATCGGGTACGCCGCGCCCCGCTTCCTGCTCCCCGCCTACGCCCTGCTCGCCATCCCCGTCGCTGACGCCCTCCTGAGCGTGGTCACCGCGCCGGACGGCAGATGGCGGCCGATCACCTCGATCGTCGTGGCGATCGTGCTCGCCGTGCACCTGGGGGTGCAGTACACGGTCCTGCACGGCGTCGTGAACCGCACCACCGCCAGCCACCGAGCCTGGTCCCGCACCGCCGCCGAACTCCACCGGCTCGGGGTCCGGCCGCCCTGTCTGCTCACCGGGAACGAGGCCATCCCGATCGCCTTCTACGCCGGCTGCTCCTCCGCCGCGACCAGCGGTAACAACGCCAACAGCACCGCCGCCGACATCGCCCGCACCGCACGCCGCATGCCCGCCGCCCACCTGGACACACCCAACGGGCGTCCGCCGTCGTACGCGCGTGACTGGCCCGCCCACACCGTTGACGGCGTTCGCATTCTCGTGGCCCCCACGACCGGAGGGGGCGGACACGGATGACTCCTGAGACGGGCACCGACCTGGCACCCGTCACACGACAGCCGCCCGGCACGTCGGCGGCGGCCCTGCGCAGACGGGTCCCCTGGCGTGCGGCCGGTACCCTCGCCGTACTGGTGGGCGCCGCGTTCGTCGCCTGGCACCACTGGCCCGTGATCGAGACCGGCGCCGACCGGCTCGCGGGAGCCGACCGGGGTTGGCTGCTGCTGGGGGCGTTGGCCACAGTGTCGACCTGGATGTGCTCCGCGCTCGCCCAGCAGGGCGCGGTGGCCGAGGCGCTGCCCGGCGGGCGGTTGCTGGCAGTGCAGTTCGCCGCGTCCGCCGCCAATCATGTGCTGCCCCAGGGGATCGGCGCGGGCGCCGTCAACCTGCGCTTCCTGAGCCGCTGCGGACTGCCCGTGGCCCGTGCGGCGACCGCGCTAGCGGTCAAGACCGCCGCCGGGGCCGTGACGCGGGGCGCGCTGATCGCAGGCCTCGCGCTCACCGGCCCCGGTCTGCTGAGCCTTCCGCATGTCTCCCCGGTGGCCGTCGCGGTCACGCTCCTGGCGGCCGTCGTGCTCGCGGTGGTGCCCGGACCGCTGCGACGCGCCGTGCGGAGAGTGCTGGCGGACGCACGGACCGTGCACCGGCTGCCCGGCCGGGCAGCCGCCCTGTGGGGCGGCTCGCTCGCCTTCGCGTCACTGCACTCGCTGGTGGTGGTCGCCGTCACCCGGTCCCTGGGCCTGCCGCTGCCGCCCGGCCGGGTCGCGCTCGCCTATCTCGTGGCGAGCAGCGCGGCCGTGCTGCTGCCCACCCCCGGCGGCATCGGCTCCCTGGACGCCGCGCTCGCCCTCGCGCTCACGTTCGCCGGAACTCCCGGCGGCGCGGCGGCCACCGTGGTCCTCGGCTACCGCCTGCTGACGGTGTGGCTGCCGCTGGTGCCCGGTCTCGTACTGCTCGGCGTGCTCGTACGGCGCAAGGTGCTGTAGACACGCGGGACCGGCGATGAGCGTGAGCGTTATGCGCCGCCGCGGTCAGGATGCGTTCAGGCTTCCGGTGAAACCGTCGGGCCTCATGACCTATGAGACGTCCGAGACGGCGGGGCCGCAGAGCTCCGCCACAGCCGCACACGCCCCCCGCCTCCGCTGGAACAAGGTCCCCGAAGTCACCGTCTACTTCTGGGTCATCAAGGTCCTGTGCACGACGGTCGGCGAGACCGCGGCCGACTTCCTGAACTCGAACATGGGCATGGGCCTGACCGGTGTGTCGCTGCTGATGAGCGCGCTGCTCGCGGTGCTGCTCGTGGTGCAGTTCCGCACCAAGGCATACCGCCCCGGCGTGTACTGGCTCACCGTGGCCCTGATCAGCGTCGTCGGCACCCTGATCAGCGACAACCTCACCGACAACATGGGTGTCCCACTGACGACCAGCACCACGGTGTTCGCGATCGCCCTCGCGATCGTGTTCGCCGCCTGGTACCGCACCGAGCGGACCCTGTCCATCCACCACATCGACTCCGTGCGCCGCGAGTCCTTCTACTGGCTGGCGGTTCTGTTCACGTTCGCCCTCGGTACCGCGGCCGGTGACCTGGTCGCCGAGAAGATGGACCTGGGCTACTGGGTCTCCGCCGTCCTGTTCGCCCTGGCGATCGCGGCGGTCGCGGTGGCGCGCCTCACGCTCGGTCTGAACGCCGTCTGGAGCTTCTGGATCGCCTACATCCTCACCCGTCCGCTCGGCGCCTCGATGGGTGATTACCTCTCCCAGCCGACCGGCGACGGCGGCCTGGGGCTGGGCACCACGGTGACCAGCGTGCTGTTCCTCGCGGTCATCCTCGGCCTGGTGATCTATCTGTCGGCGACCCGGAAGGACGTCACCGAATCCCAAGCGGCGCGACACGCGAGGTGAGGGCCCTTCAGGCATTCGGGATCGGCGTGAAGAGGCTGCTGCCGGCGAGCGGGGGGGGGGGTGATTCACCCGGCGGGCAGGTGGACCACGAACCGCGCCCCCGGGGTGTGGTCCGGCTCGTGGCGCACCTCGCCGCCCGCCGAGCGGGCCAGGCGTCGCGAGAGTGGCAGTCCCAGGCCTGCTCCGCCGTGCCCGTCGTCCGGATCGGCCCGCCGTCCGGGCTGGAAGAGCTGCCCGGTGAACGACTGCGGTACGCCGGGCCCGTCGTCCGTGACGTCGATGCGTATGCCGTCGAGGGTGCGCCGGGCCTCGACGGCGACGTACGAGCGGGCGTAGCGCAGGGCGTTGGTGAGCAGCGGGCCGACGATCCGTTCCAGGAGGGCGTCCTGGGTTCCGACCTTCAGGTGTGTGTCCTGGGCGCGTACCTCGACCGTCACTCGGGCCGGGGCGTCCAGACTCGCGGCGAGGTGTCGTAGCGTCGGCAGGACCTCGGCCGTGCCGGGAACCGTGGGGGCGCCCTCACGGGCGTCTTTCAAGAGGGTGTCGCAGATGGTGCGCATCGACTGGGCGGCGTCCGCGATCGCCGCGTGGGTGGCCAGGGTGTCGGTGTCCGAGCGTGGACGGGCTTGCCACCAGTCGAGCTCGGCGACGATCCGGCTGAGCGGTGTGCGCAGCTCGTGCGACAGCTCGGCGGTCAGCTGCCGCTCGTGGCGAAGCACGGCCCGGATGCGGTCCAGGAGCGCGTCCAGCGAAGTACCGAGGCGGGCCAGTTCGGTCGGCCGCTCCACCGCACCGAACCGTTCCTGGGAGGCGACGGCGCTCCACTGCGTGGCCTGGTCGGTCATCGTGCCCACCGGGCGCAGCGCCCGCCGCACGGCCAGGCGTGTCAGGGCGTAGGTGCAGGCGAGCATCACCGCGTCCAGGGCGAACGACCCGAGCAGCAGCGTGTTCGCCGAACTGCGGTACGGGGACAGGTCCAGGGCGGTGACCACCGTGGCCGTGGTGCCTGCGGCGTGGTGGGGTACGGGCCGTGCGCACAGCCGGACCGGATCGTGGGGGCGGCTGTCGGCCGTGACGCAGTGCTGACTGCCGCGAGCCACCAGCCCGTCCGCGATCCGCGTCAGCGGCCCGTGCGCCGTCGTCGAGGAGGGCTGTTCGAGCAGGCGCCCGTCGGCGTAGATCCATACGTTGGCGTCGAGCAGCGCGTCGTCGGCGGCCTCCAGGACGCGTACCTTCGGGCCACGGGTGTCGACGGTCGCGGCGACCGCGGCGGCTCGGGCGCGCAACTCGTCGTCCGCCTGGTGGGCGAGGTGCCGCCGGACCACGGCGTTGAAGGCGATGGTGAGGATCACCATCAGCAGCGTGGCGGTGGTGAGCGCCACCAGGGAGAGCCGGCCGCGCAGGGTGCGCGGCACGAACAGGCTTGCCGTCCGGGCCGTCATGACAGCCGGTGGCCGATGCCGCGCGCGGTGCCGATCGTCAGGGAGCTTCCCGACTCGCGCAGCTTGCGGCGCAGCCGGGTCAGATACTGGTCGAGCGTGTTGTCGCTGACCAGGGCGCCTTCGGGCCAGCCGGCCCGGATCAGCTCGCGGCGGCGCACGATGTCCCCGGGTGCCGCCAGGAGCGCCGCGAGGAGCCGGAACTCCGTCGGTGTCAGGTCGACCTGACGGCCGTGCACCCTGAAGCCGTGCCGGACGGCGTCCAGGATCAGGTCCCCGGTGGCGGCCGCCGGGCGGGGTGCCGCCCGCTTGAGTGCCGCCCGCAGCCGGGCGGCGAGTTCGCTGAGGTGGAAGGGCTTGGGCAGGTAGTCGTCGCCCCCGGCGGAGAAACCGGAGAGCCGGTCGGTGAGCCGGTGGCGGGCTGTCAGGAAGATCACCGGGGCGAGGAAGCCGTTCCCCCGGATCGCCTGGCACACGTCCCGTCCGTCCGCGTCGGGCAGCCCGATGTCCAGGACGGCCGCGGAGACGTCGTCACCGGCCAGCCGCAGGGCGGTCGCGCCGTCGGAGGCGGGCACGGTGTCGTATCCCTCGTCGCGCAGGCCGCGCAGCAACACGTCCCGCAGGGCGTGGTCGTCCTCGACGACCAGGATCTTGTGGCGCATGGTTCTCCGTCGGCTCGTTCGTCCGGTCCGCGGCATCCTGGGGGAGCCGCCCGTCCCGGGGACCTACATGGGCGTACTCACCCGCCCCGGGCCGGCCTCCTGCCGGGGCGCGGACGCTGTGAGCAGGGGGCGCAGCCGAGTGGCCTCCAGCCGCAGTGCCAGGGCGTCCGGGCGACGGCGCAGCGGAAGCACCGTGACGGCCGAGACGAGGGCTCCGACAACGAATCCGACCGCCACGTCGTGCGGGTAGTGGGCGCCGACCCAGACCCGGGAGGCCGCCATCGCGGCCGCCGCCACCAGTGCGACGTAACCGATCCGGCGCGAGACGAAGAACAGGGCCACCGCGGCGGCCGCGGCTATCGCCGCGTGGTTGCTGGGGAACGACCAGTCGCCCGGCGCCGGACACGCCTCCAGCGTGGTCACGTGCAGGCTCTGGCAGGGACGATTCTCGCGGATCAGAAGCTTCAGCCCGGAGTTCGCCGCGTATGCGAGGACGACCACCAGCGGGACCGCCAGGGCCACGAGCGCGGCGCCGGAGCCCGTGCGGCGCGCCCGCCACCAGGCGAGAACCATCAAGGCGGCGAACAGTCCCAGCCCGTACGCCGACCAGGCGGAGATCACGGAGTCCAGCCAGGAGGGGGCGCGACGGGCCAGGTCCACCACGTCCGTGTAGGCCGAGCCGTCGATCGTCGAACCGTCGAACGCGTCCATCATCGGCGGACACCCTCCTTGGCGGTCTTACGGGAGCGCAGCAGCTCCAGGGCGAGTGGGATCAGCGAGACCGCGATGATCAGCGCGATCAGCGGCAGCAGGTACTTGTCCACGTTCGGCACGGAGGAACCGAGGGCGTATCCGGCCAGAGTCAGGCCGACGCTCCATACGAGGCCACCGACCACCTGCCAGAGGGTGAACGTCCGCGCGGGCACGTGCAGGGCCCCTGCCATCGGGTTGAGGACCGTACGCACCACGGGGACGAAGCGGGCCAGGACGATCGCCTTCGCGTGTCCGTACCGCGCCAGGAGCTCCTCGGCGCGCTTCGCGCCGTCGTGGAGCCGGGGCGAGCGGCTGCGGGCCAGCAGCGCGCCGCCCGCCTTGCGTCCGAGCAGATAGCCGCACTGGGAACCGGCGAGGGCGCCGACGACGGCGGCCACCAGCAGCGGGAGCAGCGACAGCTTCACCCCGTGCTGGCCCGAACCCGTGCACAGCAGACCCGCCGTGAACAGCAGGGAGTCGCCGGGCAGGAAGAAGCCGATGAGCAGGCCCGTCTCGGCGAACATCACGATGCCCACCCCCAGCACGCCGAAAGCGGCGAGCAGGGACTGGGCGTCCAGCACATTGACCGCCAGCTGTGACCCCAGGGACCAGGATGTGGCCATCGTCGCGAGCCCTTCCGTGAGGGAGGCCGGGCGCGACGCGGCGTCACCCGGCGGCTGACTACAAATATGTAGACCGTCTACTGAACTGTAGACGATGATGGGATGGCGAGCGTTCCCGCGCTCACCGTGACGGGTGAACGCGGCCTGATCCCACGGTGGCCACGCCACGGGCTCCGGCCCCTGTGCCGGCCACGGTAGCCGCGGGCGCCGACCGTATGCGCGCGGCGCGTCAGGCCGGGTACGCGTGCGTCTGCGCAGCCTTGACGGCCGCCCAGACCGGAGCGCCCGGATGCAGGCCCAACTCGGCCGCGGCGACGGTGGTCAGGTCCGCGGCGAGGGACAGTTCGCCGGAGAGGTCCACACGGATCTGGTCCCCGTGGATCTCCAGCCCCGCGACCTCGCACCGCCACAGGTTGCGTGCGCTGGAGCCGCTCGGCCGGTCCCGGTACAGGGTCACCGCTCTCGGCGGGAACGCCACGAAGACGGGCCCGGACAACTCCTCCGTGGTCGCGATCACCGCACCGGAGTCGAGCCGCACGGTGTGACCGTCGGCCCGTCCCCGGTAGAGGTTCAGGCCGACCAACTGCGCGATGTAGTCCGTACGAGGGCGGCGGGCGATGTCGGCGGGGGATCCCTCCTGGACCACACGGCCCCGCTCGATCACGACCAGCCGGTCGGCGAGCACCATGGCGTCCAGCGGATCGTGCGTGACCAGGACGGCGACCGCCTCGAACTCGGTCAGATGGCGGCGGAGCTGGGCGCGCACCTCGAGGCGAGTGCGGGCGTCGAGCGCGGCGAGCGGCTCGTCGAGCAGTAGCAGCCGGGGGTGGATGGCCAGGGCGCGGGCGAGGGCGACGCGCTGGGCCTGGCCGCCGGAGAGCCTGCGGGGTCTGGCGCTCGCGTGGTCGGCGAGACCCATGCGTGTCAGCCACACGGCGGCCTGCGCGCGCGCCTCCGCTTTGGCCGCGCCCCGGCAGCGCGGCCCGAAGGCCACGTTGTCCAGTGCGGACAGGTGCGGGAAGAGCAGATAGTCCTGGAAGACCACGCCGACCGGGCGGCTCTCGGGCGGCGTACCGTCCAACCGGGCGCCGTCCAGCCGCAGATGTCCGTCGGAGAGTGGGACGAGACCGGCGAGCGCGCGCAGGACAGTGGTCTTGCCGGCGCCGTTCGGGCCGAGTACGGCGACGACGTCGCCCTGCGCGGCGGTCAGCGTGACGTCCAGCCGGAAGGAGCCGCGGTCGACGACGAGCCGAGCGTCAAGACCTGCCTCCCGCGCGTCCTTGGTGACGCCTTTGGCGCTGCCGTCGTGGATGCTGGTCATGAGGGGACCGTCCAGAAAGGGCGCGGTGCACGGGAACCGGTGGTCATGACGCCCGCACCCAGCGGTCGCGCAGCCCCGCCAGGACAGCGATCGAGACGGCCAGCAGCACCAGGCTCAGCGCGATCGCCGCGGCCGGGTCGTTCTGCAGGGCCAGATACACGGCCAACGGCATCGTCTGCGTACGGCCGGGGAAGTTGCCCGCGAAGGTGATCGTCGCCCCGAACTCGCCGAGCGCCCGCGCCCACGCCAGCACGGCACCCGCCGCGATGCCCGGCGCGATCAGCGGCAGAGTGACCCGGCGGAACGCGGTGAAGCGGGAGGCGCCGAGCGTAGCGGCCGCCTCCTCGTAGCGCGGATCGGCGGCCCGTAGCGTGCCCTCGACGCTGATCACGAGGAACGGCATCGCCACGAACGCCTCGGCCACCACCACCCCGGCCGTGGTGAACGGCAGCGTTGTCCCGAACCACGCCTCCAGCCACCGCCCCACGATCCCGTTACGCCCGAGCGCCAGCAGCAATGCCACACCGCCCACCACGGGCGGCAGTACGAGGGGAAGGGTGACCAGGGCCCGCACAAGGCCCCGACCCGGAAAGTCCGTCCGCGCCAGCAGCCACGCCAGCGGCACGCCCAGCACCAGGCTCACCGCGGTGGCGGCGGTCGCGCTCACCAGGGACAGGCGCAGCGCCTGCCACACCTCCGCACTGGTCAGCTGGGCCGGCAGACTGCGCCAGGGGGCCCGAACGAGCAGGGCGACCAGCGGCAGCAGCAAGAAGGCCAGGCCGGCCAGTGCGGGCAGCAGCAGCGGCAGCGGGGTCCTGGGGCGGCGGACACGCCCGCGCCGAGGCCCGGCCGCCGGGGGGCCGGGTGCGGCGTCGGTCGTGTCGAGGGGGGTCATGGCGTGAGGAACCCGGCCTCGGTCAGGACCTTCTGGCCTTCCGCGGACCGCACGAGCGCGATGAACTTCGTCGCCGCCGTCGCGTTGGGCGCGTTCTTGAGCAGGACGATCGGGTAGTCGTTGATGGCCTTGGCCGACTCGGGGAACTCCACGCCCTCCACCTTGGCGCCCGCCGCCCGCACGTCGGTGCGATAGACCACCGCGGCGTCGGCCTCCCTCAGCTCCACCTTCGTCAGCGCGCCCTTGACGTCCTGCTCGTACGACACCGGCGTCAGTTTCAGACCGCCCGCGTCCAGCGCCTTCTGCGTCGCGGCTCCGCACGGCACCGTCTTGTCGCACAGCACGACCTTCAGGCCGGACGTGGTGAGGTCCTTGAGGGAGGAGATCTTGCCCGGGTTGCCGGGCAGGGTGGCGATCTCCAACTGGTTGCGCACGAAGGTGACGGGAGCGCCGGCCGCCTCCTTCTTGTCCGTCACCATCGCCATGGTCTTGGGGCTGGCCGCAGCGAAGACGTCCGCCGGGGCGCCGCCGGTGATGCCGGCGGCGAGCGTGTCACTGCCGCCGAAGTTGAAGGACACCTTCGTACCGGGGTGCTCCCTCTCGAATTCCTTCCCGAGCGTCGTGAAGCCCTCCTTGAGGGAGGCCGCGGCGAAGACCGTGACCGTGCCGGACGGCTTCGCGGACGCCGACGAGGAGCCCGAGTCGGAGGAGGAGCAGGCGCTCAGGGCCAGCAGCGCGGCGGCCCCCGCACCGGTCACCCGCAGTGTCCGGCCGGTCCGGCGCGCGAAAAGTGTCATCACGGATCCACTCCCTCCTGTTCGCCCAGAAGGGATTCCCAGACCCCTCCGACGCGTCGATCACCGATCATCATACTGACGCAGATGCGAGCCGTATGTCTTCTGTCGCGTTGCATAAGCTGACTGAAGAGCGGTGCACGGTATGCATATGCGTTCGTAGAGCGGTGGTGGTCGGGTGGGGTGTTCGCTGGGATACGCCCGCGCAGGTCGCGGAGGAGTCCGGCTCAGGCCCGGTCGATGTGCACGTTCGTCGATTTCACGCGGGCGGTGGCCTCCACCCCGACCTCCAGGCCCAGCTCCTCCACGGCCTCCCGGGTCAGCAGCGAGACCAGACGGTGTGGCCCCGCCTGGATCTCCACCTGGGCGGCCACGTCACCGAGCTTCACGGCGGTGACGATCCCCGGGAACGCGTTACGGACCGAGGTGTACGAGGGGGCGTCCTCGCCACCGGTGTCGTCACTGGCCAACTCGACCGAGAACGCGGCCAGGTCCCGGCCGTCGATGACCCGGCGCCCGCTCTCGTCACGCCGGGTGGCGACCCGGCCGGCGTCCGCCCACCGACGCGCGGTGTCCGGGCTCACCCCCAGAAGGCGGGCGGCCTGACCGATTGTGTAGGACTGCATGAGCGCCACGATAGGCGCCCGCGCCGCCCCGGCCGAAACACGCCCGGACGGGTTCCTCCCGCGCCGGATCTGCAGGAAACCGGCGTGGCCGCCCGCCCCCGCGTGGCAGGATCCGGGCCCATGGGTGTGTCCTGGACGGTACGGGGCCTGCGCGCGGCGGTGTTCGCCCTCGTGTGCGTGCTGCTGGCCGCGGGTGGACACACGCTGGCCACCGGCGCCGTACCGCCGGTGTGGGTGGACGCGGCCGGCTTCCTGCCCGTGTTCGCGGGCAGTGCGGTGCTCGCCGGGCGTGAGCGCTCGTTGCCCGGGATCGCCGCCGCGATGCTCGCCGTGCAGGGCGGACTGCACCTCGCTTTCGGAGCGGCCGGCTCGCCTCGGACGCCGATGGGCATGCCGGGCATGTCTCAAGGCATGCACATGGTCGCCCGGTCACATGCGCTGGCCTTCCATGCCGGCGCCGCGCACCTGGCAGCGGCTCTGCTCGCCTCCTGGTGCCTGCGGTGCGGTGAGGCCGCCCTGTGGTCGCTGCTACGCAGGGCAGCCGCCCTCGTCCCGGGCATCGCGGCCTGGTGGCGCGCGGCGCCACTGCCCGCGTACGCCAGACCGCCGCGCCCGCGCACCCGTGGGCGCCACCTCATCCGGCAGGTGCTGCTGCGCCACTCCCTGTCCCGGCGCGGCCCGCCCCCGGCAGCCCCGTACGCGAACTGACCCCCCCAACCACGAGCACGAGTACGGAGCTTGACCACCCATGTTCCCGATGCGTACCACCCTGCGCCGCGCCGGCGTCGTCGCCGCCCTAGCCGCCACCGGCATCCTCACCACGGCGGGCGCTGCCTTCGCCCACATCACCGTCCACCCCGAGAGCTACGCCAAGGGTGCCACCGACGGCGTGCTGACCTTCCGGGTGCCCAATGAGGAGGACACCGCCGCGACCACCAAGGTGCAGGTCTTCCTGCCCACCGACCACCCGGTCCTGGGCGTGCTGGTCAACCCGAAGGACGGCTGGACCGCGCGGGTGACCACCACCAAGCTCAAGACGCCGGTCAAGACCGACGACGGCACCGTCACGGACGCCGTGTCCGAGATCACCTGGACCGGCGGGCGTATCCGGCCCGGCCAGTACCAGGACTTCAATGTCGCCTTCGGTCAACTCCCCGAAAACGTGGATCGGTTGACCTTCAAGACGTTGCAGACCTACTCCGACGGGAAGGTCGTCCGTTGGATCGACGCGGCCCAGAAGAGCGGGGCGGAGCCGGAGAACCCGGCGCCGGTCCTCCAACTCACCGCCAAGAGCGCCGACGGCGAGGGCAGTTCCGCCTCCTCCTCCGCCCCCACCGCCGAGAAGTCGGGCGGTTCCACCACGAAGGCGGCCTCCACCAGCGACTCCACCGCCCGTGGGCTCGGCGCCGCCGGCCTGGTCCTCGGGGTACTGGGTCTGGCCGCCGCGGGCTTCGCCATCGTCCGCGGCCGTGGCGCCCGCACTTCGGCCGAGTGATCCGGTCCGCGCCCGCCGACGTCAACTGTCAACCGCCGCTCATGCGGTGGTTACTCCGCTGGCCGGGCCGCCGGCAGAGGATATAGACGGCTGAGGCGCAGCCTGCGATCCGGTGTCGTGCCTCCGCGAGCGCGGCACGCATACGGCTGGCGGACTTGTGTGGCCGCTGCCTCTTCGAGACCCGACAATCTCGAAGAGCGCAGCGGCCAACAGGGCCATGGATCACGTGCGTCGAAGCCTCCAGCCCAAAGCCGCTACACCGACCGCGTGGGCATCAGCACGCTGTGAAGTGTGTGCTCGAAGCGTGCTCGTCATGCTCGTCACAGCGTGGCGAGGAACTCCGGGATACGGGCTCCGGCACGGACCAGGGCGACGAGGTGGGGCGCGTTCGCTGCGCGCCAACGGGCCCGGGGGACTCGACGAGCTTGAACACCATCGCTCCCGTCCTCGCGGTCGGGGACGGCGTCCTCGGCTTCTGGAAAGCCCTGGCCGGGATGGCCGGAGGCAATGGATCGGCCTCAGCCTGCCTGCCCTACGGGCGGGAGTCAGGTCATGGATGCGAGCGTGAAGTGACGCACCTGAAGTGGTGCAACGAGGTACTCGTCCTCGCCCGGCAGAACCACGGGCTGGTCACGCCAGTGTTCGCCCGCGTAGTTCACCAAGTCCTCCTCGCTGCGCCAACGGCTCACATACAGCAGCGAGTCAGGCGGCGCGAGCAGTACCTCGTGGTCCACCAGACCTGGGTAGCGGTCGGGGAACTCGCGCACCGCTGAGATGATCACGTCGCGGAATGCTTCGAAACGTTCGGGACGTACGCGTGCCTCACTCACCCTGACGATCACGTCCACCACAGTGTCACACCCGCAGACGCGGTGCCCCCTTCTTGCCGCCAACTCCACAACCTTGCTCTCGCGGACCAGGCTGAGGCAGCGGGGCACAGCTCAGTCGGGCCACGGCCAGCCAACCCTGGATCGGCTCCCGAAACGCTTGCAGGGCTGCACGACCGCATGGATGTTCCGGCGTATCGAAGATCACATGGAGGTGCCTGGGGACGTGCCCGTAGGTGTCTCGTCGCCGCCGACTGTCGGCCTGGAGGTGAAGAATCCGGTGCGAGGGCGGTAAGAGCGCTCCGCGGGACGGGGGTTGGCTACTGCGTGTCGCTGTTGGGCCGAACAGGTGACCATGAGTAAGAATTGGGCGGTGCAGACAATGAGTGCGAGCCAGCGCGGGGAGGGCCGGTGAACAGTCACGATGTCACCGACGAACAGTGGGAAGGGCTCGCTCAGGTCGTTCCGTTGCGTGGCCGGGACGCCTGGCCGTCCGCGGTCAACCACCGATCGATCCCCGAGGCCGAGACCGAGGCGCGGCGCCGTTTCGTGGTCCTGCGGATCAACGTGTTCGCGGACGCCCGCGAGGTCGCCGAGACACTGATGGCCGGGATCCCCGTGCTGCTCGACCTCACGGGCGCGGAGACCGAGGTCGCCAAACGGGTGCTGGACTTCAGCACTGGCGTGGTCTTCGGCCTGGGCAGCGGGATGCACCGGGTCGACCGCAACGTGTTCCTGCTGACGCCTCCGGGAACCGAGGTGCGGGGGCTGATGGAAGGCGCGGGGGTTCCCGGCGTCTGAGGTCTGGCGGGGCGAGGCTGGGGAGGTGTTCCCGGCTCCGTCGGTCCGCGTACCCGAGCGGGGGCGGGCCGGCGGGGGTGGACCGGCGACGGTGGTAGACCTGAGCCGTGACAGAAGAACCCGGACACCAGCGGAAAGACCTTGACGTGGCGCGGTTGCAGCGGCGGCTCGCGGACTTCGCCGCGGCGCGCGACTGGCAGCCGTACCACACACCCAAGAACCTGACGGCAGCGCTCAGCGTGGAGGCGTCCGAACTGGTCGAGATCTTCCAGTGGTTGACGCCGGAGGAGTCGGCGCGGGTGATGGAGGACCCCAGTACTGCCCACCGGGTGACCGACGAGGTCGCGGATGTGCTCGCGTATCTGCTCCAGCTGTGCGAGGTGCTGGGCATCGATGTGCTGGCGGCGCTGGACGCGAAGATCGACCGCAACGAGGAGAGGTTCCCGAAGCCGGGGCAGGAGTGAGGGGACGCGGGCCGGACGCCATGGCCGGCTTGCGTTTCGCGGCCGGACCTCGCACATCCGACTGTCACTCTCCGGAGTTATAGAGTTGATTCCGGCCTCCTGGTTATCCACAGATTTCGGACTAGCTCTGGCTTTTCGTCTCGCGTTCCCTCACTCTGGGTAGTGGACAACGGAGTTCGCTTGGACGTGCGGGAGCGCGTCGGGACAGAGCGGGGGAAACGCATGGACGCGGTGCGGCTCATCATGGCGAGCAGGGTTGCCCTCGCGGGGGATTGCGACGGGCCGAGGGTCATGACGGAGGCGTGGCAGGCGTACGCCCTGGCGCAGGCGATCGGCAGTCGCCTCGCGGTTTCGGGACCACCCCAACTCCGCGGTGAGGCACTGGGGTTGACCGAGTTGGCGGGCAGAGGGTGCGGCGTCCTGGACACACCGTGCATCGATGTGGCCGACCTTCGCGCCGCCCAGCTGACAGACCTGGGCGATGCCCGCATGGCACTCCTCGACCTTGGCGCCCTCCTCATGGAACTGGGCATGGCCCTCGTCGCGGTCGCGAGCGCGGCGGACGATGAGGGAACGTACTGGCAGTGCATGGAGGCCATAGACGCGGCGGACGAGTCGCGGGACCGGGTCAGGGAGATGCTGCGCAGACTGGCGGCAAAGGACGGAGAGACCAGGGAACGGAACAGGACGGCAGGCTGAGCCCGCATTCTCCGACCGGCGGAGCTTTCCCCGACCGGCGACCGGAGAGCCCGGTTGGACCGGTAGGGCTCACGGGCAGCCGGACGTGCAGGATGGAGGCATGGATTTCCGCATTTTCACCGAGCCCCAGCAGGGGGCGACCTACGACACCCTCCTCAGCGTCGCCAAGGCCACCGAGGACCTGGGCTTCGACGCCTTCTTCCGGTCCGACCACTATCTGAAGATGGGCTCCGTGGACGGCCTCCCCGGCCCCACTGATGCCTGGATCACCCTCGCCGGCCTCGCCCGCGAGACCAAGCGCATCCGCCTGGGCACCCTGATGACCGCCGCCACCTTCCGTCTGCCCGGCGTCCTCGCCATCCAGGTGGCGCAGGTCGACCAGATGTCCGGCGGCCGCATCGAGCTGGGCCTGGGCGCGGGCTGGTTCGAGGAGGAGCACAAGGCGTACGGCATCCCGTTCCCGAAGGAGAAGTTCCCCCGCCTGGAGGAGCAGCTGGCAATCGTCACCGGGCTGTGGGGGACCGAGGTCGGCAAGACCTTCAGCTTCCACGGGAAGCACTATGACCTCACTGACTCGCCCGCCCTGCCCAAGCCGGCCCAGGCCAACGTCCCGGTGCTCATCGGCGGTTTCGGCGCGACCCGCACCCCGCGGCTGGCCGCGCAGTACGCCAGCGAGTTCAACATGCCGTTCGCATCGATCGAGGACAGCGAGCGCCAGTTCGGCCGGGTCCGCGCCGCCGCGCAGGAGGCCGGACGCGCCGCGGACGCCCTGACGTACTCGAACGCGCTGGTGGCCTGTGTCGGCAGGGACGACCAGGAGGTGGCACGCCGAGCCGCCGTGATCGGCCGCGAGGTGGACGAGCTGAAGGCCAACGGCCTGGCGGGCACCCCGGCCGAGGTCGTCGACAAGATCGGCCGGTACGCGGAGATCGGCTGTCAGCGGGTTTACTTCCAGATCCTCGACCTCGAGGATCTCGACCATCTGGAGCTGATCTCCTCGCAGGTCCAGTCGCAGCTGACGTGAGCGGACACGGCCTCGTCCCGGTTCCGGCACAGCCCGGCCCGGGGTGAGGTCGGCACGGGACGTCATGGCATCCGGGCGGAACGCCGGTCGTCGGCCCGGAGCGCTCGCCCGGCGATAAACGAAGGCGGTGGTCGGCCGTGATGTGCGAAGGTGAGGTCGTCGTCCTGCCGCGCCCTCAGGATCACCGGCCCCTGAGGGCTTTCGTGTGTACGGCGCCAGCAGATGTCCACCCCGTCGGAGAGGTTCTCCGCATGTTCCTGACCATCACCACCACCGGCACTCCCGAGCGCCCGGCGACCGACCTCGGTTTCCTGCTGCACAAGCACCCCGATCGGGCTCAGTCGTTCTCCACCTCTCATGGCAGGGCGCACGTCCTCTACCCCGAGGCGGATGACGCGCGCTGCACGGTCGCGCTGCTGCTGGAGGTCGATGCGGTGGCGCTGGTACGCAAGGGCAGGGGCAAGGGCCGTGGTGGCGCCCCCGGCGCGGCGCTCGCACAGTACGTCAACGACCGCCCGTACGCGGCGTCCTCACTGCTCGCGGTGGCGCTGAGCAGCGTGTTCTCCAGTGCGATGAAGGGCGTGTGCGCGGCACGACCCGAACGCGTAGGTGCGGCACTGCCGTTGCGGATCGAGATACCCGCACTGCCCGCGCGCGGCGGCCCCGGTCTCGTAAGCCGTCTGTTCGAACCGCTCGGCTGGACGGTCACCGCCGTAGCGGTGGCACTGGACGCAGAGTTCCCGGAGTGGGGCGAGTCCCGTTACGTGGGCCTCGTGCTGGAGTCCTCGGAACTGACGCTGGCCGAGGCCCTGCGTCACCTCTATGTTCTTCTGCCGGTGCTCGACGACGCCAAGCACTACTGGGTCTCCGCGGACGAGGTCGACAAGCTGCTGCGGGCCGGCGAGGGCTGGCTGCCCGACCACCCCGAGCAGCAGTTGATCACCAACCGCTATCTGTCGCGCCGCTGGTCCCTGACTCGGCAGGCGAGGGAACGCCTGGAGCTGGTGCGGCTGGCCGAGGCGGACGACAGTGAGGTCGAGGAGATCGACAACGCGGTCGGGGAGGAGACCGGGACCGAGGAGATGGCCGGGGCCGAGCACGGGACCGGAGCCGGGACCGGGGCCGACGGTGAGGTCGGGACGCAGGAGAAGGCGACGTCCCTGGCCGTGCAGCGGCGGGACGCCATCGTCGCGGCGCTTCGGGCATCCGGTGCCGGCCGGGTTCTCGATCTCGGTTGCGGACAGGGCCAGTTGATACAGGCGCTGCTCAAGGACCCGCGGTTCACGGAGATCGTCGGTGTCGACGTGTCGATGCGGGCACTCACCATCGCCTCGCGGCGGCTGAAGACGGACCGCATGGGGGAGCGGCAGGCGTCGCGCGTCACGCTGTTCCAGGGCTCGCTCGCCTACACCGACAAACGGCTCAAGGGGTACGACGCCGCCGTGCTGAGCGAGGTCGTCGAGCACGTCGACCTGCCCCGGCTGCCCGCTCTTGAGTACGCGGTGTTCGGCTCGGCCCGTCCCCGTACGGTGCTCGTGACGACCCCGAACGTCGAGTACAACGTCCGCTGGGAGACCCTTCCGGCCGGGCACACCCGCCACGGCGACCACCGCTTCGAATGGACGCGGGAGGAGTTCCGGGCCTGGGCGATCCGGGTCGCCGAACAACACGGCTACACCGTGGAGTTCACCCCGGTCGGACCCGACGACCCCGAGGTGGGGCCGCCCACGCAGATGGCCACGTTCGAACTGAGCGCGGCGCCGATCAGTCCGAAGGAGGAGAAGGCGGCATGACCGAGACCAAGGGGCGCACCCTGCCCGTCACCGACCTCTCCCTCGTGGTCCTGATCGGCGCGTCGGGGTCGGGCAAGTCGACTTTCGCCCGCCGTCACTTCAAGCCGACCGAGGTCCTCTCGTCGGACTTCTGCCGTGGCCTGGTGGCCGACGACGAGAACGACCAGAGCGCCAGCCGCGACGCGTTCGACGTGCTGCACTACATCGCGGGCAAGCGCCTTGCGGCGGGGCGGCGTACGGTCGTCGACGCGACCAGCGTGCAGCAGGACAGCCGACGTCAGCTGATCGAACTGGCCAAGAAGCACGACGTTCTGCCCATCGCGATCGTGCTCGACGTACCGGAGGAGGTGTGCGTCGAGCGCAACGCGGCCCGCTCCGACCGGGCGGACATGCCGCGCCGGGTCATCGGACGGCACACGCGCGAACTGCGTCGCTCCCTGAGGCATCTGGAGCGGGAGGGCTTCCGCAAGGTGCACGTCCTGCGGGGCGTGGAGGAGGTCGAGAACGCGACGGTCGTGACCGAGAAGCGGTTCAACGACCTGACCCACCTCACCGGCCCCTTCGACATCATCGGTGACATCCACGGCTGCTCGTCGGAGCTCGAGGCGCTGCTGGGCAGGCTGGGCTATGCCGACGGCGTGCACCCGGAGGGCCGCACGGCCGTTTTCGTCGGCGACCTCGTGGACCGCGGCCCGGACAGCCCAGGCGTCCTGCGCCGGGTCATGTCGATGGTGGCGTCGGGCAACGCGCTGTGCGTGCCCGGCAACCACGAGAACAAGTACGGGCGTCACCTCAAGGGCCGCAGGGTCCAGCACACGCACGGGCTCGCCGAGACGATCGAGCAGATGGAGGGCGAGAGCGAGGAGTTCAGGCAGCAGGTACGGGAGTTCATCGACGGCCTGGTCAGCCACTACGTCCTCGACGGCGGCAGGCTGGTCGTCTGCCACGCCGGTCTGCCCGAGAAGTACCACGGCCGCACCTCCGGGCGGGTCCGCTCGCACGCGCTGTACGGCGACACCACGGGGGAGACGGACGAGTTCGGCCTGCCGGTGCGCTACCCATGGGCGGAGGACTACCGGGGCCGCGCGGCAGTGGTGTACGGCCACACACCCGTTCCGCAGGCCACCTGGCTGAACAACACCATCTGCCTGGACACGG
The DNA here is from genome assembly GCF_053599115.1 of Streptomyces sp. NPDC001020. Taxonomy (NCBI): domain Bacteria; kingdom Bacillati; phylum Actinomycetota; class Actinomycetes; order Kitasatosporales; family Streptomycetaceae; genus Streptomyces; species Streptomyces sp. NPDC001020. The sequence continues at coordinate 195,906 of NZ_JBSFLQ010000010.1, read as the reverse complement.
GTGCCGTCTTCGGTGGCCGGCTGACCGCGCTGCGCTGGCCGGAGCGGGAGCTGGTCGACGTACCGGCCGAGCGGGTCTGGTACGAGCCGACCCGGCCGCTGTCCACTCAGGCGCCCGGCGGCCACGACGGCCGACCGCTCGACCTGGCGGACGTGCACGGTCGCCGGGTGGTCGAGACGCGGCAGGCGGGCCGGGTCACGGTCCGGGAGGAGAACGCGGCGGCGGCATTGGAGGTCATGAGCCGTTTCGCGGTGGACCCGCGCCTGCTGCCATACCTGCCGCCGACGATGGCGCCGACCGCTACATCCCACGTCGAGGGCTACCTGGAGCACCCGGCCGAGGCGTTCGCGCAGTACCAGGAGGACGGGGTCGCCCGGGTCGTGTGCGAGGAGAAGCACATGGGCTCGCGGGCCGTGGTCCTGGTGTGCCGGGACGCTGAGGCGGCGCGTCGCCGCTTCGGCGTGGACGGCCCGACGGGCTCGCTGTACACGCGCACCGGACGACCGTTCTTCGACGACGCGGTGATGGCGGAGGAGATCCTGGGCCGGCTGCGGGAAGCCGTGTCGACGGCGGGCCTGTGGCAGGAGCTGGAGACGGACTGGGTGCTGCTGGACGCGGAGCTGATGCCGTGGTCGTTGAAAGCGACCGGGCTGTTGCGCACGCAGTACGCGGCGGTCGGCGCGGCGTCCGGGGCGGCTTTCCCGGGCGCGCTGGCTGCGATCGAAGGGGCGGCGGCGCGGGGCGTCGACGTACGGGAACTGCTGGCCAGACAGCGTGAACGGGCGTCGGCCGCGACGGCGTTCACGGCGGCCTACCGCCGCTACTGCTGGCCGACACAGGGTCTGGAGGGCGTCCGCCTGGCCCCCTTCCAGGTCTTGGCGGTGCAGGGCCGAAGCCTGGCGGCCCTGCCCCACGACGAGCAGTTGGCGCTGATCGACCGGATGGTCAAGCACGACGGGAGCGGGCTGCTGCAGACGACGCGACGGCTGTTCGTGGACACCGGGGACCCGGAGTCGGTGCGGGCGGGCGTCGACTGGTGGCTGGAGATGACGGGGCGGGGCGGCGAGGGGATGGTCGTCAAGCCGGTGGAGGCGGTGGTGCGGAGCGCGACGGGCCGTCTGGTGCAGCCGGGCGTCAAGTGCCGTGGCCGTGAGTACCTGCGGATCATCTACGGCCCGGAGTACACCCGCCCCGAGAACCTGGCGCGTCTGCGGCAGCGGTTCCTGAACCACAAGCGGTCGCTGGCGATCCGTGAGTACGCGCTGGGTCTGGAGGCGCTGGACCGGCTGGCGGAGGGCGAGCCGTTGTGGCGGGTGCATGAGGCGGTGTTCGGGGTGCTGGCTCTGGAGTCGGAGCCGGTGGATCCCCGTCTGTGACGGGACCCCCACCCTCCGTGGCCGTTGTGGTGTGCGGTCGGAGTGCCGCGCACCACAAACGGTCGGGTTCGTGCCGAACAGCGGATGAACGCGCGCCCGGACGGTCAGGATGAAGGCATGGGATTCCATGTCGACTCCGAGGCCGGGCGGCTGCGCCGCGTCATCCTGCACCGACCGGATCTCGAACTCAAAAGGCTCACCCCCAGCAACAAGGACGCGCTCCTCTTCGACGACGTGCTCTGGGTGCGCCGGGCGCGCGCGGAGCACGACGGGTTCGCCGACGTGCTCCGCGACCGCGGGGTCGTCGTCCATCTCTTCGGTGATCTGCTCACCGAAGCCCTGGAGGTCCCGGCGGCCAGATCGCTCGTGCTGAGTCGTGTCTTCGACGAGAAGGAGTACGGGCCGCTCGCCACCGACCACCTCCGCGCCGCCTTCGAGACCCTGCCCGCCGCCGCGCTCGCCGAGATCCTCGTCGGCGGCATGACCAAGCGGGAGTTCCTGGACGTCCACCCGGAGCCCACCTCGGTGCGGTTCCATGTGATGGACCTCGACGACTTCCTCCTCAGGCCCCTGCCCAACCATCTCTTCACCCGTGACACCTCCGCCTGGATCTACGACGGTGTCTCCATCAACGCCATGCGCTGGCCCGCGCGGCAGCGCGAGACCGTGCACTTCGAGGCGATCTACCGGCACCACCCGTTGTTCCAGGACGAGGCCTTCCACGTCTGGTCCAAGGGGCAGGCCGACTATCCGTCCACCATCGAGGGCGGTGATGTGCTGGTCATCGGTAACGGCGCGGTGCTCATCGGCATGAGCGAGCGCACCACGCCCCAGGCAGTCGAGATGCTTGCGCACAAGCTCTTCGCCGCCGGGTCGGCCCGGACCATCGTCGCGCTCGACATGCCCAAGCGCCGCGCCTTCATGCACCTCGACACCGTGATGACCATGGTCGACGGCGACACCTTCACCAAGTACGCGGGGCTCGGCATGCTCCGCTCCTACACCATCGAGCCGGGTGCCGACGAGAAGGAGCTGAAGGTCACCGACCACCCGCCGGAGCACATGCACCGCGCGATCGCCGCCGCGCTCGGCCTGAGCGAGGTGCGGGTGCTGACCGCCACGCAGGACGTGCACGCGGCGGAGCGGGAGCAGTGGGACGACGGCTGCAATGTGCTCGCGGTCGAGCCCGGGGTCGTCATCGCCTACGAACGCAACTCCACCACCAACACGCACCTGCGTAAACAGGGGATCGAGGTGATCGAGATTCCCGGGAGTGAGCTGGGTAGGGGGAGGGGAGGGCCTCGTTGTATGAGCTGCCCGGTCGAGAGGGAGGCCGCGGGCGGATGAGGCTCCGCATAGAAATGTAAGGCGTCGTATAGACTTACATTCGTCTACTTGTTCGTCTCTGCCTTTCGTACCTCTGGAGCGCCCCATGGCGACAGTCCCGACCTCCCTCGTCGGCCGCCACTTCCTCAAGGAGTTGGACTTCACCGCAGAGGAGTTCCGCGCGCTGATCGAGCTGGCCGCCGAGCTGAAGGCGGCCAAGAAGGCCGGGACCGAGACGCAGTACCTCATGGGCAAGAACATCGCGTTGGTCTTCGAGAAGACCTCGACCCGTACGCGCTGCGCCTTCGAGGTCGCCGCCGCCGACCAGGGTGCGCACACAACGTACCTGGATCCCGTCGGCTCGCAGATCGGGCACAAGGAGTCCGTCAAGGACACCGCGCGTGTGCTCGGTCGCATGTTCGACGCGATCGAGTACCGCGGGCACGGACAGGGCGTCGTCGAGGAGCTGGCCGCGTACGCCGGGGTCCCCGTCTACAACGGACTCACCGACGAGTGGCACCCCACCCAGATGCTCGCCGACGTGCTCACCATGACCGAGCACTGTGACAAGCCGCTCGACCGGATGGCCCTCGCCTACCTCGGCGACGCCCGGTACAACATGGGCAACTCCTACCTCGTCACCGGCGCCCTGCTCGGCATGGACGTCCGCATCGTCGGCCCCAAGCATCTGTGGCCGGACGACACCATCATCGAGGTGGCCCAGCACCTCGCCCGTTCCTCCGGCGCCCGGATCACGCTCACCGATGACGTGAAGGAGGGCGTGCGCGGCGCCGACTTCGTCGCCACCGACGTATGGGTGTCGATGGGCGAGCCCAAGCAGGTCTGGGACGAGCGCATAGCGCTGCTCGGCCCGTACGCCGTGACCATGGACATGCTGCGCGCCACCGGCAACGACGACGTGAGGTTCCTGCACTGCCTGCCGGCCTTCCACGACCTCGGCACCGACGTCGGCCGCGAGATCCACGAGCGGCACGGACTCACCGAGCTGGAGGTCACCGACGAGGTGTTCGAGTCCGAACACTCCGTCGTCTTCGACGAGGCGGAGAACCGGATGCACACGATCAAGGCGGTACTGGTAGCCACCCTCGGCTGACCGGCCCCGCCCGGACCCTCCCGTACGATCGTCGGCGGGCCCGGAACCACCCCCTCCGTGGCCCGCCGTGTGACCGCCCCCAAGCTCTCGGCCTCCCCCACAGGCCCCCACGAGCGGCGGCACCCTTGCGGTCGCCCACGCAAAACCGAAAGAGCACCACCTCCATGCCCGGCTCACCCGCCAACCGCTTCCGTATCAAGTCCCCCACACAGCTCGTCGCCGAGTCCGGCGCAGACCTCGAAGGTCATGGCCTCAAGCGCCACATGGGCCTGTTCCACCTCGTCTGCTTCGGCGTCGGCGCGATCGTCGGCACCGGCATCTTCGTCGGGCTCTCCGAGTCGGTCGCCCAGGCCGGTCCCGCAGTCGTCGTCTCCTTCGTGCTCGCCGCCATCACCTGCGTCTTCACCGCGTTCGCGTTCGCCGAACTGGGCGGGGCGATTCCGGTCTCGGGCTCCTCGTACTCCTTCGCCTACGCGGGCCTCGGCGAGGGCACGGCCTTCCTCGTCGGCTGGTGCCTGCTGCTCGAGTACGGCATATCGGTGTCCGCCGTCGCGGTCGGCTGGAGCCAGTACGTCAACGAACTGCTGCACAGCCTCACCGGATGGAACCTGCCCGCGGCGCTCTCCGCCGGGCCGGGTGACGGCGGGGTGATCAACCTGCCCGCCGTGATCGTGATCGCCCTCGCCTCCGTTCTCCTCGTGCGTGGTGTGCGCGAGAGCGCACGGGCCACCGCCGCCATGGCCGTCCTCAAGCTCGTGATCCTCGTCGCCTTCTGCGCCATCGGGTACAGCGCCTTCAAGGACGGCAACCTGACCCCGTTCTCCCCGGCCGGGCTCGGCGGCATCGGCGCCGGTACCACGGCCGCCTTCTTCTCGTACATCGGCTTCGACGCGATCACCACCGCGGGCGAGGAGGCCAAGAACCCCCGCCGGGACATCCCGATCGCCATCCTCGTCTGCATCGGCGTGGTGACCCTGCTGTACTGCGCGGTCGCGCTCGCCGCGATCGGCGCCATCGGCGGCCCCGAGGTGGGCGGGCGGCCCGCCGCGCTGTCCTACGTCGTCAACCAGGTCACCGGCTCCACGATCGGTGGTGGTGTCATCGCCTTCGGTGCGGTCGTCGCCATCGCCTCGGTCGTCCTCGCGGTGATGTACGGCCAGACCCGCATCCTCATGTCGATGTCGCGGGACGGGCTCATCCCGCGGGTCTTCGAACGCGTCTCTCCGAAGACCTCGACGCCGGTGGCCGGCACCCTGATCGTGGCGATCGTCTTCGCGATCCCGGCGGCCTTCGCCTCGCTGGACTCCGTGGTCAACCTGTGCACCATCGGCACGCTCGCCATCATGGCCGTCGTCAACATCGCGGTGATCGCCCTGCGCCGCGGTGAGCCGGGCCTCGCCCGCACCTTCCGGGTGCCGCTCTACCCCGTGATGCCGCTGCTCGGCGTCGCGTTCTGCCTGTACCTGATCTACCAGACGGGCTGGACGACCTGGGTGCAGTTCGCGGTGTTCCTCGCGGTCGGTTCCCTTGTGTACGTCCTCTACGGGCGGCGGAACTCGCGGCTCGCCGCGAGCACGGACGGGGTCACGCCGGACGCCACTGCCGCGGAACGACAGGCAGTCTGAACCAGACCGCCTTGCCGGACTCGGTGAGGCGGTGGCCACAGGACGAGCTGAGGCTGCGGATCAGCAGCAGACCCCGCCCGTGCTCCTGCCAGGGGTCGGGGTCCTCGGTGACCGCCTGCGTCAGATTGCCGGGCGGCGCCGGGTCGGGGTCGTGCACCTCGACCTTGCAGCCCGTCGGCAAAAGTTCGACCACCAGTTCTATCGGGCCGTCCCCCACGGCGTGCTCCACGGCGTTCGCCACCAGCTCGGCGGTGAGCAGTTCCGCGGTGTCGCCGTCGGTCGTGTGCTTGAGCTCCGTCAGCGCCGTGCGGACCAGGGCGCGGGCGACGGGGACGGCCGCGGCGGTCTGCGGCAGGGCGATGCGCCAGAAGGCGGGTGCGGGGGGTTCGTACAAGGCGGATCCGTTCCTGGCGCAGGGTGTCCTGCTCTCAATATGAGGGCATGGTACGGCGCGCCCCATACGGGGCGGTCGGCGGGTTTCGCCCGGAAACCGCGTCGGTCCCGGTGCTGGTCGCCTACCTCCACCGACGCCCCGCCGAACCCGGCGGTGCCCCTCGTTACCGGCCTGTCGAGAAGGTGTGACGTGACGCCAGGCCCGTCCCTGAGCGAAGAATCTTATCGCGCACTCATGACGACGGTCACAAAGAGGTGATAACTTCGTCGCAGAGCAGCAGTCCGGACAGCGCGCCCGTCCGAGGAGGCCGCACGTCATGAGTCCCTTCACCGGCTCCGCCACTCGTACGTCCGACTGGCGGCACCTGCGGTGCGAATGCACCGACGGGGTCGCCACGGTCACCCTGGCCCGCCCCGAGAAACTCAACGCGCTCACCTTCGGCGCCTACGCCGATCTGCGCGACCTGTTGGCCGAACTGTCCCGGGAGAAGTCCGTACGGGCCCTGGTACTGGCCGGTGAGGGGCGCGGCTTCTGCTCCGGCGGCGACGTCGACGAGATCATCGGCGCCACGCTGTCCATGGACACCGGTCGGCTCCTCGACTTCAACCGCATGACCGGCCAGGTCGTACGGGCGGTGCGGGAGTGCCCGTTCCCGGTGATCGCGGCCGTGCACGGGGTGGCCGCGGGCGCCGGCGCCGTGCTGGCGCTGGCCGCGGACTTCCGGGTGGCCGACCCCTCCGCCCGCTTCGCGTTCCTCTTCACCAAGGTCGGGCTCTCCGGCGGCGACATGGGTGCCGCCTATCTGCTGCCACGGGTCGTCGGACTCGGGCACGCGACCCGGCTGCTCATGCTGGGCGAACCGGTGCGGGCCCCCGAGGCCGAGCGGATCGGACTGATCAGCGAGCTGACCGAGGAGGGCCACGCCGACGAGGCCGCCCAGGCGCTGGCCCGCAGGCTCGCCGACGGCCCGGCGCTCGCCTACGCCCAGACGAAGGCCCTGCTCACGGCGGAGCTGGACATGCCGCTGGCCGCGTCGGTCGAACTGGATGCCTCCACCCAGGCGCTGCTGATGAATGGCGAGGACTACGCCGAGTTCCACGCCGCCTTCAGTGAGAGGCGTGCGCCGAAGTGGCGGGGGAGGTAGACATGACGGCCGTACGGACAAAAACAGCGCGGCCGCTGCGTGTCGCCGTCGTCGGCGGTGGTCCCGGCGGGCTGTACGCCGCCGCCCTCCTCAAGCGCCTCGATCCCGCCCGCGAGATCACCGTCTGGGAGCGCAACGCCCCCGACGACACCTTCGGCTTCGGTGTCGTCCTCTCCGACGAGACCCTCGGCGGCATCGAGCACGCCGACCCGGTCGTCCATGCGGCGCTCAGGGAAGAGTTCGTGCGCTGGGACGACATCGACATCGTGCACCGGGGCGTGCGCCACACCTCGGGCGGCCACGGCTTCGCCGCGCTCGGCAGGCGGCGGCTCCTGGAGATCCTGCACGAGCGCTGCCGCTCGCTCGGCGTCGACCTGCGCTTGCGGACCGAAGCCCCGGAGCCGGCCCAGCTCTCGGCTGCGTACGACCTGGTGATCGCCGCCGACGGCGTCCACAGCGCGACCCGCGAGGCATACGTCGAAGCATTCGGTCCCTCGGTCGAGGAGCACCGCTGCCGCTACATCTGGCTCGCCGCGGACTTCGCCTTCGACGCGTTCCGTTTCGAGATCGCCGAGACCGAGCACGGCGTGATGCAACTGCACGGCTACCCCTACGCTCACCCCTCGACGATGCCCTCCGGGCCGCAGAACCCGTCGGGCGCCTCCACAGTGATCATCGAGATGCGTGAGGAGGTATGGCGGGCGGCCGGTTTCGCGGAACTGGAGACGGCCGAGACGATCGAGCGCTGCGCCAAGATCTTCGCCGACGCGCTCCACGGCCGGCCGCTACGGTCCAACAAGTCGACCTGGACCGCCTTTCGCACGGTCGTCAACGAGCACTGGTCGCACGGCAACCTGGTCCTCCTCGGCGACGCCGCGCACACCGCGCACTTCTCGATCGGCTCCGGCACCAAACTGGCGGTGGAGGACGCGCTGGCCCTGGTCGCCTGCCTGGAGGAACACGCCTCGCTGCGCGACGCCCTGGTCGCGTATGAGGAGGAGCGGCGCCCGGTCGTCGCCTCCACCCAACGCGCGGCCCGCGCCAGCCTGGAGTGGTTCGAGAACCTCGCCCTCTACCTCGGCCAGCCCTCCCGGCAGTTCGCGTTCAACCTGCTCACCCGCAGCCGCCGGGTCACCCACGACAATCTGCGCATGCGGGACGCACGCTTCACCGAGGCGGTGGAGCGGGACTTCGGCTGCCCGCCCGGCACGCCCCCCATGTTCACCCCCTACCGGCTACGCGGTCTGACCCTGCGCAACCGGGTGGTGGTCTCGCCGATGGACATGTACTCCGCCGTCGACGGCGTCCCGGGCGACTTCCACCTCGTCCACCTGGGCGCAAGGGCGCTCGGCGGAGCCGGTCTGGTGATGACCGAGATGGTGTGCGTGAGCGCCGAGGGCCGGATCACCCCGGGCTGTGCCGGGCTCTACACCGAGCGCCAGGCCGAGGCATGGCGGCGGATCACCGGCTTCGTGCACGCACAGGCGCCGGGCACCGCGATCGGCGTTCAGCTCGGACACAGCGGCCGCAAGGGCTCCACCAAGCTGATGTGGGAGGGCATCGACGAGCCGCTGGAGGAGGGGAACTGGCCGCTCGTGGCCGCCTCCCCGCTCCCGTACAAGCCCGGAAGCCAGACACCCTGCGAGCTGACTCGCGCCCAACTGACCGACATCCGCGAACAGTTCACGGCCGCCGCCGGTCGGGCCGCCCGCGTCGGCTTCGACCTCCTCGAACTCCACTGCGCCCACGGCTATCTGCTCTCCGGTTTCCTCTCACCGCTCACCAACCACCGTACGGACGCCTACGGCGGCACCCTGGCGAAGCGACTCCGCTTCCCGCTGGAGGTCTTCGACGCCCTGCGGTCGGTGTGGCCCGAGGAGAAGCCCATGACCGTACGGATCTCCGCGACCGACTGGGCCGAGGGCGGTACCACGGCCGAGGAGGCCGTCGAGATCGCCCGTGCCTTCGCCGCGCACGGCGCGGACGCGATCGACGTGTCGACCGGGCAGGTGGTGGCCGAGGAGCAGCCGGCCTACGGGCGCTCGTACCAGACGCCGTTCGCCGACCGGATCCGCCACCAGGCCGGTGTCCCGGTGATCGCCGTGGGCGCCATCTCCTCCTGGGACGACGTCAACTCGCTGATCCTGGCGGGGCGCACGGACCTGTGCGCCCTCGCCCGGCCACACCTGTACGACCCGCACTGGACGCTGCACGCGGCGGCCGAGCAGGATTACAGCGGGCCGAGCGCGCTGTGGCCGGCGCCCTACCGGGCGGGCAGCCGACGCCCGCAGACCGGACGCACGGACGCCCCGAAACCCCGACTCACCCTCGGAGCCTAAGTGAGGGCCGGGTTGCGGAGCCCCTTTTTCGGGCGCCGGCGGCATGCTGGTGGGCGCGGACGATATTCGACTTCCGACAGTTCATGGTGACGTATCCCCGCCGTGATCCACCAGTCAAGATCATTTGACGACAGCGCCGCACCCCCGAGTCGGCGAGCGCGGCGGCGAGCCCTAGGGGGTGTGTGCTTCGCCCACCGCACCGCACCGACCTCTCCGCCTCGCGGGAGGCGGGGATTGTCTGACGCCCCATTGTGATTCGCGGGTGTACAACCCCGTGTGGATGCCAGCTGTCTGTAAGGCGCTGGAGGGATGAGCCTTCGGTGCCTTTCCGTACGGAGATTGGGGATCAGGTGGGGAAGCAGGTCTGGAGAGTCGTCGTGGCCGGTGGTGCGGCGGCGGTGTTCACGGCCGTGGCCGCGATGCCGGCCGGGGCGGCCGAGGGTGGGGTCTCGTTCACCCGTGTCCAGGTGAACGGCGGCAAGCCGATTGTGATCGGGGTGTCGAAGGAGGTCGCGGTGCCCGCCTCCTTCCGGATGGCGACCACTCACGAGTGGAAGTGGCCAGCGGTGTTCCTGTACCGCGGCGGTGCGGGTGATCGGCTGTGGCACGCCATCGAGACGAGCGACTGCATCAAGGTGAGCTCGGGCGTCTGCGACTTCAACGAGACGATGTACTTCAACCCGAGCGTGTGGGACATGCGCAACAGCGAGGCCGGGGCCTGGAAGGTCGGGGCCGAGGTGTACTTCAAGGGCGGCGGTGGTGACACCGACGACAAGGGTCTGACAGTCCACGTCAAGCGCAACTCCCGGCTGACCGTCAACGCCTCGCCCGAACCGGTGTCCAAGGACAGGACCATCACCGTGACCGGAAAGGTCACGCGGGCCAACTGGGAGACCAGGAAGTACGCCTCCTACGGAGGCCGCCTGGTGAGCCTGCAGTTCAAGCCTACCGGCACCGTGTCCTACACCACGGTGAAGAAGGTGTACGCGAACGGCTCGGGTGATCTCCGGACGACCGTGAAGGCATCCAAGACGGGTACGTGGCGCTGGGTGTACTACGGCAACACCACCACCGGGCCGTCGACGTCGTCCGGGGACAACGTCGTGGTGAAGTGATGTCCGCGGTGCCGGCGGGCTGGTGGGGGCCGAGCCGGCGGTAACGGCTGCGACGGTCAAGGCGTCGGTCCGCCGAGATCGCGGCGGACCGACGCCTTACGTCCTGGCCGACCGCGAGCGGCCCGTGCACGGGCCGCAGTGCAACGTGAGCCAGCGCGCCGTGCGGACCATGAGGCCGGTCACCGCTCTGGTGGGCAGGGCCGGATCTCGATGAGGCGACGACGACCACGGTCTTCAAGGCCGTCCCCGCCGTACGGGATCGGACGGGTTCGACGTCGTGGGTGTACCGGCGGAGCCGGGCTGGGGTGAGCTCGGACGACCGTGGAATCGACCGACACCAGCCACTCGATGCTGCCCGCCACGTCCACCTTCGCCTGCGCCGCCCGCAGCATCCGGTCGAACGTCCCGTCCGCTGCTCACCTGCAAAACGTGTGTGTGGCGTGACCCACGGACCATAGTGCTCGGGCACATCCCGCCAGGCCGTCCCGGTCCGGAACTTTCACACGATCCCGTTCAGGACCCTGCGGTCGTCCAGCCTCTTCCGCCCCCGCAACGACTCAGGCAGCAACGGCCGGACGAACTCTCACTCGGCATCGGACAGTTCATGGCGACTTATCAGGTCATCATGATCCACCAACGCTGATCAATTTGACGACACTGCCTGGAGCCGCGGCAGGCGGAGGCTACAGACCCGCGAAGACCGCCCCCGCCTCCCGCAGCCGCTCGTGCAGCGCCCGGAAGACCACGGTCGAGCGGGCACCCGGCCAGTCCTCGGGGAGCAGTTCGGCCGGCAGTCCGGGATCGACGTACGGCAGATGGCGCCAGGAGTCCAGGGCGAGCAAGTAGTCGCGGTAGGCCTCCTCGGGCGGGGTGTCCTCGCGGGTCTCCCAGCCGCGCAGCACGGGAGCGTGGCGGTCGAGGAAGGCCTCGTGCTGCTCGGCGATCCCCGCCAGGTCCCACCAGCGCGCCACGGCCTGCACGGTCGGCGCGAAACCGAGGTGCTCACCGCGGAAGAAGTCCACGTACGGGTCGAGACCCAGTCGCTCCAGGGTGTGCCGGGTCTCCTCGTAAAGGCGCGCCGGGGCGATCCACACCCCGGGGGCCGCCGTCCCGAAGCCGAGTCCGGCGAGCCGGGAGCGCAGCAGGTGCCGCTTCTGCCGCTCCGTCTCCGGTACCGAGAACACGGCGAGCACCCAGCCCTCGTCCTTGGGGGACGTCGTCGCGTACACGCGCCGGTCGCCGTCATCGAGCAGTTGCCGCGCGTCCGGGGACAACGCGTAACCGGCAGCGCCCGTCGTCGTGCGCTCCGGTACGAGCAGCCCGCGCCGCTTCAGCCGCGACACCGACGACCGTACGGAGGGCGCGTCGACGCCGACCGCGGCGAGCAGCCGGATCAGCTCGGCCACCGGCACCGGGCCGGGGACGAAACGGCCGTACGCGCCGTAGAACGTGACGATGAGGGACCGGGGAGCGTGCTGATCGGACACGTTGATCACTTTAGTTCGTCCCTGTCACCCATCGCCTTCCGTGGGTGCCGACTTGACGTCCGCACCGGCATCCGCGATCCCGTCGGCGGCGGGGTCCCCGCGCAGCCGGAACCGCTGGAGCTTGCCCGTCGCCGTGCGAGGCAGCGCGTCCAGGAAGACGAATTCTCGCGGGCATTTGTACGGCGCCAGTTCGGCCATCAGGAAAGCGCGTAACGCCTCCGGGTCACGGGGCGCGCCCGCCCGGAGCACGGTGTACGCCACCACTGTCTGCCCGCGCGCCTCGTCGGGCCGGCCGACGACCGCCGTCTCGACGACGTCGGGGTGGCGCAGCAGGGCGTCCTCGACCTCGGGTCCGGCGATGTTGTAACCGGCCGAGATGATCATGTCGTCGGCGCGTGCGACATAGCGGAAGTAGCCGTCGGGTTCGCGGACATAGGTGTCACCGGTGATGTTCCAGCCGCCCTGGACGTACTGCTGTTGCCGCGGGTCGGCGAGATAGCGGCAGCCGACCGGTCCGCGCACCGCGAGCAGTCCGGGTTCACCGTCGGGCATGGGCGTGCCGCTCGTGTCCTGAACCCGCGCCTGCCAGCCCGGTACCGGAACTCCCGTGGTTCCCGGGCGGATCAGGTCGTCCGCGGCGGAGACGAAGATGTGCAGCAGCTCGGTGGCGCCGATGCCGTTGATGATGCGCAGCCCGGTGCGCTCGTGCCAGGCGTGCCAGGTCGCGGCGGGAAGGTTCTCACCGGCCGACACACAGCGCCGCAGTGACGTGATGTCGTACCCGTCCAGTTCGTCGAGCATCGTGCGGTACGCGGTCGGCGCGGTGAACAGCACGGAGACCCGGTGTTCGGCGATCGCGGGCAACAGTTGCCGGGGGCCCGCCTGTTCGAGCAGCAGGGAGCTGGCGCCGACCCGCAGCGGGAAGACCACGAGCCCGCCGAGCCCGAAGGTGAAGCCGAGCGGAGGGCTGCCCGCGAAGACGTCGTCCGGGTGTGGTCTGAGCACGTGCTGGGAGAAGGTGTCCGCTACGGCCAGCAGATCGCGGTGGAAGTGCACACAGCCCTTCGGGCGACCCGTGGTCCCCGAGGTGAAGGCGATCAGTGCCACGTCGTCCGCCGCCGTGTCCACGGGAGCGTACGGCTCCTCGGGCGTCGGCAGGCGCAGCAGGTCATCGGAGGCGTCACCGCCGAAGGTGGTGATGCACAGCCCGGGGACGTCGGCCTTCACCAGGTCGTCGACCGCGCGGACGTCGCACAGCGCGTGGCCGACCTGGGCGATCTCGCACATCGTGCGCAGCTCGTGCGGGCGCTGCTGGGCCAGCACGGTGACGGCGACCGCGCCCGCCTTGAGCACCGCGAGCCAGCACGCGGCCAGCCAGGGGGTGGTCGGGCCACGCAGCAGTACCCGGTTGCCGGGAACGACGCCGAGGCGGGAGGTGAGCGCGTGGGCGATCCGGTCGACTCGGGTGCGGAGCTGTCCGTACGTCCACACCTCGCCGTCCGCGGTACGGAAGGCCGGACGCCCGGGGGCGGTGTCGGCGAGCAACTCGACAGCGGCGTTCAGCCGTTCGGGGTAGCGCAACTCCGGCAGGTCGAAGCGGAGCTCGGGACGCTGCTCGGGAGGTGGGAGGCGGTCACGCGCGAAGGTGTCGAGGTGGGCGGTGCGGGTTACCTCGGCCGGCGTCGGTGCCGACGCGGTGTCCGTGGCGCTTGCGGCGTCCCTCGGGTTCATGGCGGTTCGCCCCCTTGTCGTGGTGGGCTCGCGCATCGAGCGTATCGTGTTGGTGACGACAGTCAATGCTTCGCGATACGGTCGGGCGAACAACCCGCACGCCCCCGGAGCGCCGTCCGTCGTGTCCGGGAGAGGGGACCGGCCATGACCGCATTCTCACTCGACCCGGCACGGACCGCCTGGCGCGCGAAGCTACGCGCGGCGGCCGAGCAGCGGCTCTGCCAGCTCGCGGAGAAGGGCGAGCCAGGCCGCGTCAACCGCGCACTCGTCACCGAACTCGGTCGACTCGGGCTGCTGGAGAGCCTGTTCACCTCGGGCGCGGTCGACCTGTGCGTGATGCGGGAGTCCCTCGCGTACGCCTGCACCGAGGCGGAGACGGCGCTCGCCCTGCAGGGCCTGGGCGCGTATCCCGTGCACGCGTACGGCACGCAGGAACAGCGTGACCGCTGGCTTCCCGGTGTCCGCGCCGGTTCCACAGTGGCGGCCTTCGCCCTGACCGAGCCGGGCGCGGGCTCGGACGCGGGGGCGCTCGCGCTGCGGGCGGAGCCGGACGGGGCGTCGTGGGCCGGCGAGGCCGAACGCGGTGGTTCGGGTGGTGCCGGCGGCGGGGACGGGACGCCGAGCGCGTCGACCGGCCCGGCCGACGACGCCTTCGTCATCGCCGAGCGCGACGGTCACCGCGGCTGGCGGCTCACCGGGGAGAAATGCTGGATCTCCAACGCCCCCGAGGCCGACTTCTACACCGTCTTCGCGCGCACCACCCCCGGTGCCGCATCCCGTGGCGTGACCGCCTTCCTGGTGCCCGCCGACCGTGCGGGCCTGACCGGCACCCCGCTCGAGATGCTCTCGCCGCACCCCATCGGCGCCCTCGCCTTCGACGCCGTGCCCGTCACGACGGACGACCTCCTCGGCGAGCCCGATCGCGGCTTCCAGGTCGCCATGGGCACCCTCAACCTCTTCCGCCCCAGCGTCGGCGCGTTCGCCGTCGGTATGGCGCAGGCGGCCCTCGATGCGACGCTCTCCCACACCGCGGAGCGGCGCGCCTTCGGCGGCAGGCTGAAGGACCTCCAAGCCGTCTCCCACCAGGTCGCCGAGATGGCCCTGCGTACCGAGGCGGCCCGCCTCATGGTCTACGCGGCGGCGACGGCCTACGACGCGGGCGCCCCGGACGTCCCGAAGCGCGCCGCCATGGCGAAGCTGCTCGCCACCGAGACCGCGCAGTACGTCGTCGACGCCGCCGTCCAGTTGCACGGTGCCCGCGCCCTGCGCCGCGGTCACCTCCTCGAACACCTCTACCGCGAAGTGCGCGCACCCCGGATCTACGAGGGCGCGAGCGAAGTCCAACGCGGCATCATCGCCAAGGAGTTGTACGCCACCGTGGAGGCCCCGTGACCACCGAGCGCACCGACCCGCCCACCCTCTCCCGCGTCAACCCACCCGATCTCTCCCGGCCTTCGGGTTTCTCGCACGCCGTCGTCGCCACCGGGTCCCGGGTGGTGTTCCTGGCCGGCCAGACCGCCCTCGACGCGGACGGCAAGGTGACCGGCGACACCCTGCCCGAGCAGTTCGAGCGGGCCCTGACCAACCTGCTCGGCGCGCTGCGTGCCGCCGGCGGCACCCCCGCCGATCTCGCCCGCGTCACCGTCTACGCCACCGATGTAGCCGCCTACCGCACCCACGCGCACGAACTCGGCGGCATCTGGCGGCGACTGGCAGGCCGCGACTACCCCGCGATGGCCGTCGTGGGGATCACCCGCCTCTGGGACGAGGAGGCGCTTGTGGAACTCGACGGCTTCGCCGTGCTCAGGTAGGGCCTGTGCCGGGCAGGCGGGGGCGGAAGGCCGGACACTCCGTAGGTGGCTGAACTCAACTCGCCACCGAAGGGGTGACGATCACACCCCCGCGCCGGGCCTACCGGTACCTGTGGAGACCCCCACACCAGGAGGTACTCCCATGTCCCTGCGCCACGTTGCCGTCGCGGTCGTCGGTGCCGCCCTGCTCCTGTCCGCCGCCCCCGCCGCGGGCGCCCCCTCCGGCCCGCACGACCAAGTGACGATCGACCGGACCGGACATCTCACCGGTTACGGTGTGATCACCGTCTCCGGTACTTATCGCTGCCTGAGAAGCAGCGGCCCCGTCTTCGTCTCCTCCTCGGTCACCCAGGGCGACCCACATGTGCGCCACGGTGTCGGCGGCACCCTGGCGACCTGCGACGGCGCCAGGCACCGCTGGACCAACTCGCAGATGAGCCCGGGAACTTACCGGCGGGGCCGGGCGAACGTCGAGGCCACCGTGATGGAACTGAGCGGCATCGGACTGCCGCTGCCCCACTTCCACGCGGCCCGGCGACAGGATGTCAACCTGGCCAGAGGTTGACCGCCCGGCACCCGTGGGGGCCGGAGGAAATTCCCTACCGTGGCGGCCGGGAAGCGCCGAAACTCATCTCATGGCTGACATGGGGTCGTTCCGGGAGGCGGTCACCGCGTGGGCGGCGGGTGGCCCAGGCGATGCCGCGCGGGAGCTGGCCGCGCGGCTGCCCGTCCGAGCAGCCGTCCTGCTCGAAGGGCTGAGCGATGTCGCGGCGGTCAGCGCGCTGGCCGCATGCCGCGGCCGGGACCTGGATGCGGAGGGAGTCTGCGTCCTGTCGATGGGCGGTGCGATGAACGTCGGACGCTTCGCCCGCCTCCTCGGGCCACCCGGCCTGGATCTGCGCCTCACGGGACTGTGCGACGAGGCGGAGCGTCGCTACTACACGCGCGGCTTGGAGCGGGCCGGTGCGGCGCGACAAGAGTTCTTCGTCTGCACGGCGGATCTGGAGGACGAGCTCATCCGTGCGCTGGGCGCGACACGGGTGGAGGAACTCGTCCGGGCGGAGGGCGACCAGCGCGCCCTGCGGACTTTCCTGCGCCAGCCGGCACAGCGGGGCCGCACCTCACAGCAGCAGTTGCGTCGATTCCTCGGAACGAAGAAAGGCCGCAAGATCCACTACGGCCGTGTCCTCACCGAGGCCCTCGACCCCGGCCGCGTGCCCGCCCCGCTCGACGGTCTGCTCGCCAGTCTCTGAGCGCCGGGTCACGCCCGGCATGGGGGAGGGAAAGTCAGAGCACGCCGTCGGAGAAGGCCGGCCCGGTCGGCTGTCGGCGTCGACCGGGTGGGTACCTCACGCCGGATACGGGTCGTAGCAGTCGAGAATCGGGTGATAGAGCACGGTCCAGGTGTCCGGGCCGATGACGCCGTCCTTCGTCAGGCCGTGGCAGCCCTGGATCCACTTGATCTTCTTGAGCGTGTTGTCGCCGAAGGCGCCGTCCACCTTGAACTTCGGCACCCCGTTCCAGACGTTGGAAAGGCACTGGGCCTGCTTCACGGCCACTCCCGTGGACCCGTACTTCAACATCGGCCGGTACGTGGGGGAGGCGTACGACTCCCACGTACGCCCTGAGGACGTCAGCATCCGTGTCCGGAGGAAAGGCAGCGACCGGGTCCTCGCCACGTCCCGCTCACCGGCACCGACCAGTGCGCCCCCGAGTACGACCTCCGACTTGCCCGGCCCCTCGCCGAGGACCTCCGCCGCCCACAGGAACGGCTCGCAGAGCCCCGCCGCCTCACCCCCGCTCGTCCGCCGGGGGTTTCGACGTCCGCGCGGCAGCAGCCGCCCGGCAAGCGCGCCAAAACCGTCCCGACCAGGCCCCGGACGGACTCTCGGATCGAAAAACAAGCAACGGGCCAGGTGCCACGACGTCGGCAAGACAGCCAAAAGCGCCGACTCGATCAAGGAACACTGAGCCCAGCGAGGTTGAACGCCAAGCTAAGGCTTGCGCCCGATGGCCCCGTAGGAGTCGACGTGCGGGGCCGGGGCGCCGGGTTCCGGGCGCCATTGGGTGCATGGGGCGACGCCGGGGGCGACGAGGTCGAGGCCTTCGAAGAAGGAGGCGATTCCCTCGGGGGTGCGGAGGCGGTACTGGACCGGGGTGCGGTCGTTGTGCTCCTGCTGGGCGGAGCGGAGTTCCTCGTTGGTGTCGGTGCCGTCGCAGACCAGCAGGTGGCTGCCGGACGGGAGCGGGGCGAGCAGGCGGCGGACCAGGTGGCGGGCCTCGTCGTCGTCCATGACGTGGCCGAGGATGCCGCTGAGGATGAGTGCGACCGGCTGCTCGAAGTCGAGGACCTGGCGGGCGGCCTTCATGATGGTCTCGGGTTCGTGCAGGTCCGCGTGGAGGTAGTCGGTGGCGCCCTCGGGGGCGCCGACCAGGAGGGCCCGGGCGTGGGCCAGGACCAGCGGATCGTTGTCGACGTAGACGATGCGGCACTCCGGCGCCACACGCTGGGCGAGTTCGTGGGTGTTGTTCTCGGTGGGCAGGCCGGTACCGACGTCCACGAACTGCCGTATCCCCGCCTCCGCCGCGAGGTAGGTGACACCACGGCCCAGGAACGCCCGGAAGGCGCGGGCGTTCTCGGCGATCTGGGGGAAGGCCGCCTGGAACTGTTCGGCGGCCTCCTGATCGGCCACATAGTTGTCCTTGCCGCCCAGCCAGTAGTTCCACATCCGCGCCGAGTGCGGTACCGAGGTGTCGATGTCCGGCGTCGGCCGGGCCGGCCCTGAGGGAGTGATCATCATGTCGCTTGACTCCTGTCCCACAAGGCACGCTGACTGAACCAGCATGATAAGCACGGAAGTTGACCCCATCACAAGTAGGATCAGGAATCCGGCCGACCCCGCGGTTGAGCCCCCTTGGCGAGGTGGCACGGGTGACTGGCAAAGCCCCGTGCCCGGCACGTACATCCTCCACTCCGGCCCGCCGACCTGGCGCCAGCGTTTCCTGAGCGCCGTCGCCTACGCGGGTGACGGCGCCCGGCTCAAGGGCCTGGCCGCCCTCGTGGAGCCGGCCACAGCCTCGGAACGCACGCTCGACCATGGCTCGACCCCGGCGCACTTCCCGGTGTCCAGGCAGCCGTCGCGGAGATCTCCTCGGCCGCCGAAGAACTGGCTGCCGTGGCGGAGGCGGCACACGGCACCTTCTTGCCCGAAGTCGTCTCCACACCCGAACTGCCCGAAGCCGTCCACCGGCTCATGGAGGGCCGTCAGGGATTCGCCGGAATGCTGTCCAGCGGCATCCGGGCCGACCGGAAGCTCGTGGCCCGGCTGACACACAGTGGCTCATGGCGTGGCGAGCTGTACGACAAGCTGCCACTGGCCGACGCCTGGTGCACCGCGCACCGGAAGCTACGGGCGCTGACCTCGACCCACGCCGAGCTGATCGGACGCTATCGGGGCACGGCTCTGCCTGACGTCCCGGCACTGCGCAAGGCACTCGTGCACGCCGAAGCGGTCCACGCACTCGCGCCGGAAACCGTCACCGATCCCCACCGCCGGAGCCTGCTGGCCGCTCACCTGACTGATGCGCCAACGACTGGAGCCGCCAGCGCGAGGCACTTGCCGGGTACTTCGAGCCCGAGCGCGCGGAGGAGCTGCGACGCGAACTCGCCGAATCGCTCTCCACGGCCAAGTCCGTCCTGACCCGCCTGGACCGCGACCCCTTCGGCCCAGAGGCGTGGACCAGTTGCGCCGACGCACTGACCTTGCTGCGCCGCTACCACCTTGACGGACTGCCCGACCAGCTTGCACGCCGCGGGGTCTTAGCCGAGGGCTTCCCCGCCGCAATGGAGCGTGCGGTGCTCACCGCGTGGGTCGAAGACCGCGGCGGGAGCAGCGACAACCCCCTTGAGGCCGCCAGAGTGGCCCAGCGCGTCATCCACCACTTCGATACCCGCCCCGAGCACACCCTCGGCGTCGTCGCGCTGTCGAAGGCGCAGGCGGAGACGATCGAGGAGGCGGTGCAGAAGGCGAGGGCGGCCCGCCCGGACCTCGACCACCTGTGCGTGGTTGAGGTGGAAGGACCCGTCGAGAAGGAGGTGATCTACACCCGGGTCCGTCTCGCGTGGGGCATCGGACGAGCCGGCCAGGTGGTTCGCGACCGCATAGACCGAGCTCTTCGCCGCCTGCTCAAGCAGGGCAAGATCGTCCACGTCGGTACGGCCTACGACATGCCCGGCCACGAGACGGAGTATTCGCAGGTCAGCAGGCATATGGGGAGGTGTCGTGCCCCTTGCCTCCAAGAGGCACGACAACGGGCCGATCAGATGTCGCGGAAGATCTCGATCTGCGCCCCGACCGAGTTGAGTCGCTCGGCCAGGTCCTCGTAGCCGCGGTTGATGACGTACACGTTCCGCAGCACGGACGTGCCCGGGGCCGCCATCATCGCCAGCAGCACGACCACGGCGGGCCGCAGTGCGGGCGGGCACATCATCTCGGCGGCGCGCCAGCGGGTCGGACCCTCGACCAGCACCCGGTGCGGGTCGAGGAGCTGCAGCCGTCCGCCGAGCCGGTTCAGGTCGGTCAGGTAGATGGCCCGGTTGTCGTACACCCAGTCGTGGATCAGCGTCTTGCCCTGCGCGGAGGCCGCGATGGCCGCGAAGAACGGGACGTTGTCGATGTTCAGGCCGGGGAACGGCATCGGGTGGATCTTGTCGATCGGCGCCTCGAGCTTGGAGGGCCGCACGGTCAGGTCCACCAGGCGGGTACGGCCGTTGTCGGCGACGTACTCGGGCGTGCGGTCGTGATCGAGCCCCATCTCCTCCAGTACCGCCAGCTCGATCTCCAGGAATTCGATCGGCACCCGGCGCACCGTCAGCTCCGACTCGGTGACAACCGCGGCGGCCAGCAGGCTCATCGCCTCGACCGGGTCCTCGGAGGGGGAGTAGTCCACGTCGACGTCGATGTTCGGCATGCCGTGCACGGTGAGCGTGGTGGTGCCGATGCCCTCGACCTTGACACCGAGGGCCTCCAGGAAGAAGCACAGGTCCTGGACCATGTAGTTGGAGGAGGCGTTGCGGATGACCGTGACGCCGTCGTGGCGGGCGGCGGCGAGCAGCGCGTTCTCCGTCACGGTGTCTCCGCGCTCGGTCAGCACGATCGGCCGGCCGGGGGAGACGGACCGGTCCACCACGGCGTGGTACTGCCCTTCGGTGGCCGTGACATCGAGACCGAACCGGCGCAGCGCGATCATGTGCGGCTCGATGGTGCGCGTACCGAGGTCGCAGCCGCCCGCGTACGGCAGCCTGAAGCGGTCCATGCGGTGCAGCAGCGGGCCGAGGAACATGATGATGGAGCGCGTACGGCGGGCGGCCACGGCATCGATGGCGTCCAGGTCGAGGTTGGCGGCCGGCACGATCTCGAGGTCGACGCCGTCGTTGATCCACCGGGTCCGTACGCCGATCGACCCGAGCACCTCCAGAAGGCGGTAGACCTCCTCGATGCGGGCGACCCGGCGCAGCACCGTGCGCCCCTCGTTGAGCAGCGAGGCGCACAGCAGGGCCACGCAGGCGTTCTTGCTCGTCTTCACGTCGATGGCGCCGGAGAGCCGACGGCCACCGACCACCCGCAGGTGCATGGGCCCCGCGTAGCCCAGGGAGATGATCTCGCTGTCCAGGGCTCCGCCGATCCGGGCGATCATCTCAAGACTGATGTTCTGGTTGCCGCGCTCGATGCGATTGACGGCGCTCTGGCTGGTACCGAGAGCCTCGGCGAGCTGCGCCTGAGTCCAGCCACGGTGCTGGCGGGCGTCACGGATGAGCTTGCCGATACGTACGAGGTAGTCGTCTGACATGAGGTTGAGGCTATCTCAGATATGAGATGGCGCCTCCTGAGGGGGGTCATTCGGGTGACCGGGCGTCAGCGGCGCCTGAGGCCGATCGCAAGGAGGGCCACCTGGTGTGGCGAGAGCTGGGCGGCAATCAGACCGACCCGGAACCACAGGCTTGACGGTTACTCCATCCCGCGTCAGCCATCCGTCTGAGTCCCCCGTACGGGCCGTCTGCCGGTTGGGGCGTACGGGAACAGCTGGTGCAGTCAGTTCCGACTCGCCAAGGAGAACCGTTGAAGAGCCTGCTCCACGCTGCCGGTATCGCCGTCACCGCAGCCATCCTGTGTCTGACCACCGTTACCAGCGCCAGTGCGGCCACCGGGACCCTCTATCTCAACGGCAAGGCCATCAAGAACCCGAGCGGCTGCTACAACTCACGCCTCAGGCCGCTGGGCATTCAGAACCACACCAATGAGGCTGTGCTCGTCTTCCGTGGAAGTGACTGCACTGGGACGGCCGAGGGCGTGGTAGCGCCGAGGCGGAGCCATGTGTTCGAGTTCGGGGCGAGCGTCTACGTCCCCTGACCTCGACAACGTCTCTCCAGGCGTCTTCATCCCGTGCTTGTCACTCAGGCTGTTGCCGTTCGGATCTTGAGCGGGGTTGACCGAACCGGAATCTCGAGCAGGTGACTGCGGCGGGTGCCGGGCATGAGAGCAGGACCTCTTGGTAGCTCGAAGGGTGTCATGCCAAAGAGCGTCCAGGGGGCCCTGTTCGTGGGTGGCCAGGTGGCGGGCTTGCCGAACAGTCCATAGCGGTCTGCCATGGACGGGCCTACAAAGGGACAGCCTGTCCTACTCGCCCCGCTGGATGGCGTACGCGCGATCCGCGGCGGAGTGAACCGCCCCCCGTGAGTGGCTCATGGCGGGCGTGTCTCAGTCGTCCTCCAATGCTGTCCTGCCGGCGTTCCTCGCGTGCCGTGGGCCGCTGTCGTCGAGTTGTCGACGGCCCTGGTCCGCCGCGTCCGGCCCGTGCGGGGCGGCTGGGCAATCCTCCATGACGCGTCCGCGGAGACCGAGCGCGAGAGCATCCGCGAGTCCACCCGGGATGTTCCCCCACTGTCTCCCCGGATAGCCAGGCCTCAGTGGCCGCTCGACCTTTGCTGCGAGAGATCAGGCGGCTCCGGCATGACCAGCCCGCACCCATGTACTAGAGTTATCTCGACATCGAGATATCTGCCGAAGGCACCGCAGTCGCCATTCTGGTAAGGGATGCCTAAGTTAGCCTTACCTTAGCGGGTCGACCGAGACGCCGTGGCGGCAGGATTGCGGTGGTACGCGCACATCAATGAAGGAGACTGTCGTGTCGGCGAACAGCTTCGACGCCCGCAGCACGCTGCAGGTGGGCGACGAGTCGTACGAGATCTTCCGGCTGGACAAGGTGGAGGGCTCGGCCCGCCTTCCGTACAGCCTCAAGGTCCTGCTGGAGAACCTGCTCCGCACCGAGGACGGCGCGAACATCACCGCCGACCACATTCGCGCCCTCGGCAACTGGGACTCCCAGGCCCAGCCGTCGCAGGAGATCCAGTTCACGCCGGCCCGCGTGATCATGCAGGACTTCACCGGCGTTCCCTGCGTCGTCGACCTCGCCACCATGCGTGAGGCCGTCAAGGAGCTGGGCGGCGACCCGGCGAAGATCAACCCGCTGGCGCCAGCCGAGCTGGTCATCGACCACTCCGTCATCGCCGACAAGTTCGGCACGAACGATGCCTTCAAGGCGAACGTCGAGCTGGAGTACGGCCGCAACAAGGAGCGCTACCAGTTCCTGCGCTGGGGCCAGACCGCCTTCGACGAGTTCAAGGTCGTCCCGCCGGGCACCGGCATCGTCCACCAGGTGAACATCGAGCACCTGGCCCGTACCGTCATGGTCCGGGGTGGCCAGGCGTACCCCGACACCCTCGTCGGCACCGACTCCCACACCACCATGGTCAACGGCCTCGGCGTGCTCGGCTGGGGCGTCGGCGGCATCGAGGCCGAGGCCGCGATGCTCGGCCAGCCGGTCTCCATGCTCATCCCGCGCGTCGTCGGCTTCAAGCTCACCGGCGAGCTCAAGCCCGGCACCACCGCCACCGACCTGGTGCTGACCATCACCGAGATGCTCCGCAAGCACGGCGTGGTCGGCAAGTTCGTCGAGTTCTACGGCGAGGGCGTCGCCGCCACCTCGCTGGCCAACCGCGCCACCATCGGCAACATGTCGCCGGAGTTCGGCTCCACCGCCGCGATCTTCCCGATCGACGACGAGACCCTCAACTACCTGCGCCTCACCGGCCGCAGCGAGCAGCAGGTCGCGCTCGTCGAGGCCTACGCCAAGGAGCAGGGCCTCTGGCTGGACCCGAAGGCCGAGCCCGACTTCTCCGAGAAGCTCGAGCTGGACCTGTCCACCGTCGTGCCCTCGATCGCCGGCCCGAAGCGTCCGCAGGACCGCATCGTCCTGGCCAACGCCGCCGAGCAGTTCAAGCAGGACGTCCGTAACTACGTCGACAGCGTCGACGAGGCGGGTGTGGAGTCCTTCCCGGCCTCCGACGCCCCGGCGGTCCACCCGAACGGCACGCCGTCCAACCCGGTCCAGGTCACTGCCCCCGACGGCACGACCTACACCATCGACCACGGTGCGGTGACGGTCGCCGCCATCACTTCCTGCACCAACACCTCGAACCCGTACGTCATGGTCGCCGCCGCCCTGGTGGCCAAGAAGGCGGTCGAGAAGGGCCTGACCCGCAAGCCGTGGGTGAAGACCACCCTCGCTCCGGGTTCGAAGGTCGTGACGGACTACTTCGACAAGGCGGGCCTGACGCCGTACCTGGACAAGGTCGGCTTCAACCTGGTCGGGTACGGCTGCACCACCTGCATCGGCAACTCCGGCCCGCTGCCGGAGGAGGTCTCCAAGGCCGTCAACGAGCACGACCTCGCGGTCACCTCGGTCCTCTCCGGCAACCGGAACTTCGAGGGCCGTATCAACCCCGACGTCAAGATGAACTACCTGGCCTCCCCGCCGCTGGTCGTCGCGTACGCCCTCGCGGGCTCCATGAAGGTGGACATCACCCGTGACGCCCTGGGCACCGACCAGGACGGCAACGCGGTCTACCTGAAGGACATCTGGCCGTCGGAGGCCGAGGTCAATGACGTCGTCGCCAACGCCATCGGCGAGGACATGTTCAACAAGTCGTACCAGGACGTCTTCGCGGGCGACGCCCAGTGGCAGGCGCTGCCGATCCCGACCGGCAACACCTTCGAGTGGGACGCGGAGTCGACCTACGTCCGCAAGCCCCCGTACTTCGAGGGCATGGAGATGGAGCCGGCTCCGGTCGAGGACATCGCGGGCGCCCGCGTCCTCGCCAAGCTGGGCGACTCGGTCACCACCGACCACATCTCCCCGGCCGGCGCCATCAAGGCCGACACTCCGGCCGGCAAGTACCTCACCGAGCACGGCGTCGCGCGTCGCGACTTCAACTCCTACGGTTCCCGCCGCGGTAACCACGAGGTCATGATCCGCGGTACGTTCGCCAACATCCGTCTGCGCAACCAGATCGCGCCGGGCACCGAGGGCGGCTACACCCGCGACTTCACCCAGGAGGGTGGGCCGGTCTCCTTCATCTACGACGCCTCGCGCAACTACATCGCGCAGGGCACCCCGCTGGTCGTCCTGGCCGGCAAGGAGTACGGCTCCGGTTCGTCCCGTGACTGGGCCGCGAAGGGCACCGCGCTCCTCGGCGTCAAGGCCGTCATCGCCGAGTCGTACGAGCGCATCCACCGCTCGAACCTCATCGGCATGGGTGTGCTCCCGCTCCAGTTCCCGGAGGGCACCTCGGCCGAGTCCCTCGGCCTGACCGGCGAGGAGACCTTCTCCTTCACCGGCGTCACCGAGCTGAACGAGGGCACCACGCCGCGCACGGTCAAGGTCACCACCGACAGCGGTGTCGAGTTCGACGCGGTCGTCCGCATCGACACCCCTGGTGAGGCCGACTACTACCGCAACGGCGGCATCATGCAGTACGTGCTGCGCAGCCTCATCCGCAAGTAAGCGGTTCCGTACGGCAGTCGAGGGCCGCACCCCCACGGGGGTGCGGCCCTCCGCCATGTCCGCCCGGCGTGCTGGGACAGCCCTTAGATCCACCCAACGGCCTGGGCAACCACGAACGGTGCGGGGACCAGGGTCGCCATGCCGAGCCACAGGTGCAGCGGTCTGCCTTCCTGCCACGGTATGAGGACGTCCACGACCAGCACCATCCCGACGACGAACGCGCCACCCAGCACCGCGCCGAGCGTCATGCCGAGTGCGTTGTCGGGCGACTCCGCGCCACAGCCGAACTCGCCGACGCAGCGGACCAACTCGTGCCCGGTCAACAGCCACCGGATGCACATGCCCGGGACGATGGCCACTGCCCCGATCAGAAGGTTCGCCACCGCGGGCGCCCACCAGGAACCGGCAGTGTTCTTCTCGCAGCCATCCGCACCGGAACCGTGCACAGCCCGCCCGCCCTCTCCCCGGTCGTTGCGTTCGTAAGGTGTAGATGACCACGAGAGCACTAGGGTTGCCCGTTGCGCGCCCCGGGACCGAGAACACCGCCCCCACGAGTGACGTCGAGTGGATTCAGGTGCCACTCCGAAGCGGAAGGGACGGGCCCAGGTGACCTCGGGCCCGCCCCCTTTGCCGTGAGCGGTGTCAGGCCAGTAGTTCCACCTCCGCCAGGGTCGCCTTCCGGTCCAGGACCAGGCGGTAGTGCGGGTACGAGGCGGGATGCGGGATCGAGAACGCCTTCGTCTGCCGGTCCCAGGTGAAGGGTTCGCCCTCCCGCCGGTCCAGCGTCGTCCAGTGCGTGCCGTCCTCGGAGGCCTCCAGCCTCCAGCCCGTCGGGGCCCGCGTGTGGTCGGCCGGGGAGGTCAGGGTGTACTGAACCGCCTTGGTGCGGCCCGCCACCGGCAGGTCCACGCTTGTCACGGTCGCCTCCGTCGCCGACGTGTTGTCGAAGAGCGCGCCCGCACCCGTGAGCACGTCCGTCCGCGGCGACGGCGCCCTGCCGTCCCGCGTGATCGAGACCGGTGCCGCGTTCTTCCCCGTGCCCCACGCCGACGGCCGCGGCCCCAGGTCGAAGTCCAGCACTCCGCCCCGCGCGATCAGCGCATGCGGCAGCGATGTCGAGTTCCACGCCTTGCCGTTGACCCTGAGACCCTGGACGTAGACGTTCCTCGCGTTGTTCTTCGGCGCGTTGACGACAAGGTCCTTGCCGTTCTCCAGGTGCACCGTCGCCATAGTGAACAGCGGCGATCCGATGGCGTACTCGCCGCTTCCCATCACCAGCGGGTAGAAGCCCAGCGCCGAGAACACGTACCAGGCCGACTGCTCGCCGTTGTCCTCGTCGCCGAGATAGCCCTGCCCGATCTCGCTGCCGGTGTACAGGCGGGAGAGGACCTCGCGAACGTATCCCTGCGCCTTCCACGGCTGCCCCGCCGCGTCGTACATGTAGATCACGTGGTGCGCCGGCTGGTTGGAGTGCGCGTACATGCCCATCCGGACGTCGCGCGCCTCCGTCATCTCGTGGATGACGCTTCCGTACGAGCCCACGAACTGCGGCGAGGCCGTCTCGGGTGTGGCGAAGTACCTGTCGAGCTTGTCCGCCAACTTGCCGCGGCCGCCGTACAGGTTCGCCAGACCCCGGCTGTCCTGCGGGACCATGAAGGCGAAGCCCCAGCCGTTCGTCTCCGTGTAGTCGCAACCCCACACACGCGGGTCGTACGCGGACGGCTTCAGTCGCCAGTCGCCCTGCGCGTCGCGGCCCTGGAAGAAGCCCACTCTCGGGTCGAAGAGACGGACGTAGTCCCGGGCGCGGTCGAGGAAGTACGCCGACTCCTCCTGGTAGCGCTTGTTGCCGGTCTTCTTGTACAGCGCCTGGCCCATCTTCGCGATGCCGTAGTCGTTGACGTAGCCCTCCATCGCCCACGACAGGCCCTCACCGGTACTGGTGCTGGTGTAGCCGAGGAACGGCGCGGTCACCATGCCCTTGCGGCCGACCCCGGACGAGGGCGGCGCGACCGTCGCGTTCTTCACCGCCGCGTCGTAGGCGGCCTGCGCGTCGAACTTCACGCCCTTGACGTAGGCGTCCGCGAACGCCACGTCCGAGGACGTACCGGTCATCAGGTCCGCGTACCCGGGGGAGGACCAGCGCGAGGTCCAGCCACCGTCCTTGTACTGCTGTACGAAGCCATCGACGAGTTGACCCGCTTGACGTGGTGTCAACAGTGAATATGCCGGCCAGGTGGTCCGGTAGGTATCCCAGAAACCGTTGTTGACGTACACCCTGCCGCCGACGATCTTCGCGCCGGTGCGGGTGGGCGTGTCCGAACCCGTCATGGGGGAGAAGGGGGACGCGTACCGGTAGGTCGAACCCACCTTCTCGGAGCCCGAATTCGGGTACAGGTACAGCCGGTAGAGCGACGAGTACAGCGTCGTCAGTCGATCCGTCGTCGCTCCCTCGACCTCGACCTTGCCCAGCAGTCTGTCCCAGGTTTTCCGCGCCTGTGCCTTCACCTCGTCGAACGACCTGCTGTCCGGGACCTCTTGGCGCAGATTGTCCTTCGCCTGGGCCACGCTGATGAGGGAGGTCGCGAGGCGGAGAGTCACCGTGTGGTCGGCGCCCGGCTTGAAACGCAGATACCCCTTCACTCCCGTGGCGGCTCCGTCCGTCACGGGTGCGTCGAACACACCGTAGACGAACAGCCGTGTCGCTCCCGTCGAGAGTGCGGACTTCACGTCAGAGAAGCCGGTGA
The DNA here is from genome assembly GCF_053599115.1 of Streptomyces sp. NPDC001020. Taxonomy (NCBI): domain Bacteria; kingdom Bacillati; phylum Actinomycetota; class Actinomycetes; order Kitasatosporales; family Streptomycetaceae; genus Streptomyces; species Streptomyces sp. NPDC001020. The sequence continues at coordinate 167,797 of NZ_JBSFLQ010000010.1, read as the reverse complement.
CGGTTCCGTTCGCCTTGTCGAGGGTCAGTCCGCCCTGTTCCGTCACGTTGTCGAAGAGCACGCTCGCGTTGTCGCCGGGGTAGGTGAACCGCAGCACCGCCGCGTGGTCCGTCGGCGTCATCTCCGCCTTGAGACCGTTCTCGAAGGTCACCCCGTAGTAGTACGGACGCGCGGTCTCCCTCTCGTGCCGGAACGCCAGCGCCCGCGCGGTACGGCCGGTGTCAGGCGTGCCGGACGCGGCTGACGGCATCACCTGGAACGTCTGCCGGTCACCCATCCACGGGCTCGGCTCATGGCTTGCGCTGAACGCCTGGATCGTGGGCAGATTGTCCGCGTTGTTGGCCCGCGCGTAGTCGTACAGCCAGCTCAGCGAGCCCGCGTTGGTCACCGGCGTCCAGAAGTTGAAGCCGTGCGGAAGGGCCGTCGCCGGGAAGCTGTTGCCGCGGGAGTAGGAGCCGCTGGAGTTGGTGCCGCGGGTCGTCAGCACGTAGTCGGACAGATGCGCCTTCGGCCTCTCCGGCGGCACGATCCTCAGTGCGATGTCGTCCAGCCAGCCCTGCGACCTGGCCGGTCCCTTGGGCGAGTCGTAGGCCACCAGGATCCGGTCGACGGTCTTCCCGGCCGCAACCGACCCGATCCGCGAGACCACGTTGTTCCACTGGTTGACGGACAGGACCTTCGCCGCGCCCTGGCCCTGCGGGCTCAGCGGGAAGCCGTGCTGGTCGAGCGCCCCGAGGCCGCTCAGACAGGTGCCGTCGGTGAAGGCCAGGTCGACGGAGACGTTCGTGGCGTCGTAGTCCCGGTCCCCGTCCGCCATGGACGGGAAGATCCGGTACGAGAGCTGGGTGTTCCGCTCGACGCCCACGTGCACATGAAAGATCTTGTTGTACGAGTACGCCCGGCCGCCCGCCGTGTGCGTGCCCGCGTACCGCAGTGCCCGCCTGCCCGTGAAGCCCGCACCCGCCTTGGCGGTGGGGGAGCCGCTGGGGCCGTGGTCCACCAGCGTACGCATGTCCTTGGCGTTCCCGCCGTCCACACCGGATGCCCGCTTCGAGCCGTCCGCCGCCGTGTCCACGGTGTTCAGCCAGGTCGGCGCGGCGTCACCGGGTTCGAACGAGGAGGCGAACTCCCGGTCCGTGGACGCCTCGTGGGCGGGCAGTGCCACCGCCGAGCCCTGCGCGGCCACCAGCAACGCGAAGGCGGCCGTGGCCACGACCGCCGTGGGGGCCCATCTGTGCCGATATCTGTGCCGCTCACGAGCGCCGCGTCTCCACGAACACCACTTGGCTGTCGCTGATGATCTGGGTGGCGGGAATTCATACCGAAGCTGCACAGCCGCGATCGTAGCCTCCGTAATGCACACGAACCCGGTCTTTGCGACGAAGCACCCACGCGGCGTACGCGACAACGGGACGCCGACGGCGGGAGAGGACTCCACGCGCACGGTGTCCGGGGACTGCTGAAGCGGCTTCAACGGCGAAACCGATCACGGGCTGAAGGTCTGGGCGCCGGATGCCCTCATGGGCCCCGGAAGGCGGGGAGCTCGCCACAGCACGGGTCAAGTGACCAGTGGTCTAGAGGCGTTGAGTGTGCCGTTCGAGCCCAATGCGGCGGATATCCCGTTCGGTGGGACGCGCGGGCATTCCGTGTTTCCGCGAGGTCTCAACTCGGAAAAGCACGGCGCCATCCTTGCGCTCGATCTTGCTCAGCTGGCGGGAAGTGGACTATACCTGTCGGCGTCCGGGCAGTCGTCACCAAACCGAACGACGGCCGCGGGCAGGCACGACCGGGGGGAATCGGGAGGCGGCGGACCGTTGCGGGTACGACCGGCTGTTGTGCCGTCCTACTGAATCCCCCATGCACCACCCGAGCTTCACCATCACCGCGGTGCCGGGGAGGATCCGGTTCACCGCCTGAGTCCTGGAGAAAGCGAGGACTTGAGCATGGGATCCACTTCCGGCGAGAGCAACGAGAGCACCACCTTCGGGGGCGTCGGCCGCCGCGACCTCATCAAGCGGTCCGCCGCGCTCGGCTTGATCTCCGTGCCCACGATGAGCTTCCTGTCCGCGTGTGCCAGCAGCGGGGGCGGCGACAGCGAGGACAAGCCCAAGGCGGGCAAGAAGACCGCGAAGAACCCGCTCGGCGTCAACGACACGACGCAGATGGAGTTCGTGCTGTTCGACGGCGGTTTCGGCAAGGAGTACGCCCAGGACGCGGTCAAGATCTACGAGAAGGCCTATCCCAAGGCGGAGGTCAAGTTCACCGCCACACAGAAGATCCAGTCCACCCTGCAGCCCCGCTTCAACCAGGGCAACCCGCCGGACCTCATCGACAACTCCGGCGCCGAGCAGATGGACATGGGCGTCCTCGTGGGCAAGAACCAGCTCGCCGACCTCACCCCGCTCCTCGACGCGCCGTCCGTCGACGACCCGAACAAGAAGGTCCGCGACACGCTCCGCCCGGGCATCGTCGAGATGGGCCAGTTCGACGGCAACCCCGTCTGGATCATGTACTACGCCTACACCGTGTACGGCGTCTTCTACTCGCAGAAGGCCCTGGACTCGCTCGACGAGAAGTACCCCGAGACCTGGGACGAGATGCTCAAGGTCTGCGAGAAGGCCAAGAAGAAGGGCATGGCCGGCTGGACCTACGCGGGCAAGTACCCGTACTACATCCCCTTCTCCCTGTACCCCATGATCGGCAAGGTCGGCGGCCGTGAGGTCCTCGACGCCATCGACAACCTGGAACCGAACGCCTGGAAGGACCCGGCGGTCAAGGCCTGCTTCGAGGCGTACTACGAGCTGTACAAGAAGGGATACATCCTCAAGGGCACCCCCGGTCTCGACCACATCCAGTCGCAGACCGCCTGGGCCAAGGGCAAGGCGCTGTTCATCCCGAACGGCAACTGGGTGGAGAACGAGTCCGCGAACGTCATCCCGGCCGACTTCAACCTCGCCGTCTCCGCGCCCTCGGGCCTCGACTCCTCCGACAAGCTGCCGTTCGGCACGATCTGGGCCTCCGGCGGCGAGCCCTTCGTCGTCCCGGCCAAGGCGAAGAACCCCGAGGGCGGCATGGAGCAGCTGCGCATCATGCTCAGCGAGGCGTCCTCGAAGAACTTCACCGCCAAGGTCAAGTCGCTGACGGCGCTCAACGGCGGCACCGAGGGCCTCGACCTCACCCCGGGCCTCAAGTCCGGCGTGGCCGCGCTGGAGAAGGCCGGAAGCAACGTCCTGAACCCGCGCATCCAGGACTGGTACGTGAAGCTCCAGAAGGAGCAGATCGGTGTGTCCGCCATCGGCGAGATGATGGCCGGACGTCTCACTCCGGCCGAGGCCATCAAGAAGATCCAGGGCTTCGCCGACGCGGCGGCCAAGGACACGTCGATCAAGCACTACAAGCACAAGTGAGGGTCCGTCACCAATGGCGCCGGCCGCCCGCGCGGCCGGCGCCGGGGGCCATGCAGCGAGATCGAGGTCGGTAGCAATGCAGCACGGCAAATACCGGTTCATCGTGGGGTTCCTGACGGTCCCCCTCGGGCTGTACGCGATCTTCGTCGTATGGCCCTTCATCCAGTCCATCTACTACACGTTCACGGACTGGACCGGGCTGAGCCCCGAATTCAAGATGGTGGGCTTCGACAACTACAAGAGGATGTTCGACGACGACATCTTCTGGAAGTCGCTGCAGCACAGCCTGCTGTTCGCGCTGCTGGTGCCGTTGGTGACGATCAGTCTGGCGCTGTTCCTCTCCTTCATGATCAATGTGGGCGGTCGGCGGCGGAAGGGCGGGCCGGCGATCTCCGGCGTGCGGGGCTCGTCCTTCTACAAGATCGTCTACTTCTTCCCACAGGTCCTCTCGATCGCCATCGTCGCGCTGCTGTTCGCCTTCGCGTACAACCCGGACAGCGGTGCGATCAACTCGCTGCTGCGCGGCATCGGTCTCGGCAGCGTCCAGCCGCTGTTCCTGGGCGACCCCAACCTCGCCCTGTGGTGCGTGATGGCGGTCCTCGTCTGGTCCACGGTCGGCTTCTTCGTGGTCCTCTTCTCCGCCGGCATGGCCTCCATCCCGGCGGACCTCTACGAGGCGGCTCTGCTCGACGGGGCGGGCCGCGCCACGACGTTCTTCCGGATCACCCTGCCGCTGCTGTGGGACACCGTGCAGTCCGGCTGGGTGTACATGGGCATCCTGGCCCTGGGCGCCGAGTCGTTCGCGGTCGTACAGATCATGACGACCGGTCCGGGTGGGCCCGACTACTCGACCACCGTCCTGGTGCTGTACGTCTACCAGAAGGCCTTCCGTGACGGTCAGGCCGCCTACGCAACCACGATCGGTGTCGCCCTGCTCGTCGTGACGCTGCTCTTCGCGGCGATCGTGATGCGGCTGGGCCGGCGCGAGCGGCTGGAGTTCTGAGCATGAAGACAACCAAGACCCCCGCCCCGATCCCGGCCGAGCCCGGCGCCACCGTGACCAAGACCGGCGCCGGGGCCGACGGGCCTGTGCGACGCAAGAAGGACGGCGCCGTCCTCAACGTCTTCTCGCACGGCATGCTCGTCCTGTGGGCGTTCATGGTGGTCATGCCGCTGCTGTGGGCGGTGATGACCTCCTTCAAGGACGACAACTCGATCTTCAGCTCGCCCTGGGCGCTGCCGGACAAGCTGCACTTCGACAACTGGGCGCGGGCGTGGACCGACGCCAACATGAGCGACTACTTTTTCAACACCGTCCTGGTGGTGGGTGGTTCGCTCATCGGCACGCTGGTACTCGGCTCGATGGCCGCGTACGTCCTGGCGCGCTTCGACTTCCCGGGCAACCGGTTCATCTACTACCTGTTCATTGCCGGCATGAGCTTCCCGATCATGCTCGCGTTGGTCCCGCTGTTCTACGTCGTGAACAACATGGGCCTGCTGAACACGATCCACGGTCTGATCCTGGTCTACATCGCCTACTCGCTGCCCTTCACGGTCTTCTTCCTGACCGCGTTCTTCCGCACGCTGCCGACATCGGTGGCCGAGGCCGCTTTCGTGGACGGGGCCTCCCACACCCGCACGTTCTTCCAGATCATGCTCCCGATGGCGAAGCCGGGACTGATCAGCGTGGGGATCTTCAACTTCCTGGGCCAGTGGAACCAGTACATGCTCCCGACCGTCCTGAACACCGATCCCGACAAACACGTCCTCACCCAGGGCCTGGTCCAACTCGCCGCCAGCCAGGGCTACAAGGGCGACTGGTCCGGCCTCTTCGCGGGCCTGGTGATGGCGATGCTGCCGGTGCTGGCGGCGTACATCATCTTCCAGCGGCACGTGGTGCAGGGGCTGACCGCGGGGGCCCTGAAGTAGCCGCCTGGGTTTCACCCGAAGCAGCCGTACGGGCCCGAACGACCTGACGCGCCGACGCCCTCCCGTGAACCGGGGGTGGCGTCGGCGCGTCCGTATGTCTGCCCATCCGTTCCCCCTCGATTTCCGTCAAGGACTTGACTGCGGTAACCCGTTCGGCGGACTTTGGAGTTCACAACTTGTACGTGACCCGGGTTCCGCTGCCGTGACCCGGGCCACACGGGCGGCATCGTGGCCGTCGGGCTGAGGGAGTGGATGAGTCGATGGAGACTCCGGGGTCGCAGTCGTCGCTGCACCGAGCAAATCTCGAGCGCGTCGTCCGTGCGGTGCGCCTTGCCGGGTCGCTCACGCAGGCCGAGATCGCGAGGACGACGGGTCTGTCCGCGGCGACGGTCTCCAATATCGTGCGGGAACTCAAGGACGGCGGAACCGTCGAGGTCACGCCCACGTCGGCGGGCGGTCGCAGGGCTCGCAGCGTCTCGCTCAGCGGAGACGCCGGCATTGTCATCGGCGTCGACTTCGGGCATACCCATCTGCGTGTCGCGGTCGGAAACCTCGCCCATCAGGTGCTCGCCGAGGAGTCGGAGCCGCTGGATGTGGACGCTTCCGCCGCGCAGGGCTTCGACCGGGCGGAAGAGCTGGTCAACAGGCTGATCGAGGCGACCGGGGTGGACCGGTCCAAGGTCGCGGGCGTGGGTCTGGGCGTGCCCGGTCCCATCGACGTCGAGTCGGGCACGCTCGGCTCCACCGCCATCCTGCCGGGCTGGGCCGGCACCAGACCCGCCGAGGAGCTGCACAGACGGCTCGGCGTGCCGGCGTACGTGGACAACGACGCGAACCTCGGCGCCCTCGGAGAACTGGTCTGGGGCAGCGGCCGGGGGGTCAAGGACCTGGCGTACATCAAGGTCTCGAGCGGTGTCGGTGCCGGACTGGTGATCGACGGGAAGATCTACCGCGGCCCCGGGGGGACCGCTGGGGAGATCGGTCACATCACCCTTGACGAATCAGGTCCCGTCTGCCGCTGCGGCAACCGCGGCTGCCTGGAGACGTTCACGGCGGCCGGGTATGTCCTGCCGCTGCTTCAGCCCAGCCACGGCACCGATCTGACCATGGAGGGCATGGTCAAGCTGGCACGGGACGGTGATCCGGGGTGCCGTCGGGTGATCGCCGACGTGGGCCGCCACATCGGTAGCGGAGTGGCCAATCTCTGCAACCTGCTGAACCCCACCCGAGTGGTGCTGGGCGGGGATCTCGCCGAGGCGAAGGAACTGGTGCTCGGGCCCATCAGGGAGTCGGTCGGGCGGTATGCGATCCCCAGCGCCGCACGCCACCTGACGGTGCTGCCGGGTGCACTGGGAGGCCGTGCCGAGGTGCTCGGCGCGCTCGCGCTCGCCCTCAGCGAGATGGGTGATTCAACCCTTTTGGATGGCACGCTGTCCGCTGGGCCCGTGCCTTCACTTAGAGAACGGATGGCATCGTTGCCATCTCGTTAAGGATTTACTTCTTGACGTCGCACGTATGGCCGACTTGACTTCCAGTCACCTCGGCCGCAACGTCGCGGCCTCGTCAGGGAGGTTTCTGAAGTGAACACGCGTATGCGTCGTGCCGCCGTTGCCGTTGCCGTTGGCGCGATGGCCGTCTCGCTGGCTGCCTGTGGCAGCGCCAAGGAGTCGGGCGGCAGCTCTTCTTCGTCGTCGAGTGCGAAGAAGGGTGACGCGATCAAGGTCGGTCTGCTCCTGCCGGAGAACAAGACCGCCCGGTACGAGAAGTTCGACAAGCCCCTGATCGAGAAGAAGATCAAGGAGCTGACGGGCGACAAGGCCACGCTGGCGTACAGCAACGCCCGACAGGACGCGAACCTGCAGGCCCAGCAGGTCGACACCATGATCACCGACAAGGTGGACGTCCTGATCATCGACGCCGTCGACTCCAAGGCGATCGCGAACTCGATCAAGAAGGCCGACGACGCCGGCATCCCCGTGGTCGCGTACGACCGTCTGGCCGAGGGCCCGATCAAGGCCTACACCTCGTTCGACAACACCGAGGTCGGCAAGACGCAGGGCGCGGCCCTGCTGAAGGCCCTTGGCGGCAACGTCAAGAAGGGCAAGATCGTCATGATGAACGGCTCGCCGACCGACCCGAACGCCGCTCAGTTCAAGAAGGGCGCCCACTCCGTTCTCGACGGCATCGTCAAGATCGGCCGCGAGTACGACACCAAGGAGTGGTCGCCGGACAACGCCAACGCCAACATGGAGGCGGCGATCTCGGCGATCGGCAAGAAGAACATCGTCGGTGTCTACTCCGCCAACGACGGCATGGCCGGCGGTATCATCACCGCCCTCAAGGCCGCGGGCATCTCCGACGTCCCGGTCACCGGTCAGGACGCCGAACTCGCGGGTGTGCAGCGCATCGTCTCCGGCGAGCAGTTCATGAGCGTCTACAAGTCGTACCCGCAGGAGGCGGACGTCGCCGCGCAGATGGCCGTCCTCCTCGCCAAGGGCAAGTCGCTCGACACGATCGCCAAGGACAAGGTCGACAGCTCGACCGTCAAGCAGGTGCCCTCCGTCCTGGTCCCGGTCATCGCGCTGGTCAAGGACAACATCAAGGACACGGTCATCAAGGACGGCATCTACACCGCCGCCGACATCTGCACCGGGCAGTACAAGAAGGACTGCGACAAGATCGGTCTGAAGTAACCGGCCCGAGCCCCTTTCCCCCTATGGGACTTCGCCCTTTGAATGCCCGTACGGGACCGGTGCCCCGGCAGACGACGCTCGCCCCGTCGAACGCCGCCTGCCGGGGCACCGCACCGAAGCTCCTCCGGCGCCCCGTGTTCACCAGCCCCGCAAGCTCGTCGCGTGGCGCCGGAGGGGAGCACTTCCTCCATACTTCTGCACAACCTTCCGCCGGGTCAGGCGGCGAAGGAGATGGTTCACGTGTCCGCTACGCCCGTGCTGGCGTTGCGCGGGGTCTCCAAGCGGTTCGGTGCCGTTCAGGCGCTCACCGACGTAGAGCTTGAGGTCCACGCCGGTGAGGTGGTCGCCCTGGTCGGCGACAACGGCGCCGGAAAGTCCACGCTGGTCAAGACGATCGCCGGCGTGCACCCCATCGATGAGGGCGCCATCGAATGGGAAGGCAAGCCCGTCCAGATCAGCAAGCCGAACGACGCCCAGAACCTCGGCATCGCGACGGTCTACCAGGACCTCGCGCTGTGCGACAACATCGACGTCGTCGGCAATCTCTTCCTCGGCCGCGAGATCAAGAGGCGCGGCATTCTCGACGAGGTCGAGATGGAGCGGCGAGCGCGCGAACTGCTCACCACCCTGTCGATCCGGATCCCGAGCGTGCGCATCCCGATCGCCTCGCTCTCCGGCGGCCAGCGCCAGACCGTGGCCATCGCCCGTTCGATGCTCGGCGAGCCCAAACTGGTCATCCTCGACGAGCCCACCGCGGCGCTCGGCGTCGAGCAGACCGCCCAGGTCCTGGACCTGATCGAACGGCTGCGCGAGCGCGGCCACGCGGTGATCCTCATCAGCCACAACATGGCCGATGTGAAAGCCGTGGCGGACAAGGTCGCGGTGCTGCGCCTCGGCCGCAACAACGGCGTCTTCGAGGTGAAGACCACCTCGCAGGAGGAGATCATCTCCGCCATCACCGGCGCCACCGACAACGCTGTGACCCGCCGTGCGGCGCGCACGAACGGGGAGGTTTCCAAGTGAGTATCGACAAGACCTCCGAGACCGCGAAGGGCGCGCCCGCCGTCGAGAACCCCGAGGCCGCCGCAGCCGCGGTGACCGCGGTCGACCCCCGTCTCCTCGTGCGCGAGCAGGGACTCGCGGGCTACGTGGGGGAGTTCAAGCGGAAGATGCGCGCGGGTGAGCTGGGCTCGCTGCCCGTCATCGTGGGCCTGATCGCCATCTGCGTGATCTTCCAGAGCCTCAACTCGGCCTTCCTGTCCGCGGAGAACCTCAGCAACATCACGATCACGATGGTCGGCACGGGCATGATCTCGGTCGGCATCGTCTTCGTTCTGCTGCTCGGTGAAATCGACCTGTCGGTCGGTTCGGTCAGCGGCGCGGCCAGCGCCCTCTCGGCCGTCTTCGCCGTCAACCAGGGCTGGCCCGAGTGGCTCGCGGTGCTCGCGGCCGTCGCGGCGGGCGCGGCGATCGGCGCGGCCCACGGCTTCTTCTTCGCGGTGCTCGGCGCTCCCGCCTTCGCCGTGACACTGGCCGGCCTGCTCTTCTGGCTGGGCTTCATGCTCCAGGTGCTGGGCGCCAACGGAACCATCAACCTCAAGAGCGACGGCCTCATCGGCCAGCTGACCACGTACTTCTTCTCCGATGTGGCAGCCGCCTACGGTCTGGCCGCGGTCGTGGTCGTGGTGTTCTTCGCCACCTCGTACCTGGGCGCGCGCCGCCGTGAGGCCGCGGGGGTCCCGTCCCGCCCGCTCAGCGAGACCGCCCTGCGCACGGCCCTGCTGGCCGTCATCTCCTTCGCCGCGGCCTACATGTACAACCAGTACAAGGGCCTGCCGCTGGCCACGGTGATCTTCCTGGCCGTCCTGGTGCTCACCGACTTCGTGCTGCGTCGCACGGCGTACGGCCGCAAGGTCTTCGCGCTCGGCGGCAGTGTCGAGGCGTCGCGTCGCGCCGGTATCAACGTCACGGCCATACGGATCTCGGTCTTCGCGATCTCCGGGTTGTTCGCGGCCATCGGCGGACTGTTCCTGGCCTCCAAGATCGCCGCGGCCAACCAGAGCGCCGGTACCGGTGACCTGCTGATGAACGCGATCGCCGCGGCTGTCATCGGCGGTACGAGCCTCTTCGGCGGGCGTGGGCGTACGTGGAACGCGCTGCTGGGCGTGATGGTGATCGTTTCGATCCAGTACGGCCTCCAGCTGGAGTCCATCGCCGAGCCGGTGAAGTACATGATCACCGCGGGTGTGCTGCTCACCACCGTGGTGATCGACTCGATCACCCGCAAGACCCAGAAGACCGCGGGTCGGGCGTGAGCCACACGCCCTGGGGTCTTTCGTCCGGACCCGGTTCGATCCGGACGAGAGGCCTCGGCGGCGCGGGCCTGCCCCGTTGACCTGTGCTCGGTACCCATCGCGGTGCCGGGCACAGTCATGTGCGGCCGAACGTGTGGCGTGGAATGCGAGGCCCGCCCGTGATCCGCGCAGGCGGAACATTAGACTCAGCCCGGCGAATAGCTCGACACAGCTCTACTTCAAGGAGGCACAGGTGCCGCTGCTGACCCGCATCGGGGGACCGCGCGATCTGGACCGGCTCAGCCTGGAGGAGCTGGACCAGCTTGCAGAAGAGATCCGGACCTTCCTCATCACCGAGGTCTCCAAGACGGGCGGCCACCTCGGCCCCAACCTCGGTGTGGTGGAGCTGACCATCGCCCTGCACCGGGTCTTCCACTCGCCGAAGGACAAGGTGCTGTGGGACACCGGCCACCAGTCCTACGTGCACAAGCTGCTTACCGGCCGTCAGGACTTCTCCAAGCTGAAGATGAAGGGCGGCCTGTCCGGCTACCCCTCGCAGGCCGAGTCCGAGCACGACATCATCGAGAACAGCCACGCCTCCACTGTGCTGGGCTGGGCCGACGGCATCGCCAAGGCCAACCAGCTGCTCGGGCGGGACAGCGATGTCGCCGCGGTCATCGGCGACGGCGCGCTGACCGGCGGCATGGCCTGGGAGGCGCTGAACAACATCGCTGATGCCAAGGACCGCCCGCTGGTCATCGTCGTCAACGACAACGAGCGGTCGTATTCCCCCACGATCGGTGGTCTCGCCAACCACCTGGCCACCCTGCGCACCACCGACGGCTACGAGAAGTTCCTCGCCCGCACCAGGGAGGTGCTGGAGCGCACGCCCGTCGTCGGCAGGCCGCTCTACGAGACGCTGCACGGCGCCAAGAAGGGCCTGAAGGACTTCATCGCCCCGCAGGGCATGTTCGAGGACCTGGGCCTGAAGTACGTCGGCCCGATCGACGGCCACGACATCGAGGCCCTGGAGTCCGCGCTGGCCCGCGCCAAGCGGTTCCGTGGCCCGGTCATTGTGCACTGCCTCACCGAGAAGGGCCGCGGCTACCAGCCCGCTCTCCAGGACGAGGCCGACCGCTTCCACGCCGTCGGCGTCATCCACCCCGACACCGGTCTGCCCATCAAGGCCGCAGCCGCCAGCTGGACCACCGTTTTCGGCGACGAGATGGTCAAGCTCGGCCGCGAGCGCGAGGACATCGTCGCCATCACCGCGGCGATGCTCCACCCGGTGGGCCTGAAGAAGTTCGCGGACGCGTTCCCGAACCGCACCTACGACGTCGGCATCGCCGAGCAGCACGGGGCGGTCTCCGCGGCCGGCCTCGCCACGGGCGGACTGCATCCCGTCTTCGCGGTGTACGCGACCTTCCTCAACCGCGCCTTCGACCAGGTACTCATGGATGTCGCCCTGCACAAGTGCGGTGTGACCTTCGTCCTCGACCGGGCCGGTGTCACCGGTGACGACGGCGCCTCCCACAACGGTATGTGGGACATGTCGATGCTCCAGGTGGTACCGGGTCTCAGGATCGCCGCCCCGCGTGACGCCGAGCAGTTGCGCGCCCAGCTGCGCGAGGCCGTCGACGTCGACGACGCGCCGACCGTACTGCGCTACTCCAAGGGCGTCGTCGGCCCGGCGGTCCCCGCGGTCGGCACGGTCGGCGGCATGGACGTGCTGCGCAAGGCCGACGCCCCCGTACCGGACGTCCTGCTGGTCTCCGTCGGCGCGCTCGCGCCCATGTGCCTGGAGATCGCCGACCTGCTGAACAAGCAGGGCATCTCCACCACCGTCGTCGACCCGCGCTGGGTCAAGCCCGTCGACGAGGCCCTCGCCCCGCTCGCCGAGCGGCACCGTGTGGTCGTCACCGTGGAGGACAACTCGCGCGTCGGCGGCGTCGGTTCGGCGATCGCGCAGGCTCTGCGCGACGCGGGCGTCGATGTGCCGCTGCGTGACTTCGGTATCCCGCCGCGCTTCCTCGACCACGCCTCGCGCAAGGAGGTCATGGCGGAGATCGGCCTGACCGCGCCGGACATCGCCCGCCAGGTCACCGGGCTGGTCGCCAAGCTCGACGGAGGGTTCCACCGTACGGGTGCCGCACAGACGGTGGACTCGGTCGAGCCCGCGCGCGACTGACCGATCGCAGGCCTGCTGGGCCGGTTTCGCCATCCTTTATGGTGGCGAAACCGGCCCATTTGCGTGAATCGGCCCACCCCAGGGCATATGCACTGAAGCTCTCTCTCGATCATGTCGGGGACGACGAGCGTGGGAGGTAAGCCCGTGAACAGTGCCCTCTTCCGGACGAAGAACGTCGAGCAGTCGATCCAGGACACCGAGGAACCCGAGCACGCGCTCAAGAAGACCCTGTCCGCCCTGGATCTGACGGTGTTCGGCGTCGGTGTCATCATCGGCACCGGCATCTTCGTGCTGACCGGCAAGGTGGCCAAGGAGAACGCGGGCCCCGCTGTCTCCCTGGCCTTCGTCGTGGCCGGTGTCGTCTGCGCGCTGGCCGCGTTGTGCTACGCGGAGTTCGCCTCGACGGTCCCGGTCGCGGGTTCTGCGTACACGTTCTCGTACGCCACGCTGGGCGAGCTGCCCGCCTGGATCATCGGCTGGGACCTGGTCCTGGAGTTCGCGCTGGGCACGGCGGTGGTGGCGGTCGGCTGGTCCGGGTACGTCCGCTCGCTGCTGGACAACGTGGGCTGGCATCTGCCCGCGTCGCTGAGCAGTCGGGAGGGGGCGCACGGGTTCGGCTTCGACGTCCTTGCCGCCGCGCTCGTCCTGGCGCTCACCGTCATCCTCGTCGTCGGCGTGAAGCTGTCGGCCCGGGTCACCCAGTTCGTCGTCGCGATCAAGGTGGCCGTGGTACTGATCGTGATCATCGCCGGCGCCCTCTTCGTCAGCGCCGCCAACTACAGGCCGTTCATCCCGAAGCCGCAGCCGGTGGCGGCGGGCGGCTCTCTCAAGGCACCGCTGATCCAGCTGATGTTCGGCTGGGCGCCGTCCAACTTCGGGGTGATGGGCATCTTCACCGCCGCGTCCGTCGTCTTCTTCGCCTTCATCGGCTTCGACATCGTGGCTACGGCGGCCGAGGAGACCAGGAATCCGCAGCGGGACATGCCGCGCGGCATCCTGGGCTCACTTTTCATCTGCACCGCGCTGTATGTGGGAGTTTCGATCGTCGTCACGGGAATGCAGCACTACAGCGATCTCTCCGTGGACGCCCCGCTGGCCGACGCGTTCAAAGGCGTCGGGCACCCGTGGTACGCGGGCGTGATCAGCTTCGGCGCCGCCGTCGGCCTGATGAGTGTCTGCATGATCCTGCTGCTCGGCCAGACCCGGGTCTTCTTCGCGATGAGCCGCGACGGACTGCTGCCGCGCTTCTTCTCCCGTGTCCATCCGCGGTTCAGGACCCCGCACCGGCCGACCATCCTGCTCGGCGCGGTCATCGCCGTCGTCGCGGGCTTCACCAGCCTCAGCGAACTCGCCGAGCTGGTCAACATCGGCACGCTCTTCGCCTTCATCGTGGTCGCGATCGCCGTGGTGATCCTTCGTAACACCCGGCCCGATCTGCACCGCGCCTTCCGGACCCCGTTCGTTCCCTTGGTGCCGATCCTGTCGGTGTGCGCGTCGATGTGGCTGATGCTGAACCTGCCCGCCGAGACCTGGCTCCGCTTCGCGATCTGGCTGGTCATCGGCTTCTTCGTCTACGTCCTCTACGGCCGCTCGCACAGCCGCCTGAGCGGTCGCGAGAATTAGCCCAGACACAGGCGGCGTTCGTGTGTGCCCTGTGCGCGCTGTGGCCAGGTGTGGGCCTGTGGCCGTGCAGAGGAAGGGGACCGTATCGGCCTTCAGCCCTCAGCCGAGTACCGTCCGCGGCCCGGCCACCTCCGCACCCAACTCCGCGACTCTGCGGCGCAGTTCCCGGTCCGCCGTGATGACCAGACAGGGGCGGCCCCTGGCGTCGGCGGCCAGCTCGACGATGCGGTCGTCTCCGCTGCCGGGCGCCTCGTCGACGCGCACGCCGGGCACGGACGCCACACCCCGGGCCGCGCCCTCGATGACGAGGACGACCTCCAGCGGTTCTGGGTGTTCCGGCAGTCCGGACTCCGCGTAGGGCGCCAGCCGGTCCCGCAGACGCTCGGCGGCGGCCCGTCGGTCGCGCCACCAGCCGTCCGGCACGGAGCCGACGACGTTCGCTCCGTCGACGACGAGCAGTGTCGAGGTCGCTGACGTGCCCCCGCCCTTGGGTGTGCCTTCGGTTTCGGACATGCCCTCAGCCTGACACGGAGCGGTCGGCCCAGCGCCGGGTGACCTCGGCGACGGCGGACGCCGCGCGTTCGGCGGCGGGCCCGTCCGAGCGCAGGGCGGGCGCGAACTCCACATGCAGGAACGGTACGTGCTCGTCCTGCGCGGCACGCCCCTGCAGGTTCGTCAGGCCCTCCAGTGGGCATGAGCGCGCCCAAGCTCGGCAGACATGGAAATCGCGATCGCGCAGGGAGTCGGCCAGGTGGCGGGCCTCCGACTTGCCCCGCGATCCGGAGGACGTCGAGGCGATCACATCGAAGCCGGGGGCCGAGGACGAAGCGAACCCGTGAACCTGGATTCCGGGCATGTTGCGGCGGGCCAGTTCCGCGCAGACGGCATGGAATACCGTGTTCCGGCGGTGGGCGACATCGGCGGAATTGCCCTTTCCGGCATTGCGATGTGCTCCGGCGATGACGAGAACGCCCCCCGGGGAGCCGCGCAGGACACGTACGCCCAACTGCTCGGTGCCCTGGTCGGCGACCGGATGCGGGACCTGGACCGACCACCGCGGACGGCTGTCGAGGTCGACGTACACCCGCCCCCAGCCGCGTGGCGTCACGGCGGCCTCCGTGCGGTCGGCCACCTCGGCGTAGCGGTGCCCGGAGACCCGGTCGACGACGGTGCGCAGGGTGAAGTCCAGTTGGGAAAGGTGCTGCTCCGCCTGTGCGCGGTGGCCGTCGAGGAGCAGCCCGACCGCCTCTGCGACACCGGTGCGGTCGGCCCGTGTCGGCGGCTGGTAGCCACTGTCAGGGCCGAACCGGCTCGTGTAGGCGGCGACCTCGCGTGCCAGGTCCACGCCGTCGGTCTGACCGTCGTGGGTACGGCCACCGATGGCTGTTCCGTCGTCGTGGGACGTCCGGAGTACGGCCGTCAGGGCGGCTGCGAGACCTGTGATGGCCAGCACAATTATTGCGATCGTTATGATCCACGGGCGGTTTGCTCTCATGGTTGTACCAAGATATCCCGGTGACCAGACGTCGTAGCCACACCGTGCTGACCTTGTTGACCCCGCTCGCCCTCACCGCCTCCGTCGCGGGGTGCGGCCTCCTCGGCAACGACACCGACGCGAAGGGCGACGGACGCACCTTCACCGTCGCCGCCGCGGGGGACATCCTGATGCACCCCCAGCTCATCGACCAGGCGCGCAAGGATGCCGAGCGGACGGGCAAGGGCGTGGCCGGCCTGGACTTCGGGCCCATGATGGCGGGTATCAAGCCGGTGATCAGCAAGGCGGACCTGGCGATCTGCCACATGGAGCCGGTGCTCGGCAAGCCGAAGGGTCCCTTCGAGAGCTACCCGAACTTCCTCGTGCCGCCGCAGGTCGCCACGACGATCAAGGACATCGGCTACGACACCTGCTCCACCGCCTCCAACCACGCGCTCGACCACGGGTACGAGGGAGTCAAGCGCACCCTGGACACCCTGGACGCCGCCGGCGTGAAGCACACGGGTTCGTTCCGTACGGAGCGGGACTCACTCACTCCGCTCGTCATGGACGTCAAAGGCGTCAAAGTCGCGCAGATCTCCTTCGCCTTCGGGTTCAACGCCCACGAACTGCCCGCGGACAAGCCGTGGCTGGCCAACCTGACCGACCTCGGACGGATCAAGGCCGCCGAGCAGCGTGCTCGAAAGGCCGGCGCCGAGGTCGTCATCCTGTCGCTCCACTGGGGGCGCGAGCACCACCCGAACCCCTCGACCCCGCAGCTCAAGTTCGCCCGGGAGCTCGCCCGGAAGACCGGGATCGACCTGGTCATCGGCCATCACGCGCATGTGGTGCAGCCGATGGAGAAGGTCGACGGCACCTGGATCGCCTACGGGCTCGGTAACCAGGTCGCCCGGCACGACGTGCCCACGGGTCTCACCGAGGAGGGCGTGATCGGCTGGTTCACGTTCACCGAACACAACGGGAAGTGGGAGGTCGAGCCCCGCTACGAGCCGACCCTCGTGGAGATTCCGCCGGACCCGGAGAGTGCCGACGACGGCAGTACGGTCGCGGCGAGTGCGGACGACGTCAAGGAGTACCGCCTGCTCGACGTCGCGGCCGCGCTCCGCGACGACGACCTGACCGACCGGCAGCGGGCCCGGCTGCGGCTCGCCTTCCAGCGCACGGAGGGGACCATGCTGAACCGCGGAGCGGCCAAGGATGGCCTGAAAGCGCTGACCCCACTGCCCGAGTGAGCGTACGAGGCGTGATGAGGTGCGCAGTCTTGCCAGTTATTGATCGCGCAAAACCAGATGTTGCCTGAATCACACTTATCTCATTACAACCTCTTACCGGTTTAACAAGTCTCATGGTTCCGGGTGCGCCCGAAGCGATCGGCGCATCCGGCACGCCTGTGCCGCAATCGCACCTGCTTCCCCGTGCGGAGTCCCACCTCCGCACAGCTTGAGAGGACCGTTCCTTGGCGTCTCCGCCCCCGACGCGGCAGCACAGAGCCCGCCGCCGCGCCGACATGTCGCTGCTCGGAGGCATCCGCCCGCCGATCGCGGTCCTGTCGGTGCTCCTGCTGTCGCTGGCCGGCGTCACCGCTCTCGTCCTGGGAAGGGTCGACGACAGCGGAGTGCCCAAGGCGGTGCAGATCTCCCAGCAGCACTTCGCCGAGGACGGCGCTATCGCCATGCGCGCCTCCATCGACGAGTCCGTCACCGACCTCACCCGCTCCGCCACGCTGTTCAGCGCGGGGAAGCCGGTCTCGGCCGACACGGTGCTCGACAAGCTCGGCAACACCTACCAGAAGTGGATGGGCACCGCCGTCATCGAGATCCGGTCCGGCAAGCTGCTCGGCGCGCGCGGCGAGACCGTGCCGCTGACCTCGCTGGACCTCTCCACTCTCGGCGACGAGGGTGGCCTCGACCCGCGGATGGTCCGGTTGAAGAACGGCGAGGTCCGACTGCTGTCCTTCGCGCTGCTGTCCTGGCCCGGTGAGCCACAGCAACTGCTGGTGGCCTCCAACGCGCTGAAGTTCCCGGGCATCAGCCTCGGCCAGTTCCGCTCCATCGCCGTCGTCGACCAGGAGGGCGCGATCCTCAGCAGCGATGGCATACCCGAACCCGAGCAGGTGCTGACCGAGCTGCAGCGCAAGGAGGTCGACGCCTCCCGCAAGCAGCTGAAGAACTTCGCCGAGCGCGCCACCCGCGAGGCGGAGCAGGACCCGCGCAGCAGCAAGGAACCCGGCTCCGGCGGCTACCGGGGCGTCAGTGGCAGCCTGCTCGGCGGAAGTTTCCTGAGCGACCGCTCCGTCGCCGGGTACGCCACGCTGACCGGTCCCGAACCCGGAGAGGCCACCACCGCCTCCGGGCTCGGTCTCACCGTCGTCGCGATGGTGAAGGTCGCCGAGGACCCCACCCGGACCATCTCGCCGGTCTTCGGCCTGATCGCGGGCGGCGCACTGCTCGGCATCGGAGGCCTCGCCGTCGCCGTACTGCTCGGTACCGTCCAGCGCCCCCTGCTCCGCCTCTTCCTGGAGTCCCGCCGGCTCTCCCGCTCGGACGTGACCCGCCCCGTCACCGTCCCCGGCTACGGCGAGGCACACCGCATCGGCACCGCGCTGGAGCGGCTGCGGCGTCAGCTGCTGGGCGAACCCGCCGAGGCCACCGGCCCCGCCGCGCGCCCGCGCGGGCTGCGCCGGTTCGGCAGCCGGGCACTGCTCGTCGTCTGTGTCGCCCTGCTGCTCGTCTGGTGCGTACCGCTGCTGCTGCTCCTCAACCGCGCCGACGGCACGGCCGTCGTCCCGCAGCAGATCGTCAACGACCAGCGGGAGCGCACCGACACACTCACCGACCGGGTACGCCGGGCGCTCAACGAGGGCGACGCCGACCTGGAGTCCGTGGCGAGCCTGATCGGCGACCGCACCGAGCCCGCCGCCATGACCAAGGTGCTGCAGAACACCATGAACCAGCACCAGCGCTATCGCTCGCTGTACGTGGTCGACGCCTCCGGCAACGTGGTGGCCCGTTCCGGGGACAGTCCTCGCGCGGCCGGCCCCAAGCCCGCCACCGCCGCCCCGATCCGGCTGCTGGGTCAGGGAGGCAAGGAACCCATCGTCGTCGCCACCGCCGGCATCCCGGGCCGCGACGACTCCGCGGTGGTCGGTGAGTTCCGCATCGACTTCCTCAACTCCCTGCTCAACCGGCCCGGCCTGGGCGTGGTGCGCCTGGTCGACGACAAGAGCCGGGTCATCGCCGGGAACACGGGCTTCCTCGCCTTCCAGGGGCTGCCCGACGACCGCTTGAAGGACCTGGTCGCCGCCACCAGCCAGAAGGTCGGCAAGTCCGCCCACGCCGGCGGTGTGCTCTACCGGAAGAACGGCGTACAGATCGCCGCCGCCGCGCCCTTCGTGGGCGGTGGCCCCGCCAAGCCGCTCGGCTGGACCGTGGTCAGCTGGCAGCCGGCCAACCGGCTCGCGATCCCCGAGTACGACATGCAGAACAGGACCGTGCTCGCCGGACTGCTGGGTGCCGCCGCTGCCGCCGCCTGCCTGGGCTGGCTGCACATCGTGGTGGTCCGGCCGCTGCGCTACCTCGCCGACCAGGCGGAGGCACTGGCCGACGGCGACCGCAAGACGGTGCTGTTCCCACGCCACCACGACGAGGTCGGAGCGGTCACCCGCTCGCTGGAACTCATCCGCCAGCAGCTCCAGGACCAGCGCAAGCAACAACCTCGCCGGACCCCGCCCACGGCGGGTCCCCCCGTGCCGGGCTCGACCGGGGCGCCGTACGGGCCGCACGACCCTCACGGCCCGCAGGGCCAGCAGTACGTAAGGAACTGATCACCTGTGCTCTTCCTCTACACCGTGCTGCTGGTGTGCTGCGCGATCCTGCTCGTGGCGGGCGTCGTGGAGCAGCGGCGGCACTTCGTCAACCTCGACAACATCCCCACCCGGGTCCTGGTCAACGGCATCCGCGGCAAGTCGTCCATCACCCGGCTGTGCGCGGGCGCGCTGCGCGGCGGCGACCTCGTCACCGTCGCCAAGACGACGGGCACTGCGGCCCGGTTCATCCACCCCGATGCCACCGAGGAGCCCGTCTACCGCAAGTTCGGCATCGCCAACGTGGTCGAGCAGATCGGCATCGTGCGCCGCGCGGCCGCGTACAACCCGGACGCGCTCGTCATGGAGTGCATGGCGGTGATGCCGGCCCTGCAGGAGATCAACCAGTCCAAGCTGATTCGCTCCACGATCGGTGTGCTGTGCAACGTCCGTGAGGACCACCTCGCCGAGATGGGCCCCACCCTGGACGATGTGGCGCGCTCGCTGAGCCGGTCCATGCCGGAGGGCGGGATCTGCGTCACCGCCGAGAAGGAACGTTTCCACATCCTCCAGGAGGAGGCGGACTCCCGGGACTGCAAACTGATCTACGCCGATCCCGAGACGGTCACCGACGAGGAGCTGCGCGGCTTCAGCTGGTTCACCTTCAAGGAGAACGTCGCCATCGCGCTCACCGTCGCCGAACTGCTCGGCGTCGACCGCAAGACGGCCCTCCAGGGCATGTACGACGCCCCGCCGGACCCCGGTGTGCTGTCCGTCGAGCGCTACCAGACCCCCGAGAACAAGAAGCTGCGCTTCGCCAACGTCTTCGCGGCCAACGACCCCGAGTCGACGCTGATGAACATCAACCAGCTCCTCGACCTCGGCGCGATCCACCGTCCGCTGAACGTGGTCATCAACTGCCGTCCCGACCGCGTCGAGCGCAACGGCCAGATGGGCGAGATCATCCCCGACCTCGACCCCGAGCACGTCTTCGTGATCGGTCACCCGGCCAAGTCCGCCATCGACGCGATCCCCGCCGAGTTCCGCTCGCGCGCCGTCGACCTGGGCGGAGACCGGCGGGACCCGGAGGAGTTCATGTCCCGGATGCTCGGCATGCTCGGGCCGGACTCCTCGCTCGTCGCCATCGGCAACATCCACGGCCAGGGCGAGGTGCTTCTGGAGCACCTCGCCGAGCTCCCGGCGGACGAAACCCCCGACGAGCCCGCGGCCACCCCGCCCAGCCGCACGGAAGCGGCGCCCTCCATGCCCGAACACATCGAGACGATGCAGCTCTACGCGCCCCGCATCGACCCCTACCAGGGCTACCCGCAGGCGTACGAGGAGCGGTACGGCCACCAGTACCACGCCCCGCAGATCCCGGTGCAGCGCGATGCCGCGTACCCGCACCCGAACCAGTACCCGAACCCCGGTCAGCAGCAAGCCGCCCCTGCCGGGCACACCGCGCCCACGCCGCGCCCCCAGCAGCCCCAGACCATGGCGGCGGGCGCCCACCCGGGCGAACCGTACGGTGCCGTGCCCCAGGCGCGACCCGACGAGGCCCAGCCGCGCGGCCTGTTCGAACCCCGCGTACGACCCGTTCCCCCCACCGACGACCCGCAGCAGTGGCACAGCCCAGGAGAGCCCCGTTGATCCCCTCCGTCCTCACCCCCGAGATCGCAGCGATCGGCATCGGCCTGGGCCTGATGTTCTCGCTGATGTGCTACCTGACGACCAATCTGTCGCCGGGCGGCATGATCACGCCGGGCTGGCTCGCGCTCACCCTGATCGAGGATCTGCAGCGTGCCGCGCTGGTGGTCGGGGTGACCGTACTGACCTACGTGACCACGCTGGTACTGCAGCGGTTCGTGATCCTCTACGGCAAGCGGCTGTTCGCGGCGGTGGTGCTCACCGGCGTGCTCATCCAGGCCACCGTGATCATCGTGCTGCAGATGGAGTTCCCGCTGCTGTACGCCAACCAGACACTCGGCTTCATCGTTCCGGGCCTGATCGGCTACCAGCTGGTGCGCCAGCCCAAGGGCGCGACGCTGCTGTCCACCGGATCGGTGACGCTGGCCACCTATGTGGTCCTCACCGCCGGCATCCTCCTCGGCGCTCTCCCGTCCGCCTGAGCCCGCCCGAACGAACGCGAACCTGGAGTCCCTCACCATGCCGAAGCGTAAAGGCCGCCCCATCGTCCATGCGGCGACGGTGATGGCGCTGCTCGCGGGCAGCGCCTACTTCACCTACGAACTGCGCCAGGACGAGCAGGCGAAAGCCCCGGCCGTGCAGGCCGTCACCGACGGTACGAAGGGCAAGGGCAAGGCCGCCACCGGCAAAGAGACCTGGGAGAGGCTGAACAACCCGGCACGCTCGGTGCTCCGCGATGCGAGCGGCGCGGTCGTCGCCACCTTCACCGACGGCGCCCGCACCGCCACCCTCAAGGGTCCCTCGCGGACCTTCAGCGAACCCTCCAACACGACCTCCCGGGTGGTCACCGACGACTGGGTCCGCCTCATGCCCGAACCCTGGACCAAGGGATCCGAGAAGGAACAGTGGTTCAAGGACTGGTTCAAGACGAGCCTTGGCAGCGAGGAGGACGACATCTTCGCGCTGGCCTTCCAGTACGTCGAGGGCGCGCCGATCAAGAAGGACTCCGAGGGCACTCCGTACGCGGGCGACGCGGTTTTCGGCCCGTTCAAGGAGGACGGTGTCGACCGCCTGGAGCAGAACGACTTCTACGACTACCTCGGCAAGCCGTACACCTTCCGCAACGGCACCACGATGCAACCGCGCGCGGAGCGCTACCGGGCGCTGGACTGCTCCGGTTTCATGCGCATGGTCTGGGGCTATCGCGCACGCTTCCCGCTGATGGCCACCAACGCGCTCGGCGACGGTCTGCCCCGTAGCGCGGACGGCATGGCCCGCTCGAAGACCGGCGTCGACATCATCAAGCTCCAGGGCCCTTCCCCCTGGTATGTCCGGCCGGCCAACATCGACGTCCTTCAGCCGGGCGACCTGCTGTTCTTCAAGATGGACCACCGCACCGGCAACCACATCGACCATGTCGCCCTCTACCTGGGCCTGGACACCGACGGCCACCGCGTCTTCATATCCAGCCGCAAGGAGGTCAACGGGCCGACGATGGGCGACAAGGGAGGCGCCTCCCGCATCGACGGCAACGGCTTCTACGCGAAGCTCTTCCGGAGCGCGAAGCGGCTCTGAGCGGGGCACAGGGCGGTCCGTGACGGCGGACCGCCCCGCTTAAAGTGAAACCGTGAACGGCGACTGGCTCATACGCGGCCGTGAGGGCCGACTCGTTGTCTATCTTCCGTCGGACGACGCCGTCCTGTGCCGGGCGGAGCACCGGCCCGGCGGTTCCTGGGACGGGCCGCGCAAGGTGGGCGGCGACCAGAAGGTGTACCCCTGGCACGCGGTCGGCCAGGGCGTCGACGGATACGCCCATGTCGTCGCCTGGCGCCCCACGGTCCGGGGGGAGTCCGGCCTCGTGCACTCCACGCACTTCCGGCCCCAGTTGGCCGCCCTCGACTGGATCCCGATCGGCCACCCGAACAAGAAGGGCGAGCGGACCGGCCCCCCGGCGGTGGCCGTGGACGCCGAGGGACGCGCCCATGTCTTCGTGCGCAACAAGGGCGGCGGCGTCAGCATGGTCGCCCAGAAGGAGCGCGGCGGCTGGGGCCCCTGGCACGATCTGAAAGGCCGGGGCACGCATGAGGAACTCACCGCTGTGACGGGGGGTTCGGGCCGTGTCGAGTTGTACACCAGTTCGGCGGACGGCATCCGGCACTGGCGCCAGGAGGAACCGGGCGCGGCCCTGGTCCCCGACGAACTGTTGGACGTGCGGGTCCGGGCTGACACGCTGAGCGCCCTGGTCACCTCCAAGGAGCACACCACGCTGTTCTTCGCGGACGCCGAAGGCATGCTGTGTGCCTGGCGTCCGGGCGGCGATCCCGTCCCGCTGCTCGCAGCCGCGGGTCCCGGGCCGGTCGCCGCCGTCCGCTGTGTCGTCGAAGGCGTCGACTGCACGCTGGTCGCCCAGCGTTCCGCCGCCGGCCGGGTCGTCTTCGCGGCCTGTCCCACCGAACAGGAGTCGGCGGGCCTGTGGTGGACCGAGTCGGGTCCGCACCTGCCGACGGGCGCGCGGGTGGCGGTGGCGGAGGACGCCGAGGGACGTGTGGTGGCGGCGTCCCTGACCGAGGACGGCGAACTGCGTCTGGCCCGCCGGAAGGACGAGCCGGGGCTCGCGCTGGCGGCCTGGCAGACGGTCTGACCGCGCCACAGCGCATCACCGAGGCGCTCCGCCCGGCTCACGGGCACCGCAGAACCCTGTTCACGGGCAACGCGAAAGGGGTGGGCCGCACGGACTTCGCCGTGCGGCCCACCCCTTCACAGGTGGCCTGTCAGGCCGGGACGCTCGCCACGCCAGGGGCGAGGAACTTCTTGCCGTTCACCCGCTCGGAGACGCCCTCGCGGTCCAGGTACGGCGTGATGCCGCCCAGGTGGAAGGGCCAGCCGGCGCCCGTGATCAGGCAGAGGTCGATGTCCTGGGCCTCGGCGACGACGCCCTCGTCGAGCATCAGGCCGATTTCCTGGGCGACAGCGTCCAGGACGCGGGTGCGGACCTGCTCCTCGGTCAGGGCGGTGTCACCCTGCTTCAGGAGCGCGGCGACCTCCGGGTCCAGCTCCGGCTTGCCGCTGTCGTAGACGTAGAAGCCGCGCTTGCCCGCCTCGACGACCGCCTTGAGGTTCGGGGAGACCTTGAAGCGGTCCGGGAACGCCTTGTTGAGGGTCTCCGACACGTGCAGACCGATCGCCGGGCCGACCAGCTCCAGCAGGACCAGCGGGGACATCGGCAGACCCAGCGGCTCGACCGCCTTCTCGGCCACCTCGACCGACGTGCCCTCGTCGATGACGTTCTGGATCTCGCCCATGAAGCGGGTGAGGATGCGGTTGACGACGAACGCAGGGGCGTCCTTCACCAGAACCGCCGTCTTCTTCAGCTTCTTGGCGACGGCGAACGCCGTGGCCAGCGAGGCGTCGTCGGTCTTCTCGCCGCGGACGATCTCCAGCAGTGGCAGGATCGCGACCGGGTTGAAGAAGTGGAAGCCGACGACCCGCTCGGGGTGCTTCAGCTTCGCGGCCATCTCGCTCACCGAGAGGGAGGAGGTGTTGGTCGCCAGGATCGCGTGCGCCGGGGCGACCGCCTCGACCTCCGCGAACACCTGCTGCTTGACGCCCATCTCCTCGAAGACCGCTTCGATGACGAAGTCGGCGTCCGAGAAGCCCTCGGCCTTGTCCAGCACACCGGACACCAGCGCCTTGAGGCGGTTGGCCTTGTCCTGGTTGATACGGCCCTTGCCCAGCAGCTTGTCGATCTCCGCGTGGACGTAGCCCACACCCTTGTCGATGCGCTCCTGGTCGATGTCCGTGAGGACGACCGGGACCTCGAGGCGGCGCAGGAAGAGCAGGGCCAACTGAGAGGCCATCAGGCCCGCGCCGACCACGCCGACCTTCGTCACCGGCCGCGCCAGGTTCTTGTCCGGAGCGCCCGCGGGGCGCTTGCCGCGCTTCTGGACCAGGTTGAACGAGTAGATACCGGCGCGCAGTTCGCCGCCCATGATCAGGTCCGCGAGGGCCTGGTCCTCGGCGTCGTAGCCCTGCTGGAGGTCGCCGTTCTTCGCCGCGGCGATGATGTCCAGGGCGCGGTAGGCGGCCGGGGCCGCGCCGTGCACCTTGGAGTCGGCGATGAACCGGCCGCGCGCGACGGCCTGGTCCCAGGCGTCGCCACGGTCGATCACCGGGCGGTCGACCTCGATGTCACCCTTGAGGACGGAGGCCGTCCAGATCAGCGACTGCTCAAGGAAGTCGGCGCCCTCGAAGATCGCGTCGGCGATGCCGAGTTCGTGGACCTGCTTGCCCTTGAGCTGCTTGTTCTGGTTGAGGCTGTTCTCGATGATGACCGAGACGGCCTTGTCGGCGCCGATCAGGTTCGGCAGCAGGGTGCAGCCGCCCCAGCCCGGGACCAGGCCCAGGAAGACCTCGGGGAGCGAGAAGGCCGGCAGGGCCTTCGAGACGGTCCGGTACGTGCAGTGCAGACCGACCTCGACGCCACCGCCCATCGCCGCGCCGTTGTAGTAGGCGAAGGTGGGGACGGCCAGCTTCGCCAGCCGCTTGAAGACCTCGTGGCCGCCCTTGCCGATGGCCAGCGCGTCCTCGTGCTTCTTCAGCAGCTCGACGCCCTTGAGGTCGGCGCCGACCGCGAAGATGAACGGCTTGCCGGTGATGCCGATACCGACGATCTCGCCGGCCTCGGCCTCCTGCTCGACCTGGTCGATCGCGGTGTTGAGGTTCGCGAGCGAGGCCGGGCCGAAGGTGGTCGGCTTGGTGTGGTCGAGGCCGTTGTCCAGGGTGATCAGGGCGAAACGGCCCGCCTGGAACGGCAGCTCGAAGTGGCGCACGTGCGCCTGGGTGACGACCTCGTCCGGGAACAGCTCGGCCGCGCCCTTCAACAGTTCAGCGGTGGTGCTCACTTGTCCCCCTCGAAGTGCGGGTTCTCCCAGATGACCGTCGCGCCCATGCCGAAGCCGACACACATGGTGGTCAGGCCGTAGCGGACCTCGGGCTGCTCCTCGAACTGGCGGGCCAGCTGCGTCATCAGACGGACGCCGGAGGAGGCGAGCGGGTGACCGAAGGCGATGGCGCCGCCGTACTGGTTGACGCGCTCGTCGTCGTCCGCGATGCCGTAGTGGTCGAGGAAGGCCAGGACCTGGACGGCGAAGGCCTCGTTGATCTCGAACAGGCCGATGTCCGAGATGGACAGACCCGCCTTGGCGAGGGCCTTCTCGGTCGCCGGGATCGGGCCGTAACCCATGACCTCCGGCTCGACGCCCGCGAAGGCGTACGAGACGAGACGCATCTTGACCGGCAGGTTGTTCTCGCGGGCGAAGTCCTCGCTCGCGATGATCGAGGCGGTGGCACCGTCGTTCAGACCGGCCGCGTTGCCCGCCGTGACCCGGCCGTGGACGCGGAACGGCGTCTTGAGGTTCGCCAGGTTGTCCAGGGTGGTGCCCGGACGCATCGGCTCGTCGGCCGTGACCAGACCCCAGCCGGTCTCGCCGGTCTCGGGGGTGGTGCGGCGCACGGAGATCGGCACCAGGTCCTGCTGGATCTTGCCGTTGGCGTACGCCTTGGCTGCCTTCTCCTGCGAGCGCACCGCGTACTCGTCGGCGCGCTGCTTGGTGATGTGCGGGTACCGGTCGTGCAGGTTCTCCGCGGTCATGCCCATGAACAGGGCCGACTCGTCGACCAGCTTCTCGCTCACGAACCGCGGGTTCGGGTCGACGCCCTCGCCCATCGGGTGGCGGCCCATGTGCTCCACGCCACCGGCGATGACGGCGTCGTACGCGCCGAACGCGATGGAGCCGGCCGTGGTCGTCACGGCCGTCAGCGCACCGGCACACATACGGTCGATGGAGTAGCCGGGGACCGACTGCGGGAGACCGGCGAGGATGCCGGCCGTGCGGCCGAGGGTCAGGCCCTGGTCGCCGATCTGCGTGGTCGCGGCGATGGCGACCTCGTCGATCTTCTTCGGGTCGAGACCCGGGTTGCGGCGCAGCAGCTCCCGGATCGCCTTCACGACGAGGTCGTCGGCGCGGGTCTCGTGGTAGATGCCCTTCGGGCCCGCCTTGCCGAACGGGGTGCGGACGCCGTCAACGAAGACGACGTCCCTGACGGTACGAGGCACGATGGCTCTCCTCCAGGGTGCGGGATGGCACTGCTGCGACGCGCTGAGCGCGCGCTCAGCACCATGCTACTCGCGAGTAACCAACCTGCCCAGTCCCGCGGGCGGGAGCGGTGAAGGTCACACCTTCGGCCCAGCCTTCAGCCCACCTCGCCGGCAGGGCATCGGCACCGGACCCGGATGCGGCCCCGCTCCGCTCGATCACCCCGGACCGTGCCCGTGCCGCGCGCCCCGCGACCCCTCGGGGTCGCCCTCGTACGCCCGGTACCGAGGGCGACCCTCGCGCTCACGGCGAGGATTCAGGGCTTGGGCGCCTTGATCAGCGCGGCGACGAGTATCGGCGTCACCTGCTCCACCTGCCACAGCCGAGCCCCGTACCCGGTGAGCGCAGCCGCGACCGACGCCTCGTCGGCCTGGTTCGGTGGCGTCCAGCACACCCTCCGTACCGTGTCGGGTGTGATCAGATTCTCCGGCGGCAGGTGCAGTCGCTCGGCGAGCGCGGACACCGCGGCGCGCGCCGCGGACAGCCGCGCGGCAGCGACGGGGTCCTTGTCGGCCCACGCGCGCGGCGGCGGCGGCCCGGTCACCGGCTGTCCGGGTTGCGGCAGCTCGGCCTCGGGGAGTGCCCTGGCGCGATCCACCGCGGCCTGCCACTGCTCCAGTTGACGACGGCCCATGCGGTGCCCGAAGCCGTTGAGGGAGGCCAGGGCGTGGACGTTCGGCGGGAGCGCGAGGGCCGCCTCGATGATCGCCGCGTCCCCGAGCACCTTGCCCGGGGAGATGTCCCGCCGTTGCGCGATCTGGTCGCGGCTCTGCCACAGCTCCCGGACGACCGCCATCTGCCGACGGCGGCGCACCTTGTGCATCCCGGACGTACGGCGCCAGGGGTCCTTGCGCGGCTCCGGCGGCGGCGCCGAGGCGATCGCGTCGAACTCCTGCCGGGCCCACTCCAGCTTGCCCTGCCGGTCCAGCTCCTTCTCCAGCGCGTTGCGCAGGTCGACGAGCAGTTCCACGTCGAGGGCGGCATAGCGCAGCCAGGGCTCGGGCAGGGGCCGTGTCGACCAGTCGACGGCGGAGTGCCCCTTCTCCAGTACGAACCCCAGGACGTTCTCGACCATGGCGCCGAGCCCCACCCGTGGGTACCCGGCGAGGCGTGCGGCCAGCTCGGTGTCGAACAGGCACGTCGGCACCATGCCTATCTCACGCAGACACGGCAGGTCCTGGGTGGCGGCGTGCAGTACCCACTCCCCGCCGGAGATCACCTCGCCCAGGCCCGACAGGTCGGGACAGGCCGCGGGGTCGATCAGTGCGGTGCCCGCGCCCTGGCGGCGCAGCTGCACCAGATAGGCACGCTGGCCGTACCGGTAGCCGGACGCGCGTTCGGCGTCGACGGCGATGGGGCCGGTGCCGGCGGCGAAGGCGGCGACCACCTCGGCGAGCGAGGCGGCATCGACGATCACGGGTGGAATGCCGTCCCGTGGTGCGAGCAAGGGAAGCGGCGCCGTTTCGACGTCGTCCGGAGGAGCGCCTCCGGTGGTTCGCAGTGGGCTGTCTGCTGCGGTCTCTTGGGCGTCGGTCACCGTTCAAGGGTATCGGTGGATCGACTGCGCCCGCCGACGGAACGTTCCGTCGGCGGGCGCGAGAGGGTCGTAAACCAGTCATGTATCACACGTGTCAGTGAAGGATTGCGGTGTAGGGGATCGGGTCAGTGGATGATGCCGGTACGTAGGGCTACGGCCACCATTCCGGCGCGGTCACCCGTGCCGAGCTTGCGAGCGATGCGGGCCAGGTGACTCTTGACGGTCAGCGCGGACAGGCCCATGGAGACGCCGATCGCCTTGTTCGACTGACCTTCGGCGACCAGGCGCAGCACCTCGACCTCGCGGCCGGACAGTTCGCGGTAGCCGCCCGGGTGGCTCGGAGCACCCGGGGGGCGGCGGTGCAGGCGGGCAGCGGCGGCGCCGATGGGGGCGGCGCCTGGCCGGGTGGGAAGACCGATGTTCGTGCGTGTGCCGGTGACGACATAGCCCTTCACTCCGCCTGCGAGGGCGTTGCGCACGGCGCCGATGTCGTCGGCGGCGGACAGGGCGAGGCCGTTGGGCCAGCCCGCGGCACGGGTCTCCGACAAGAGGGTGAGACCGGAGCCGTCGGGGAGATGGACGTCGGCGACGCAGATGTCGCGCGGGTTGCCGATACGGGGACGGGCCTCCGCGATGGACGACGCCTCGATGACGTCGCGCACTCCGAGCGCCCAGAGGTGGCGGGTGACGGTGGAACGGACCCGAGGGTCGGCCACGACCACCATGGCGGTCGGCTTGTTCGGGCGGTAGGCGACCAGGCTTGCGGGCTGCTCGAGGAGAACGGACACCAGGCCTCCTGGGGGGCGGGACGGGGCCGGCTCTGGGGAGAAGCCGGGACGAACCGTGCTTTCAAGGTCACAGTCGTCTTCGGCATCAAACTCGTGCTCCTTTAGGGAATGATCACGATTTGGTGAGTAACAATCCGTGCAATTCGGACGAGCGAGCGATCAATCGAAGATCGATTGGGTGCACTCCTGTGTCGATACGGGGTCGAAAGTGGCCGTATCGACAAAGAGATGGCAAGAACTGTCAATGCAGAGTTGACAGGGAATGCGTCATGGCGGCACCTACGGCACGGCCTTCACCGGGGCCGGCCGGAACGATCGGCGGCGTCAGCGGGGCCGCGGCCCCCGGCGCTGCGGCAGGGTCACCACCGAGGGGTCTCCCTGGCCCGCCGGGGGCAGGCCGGCCACCTGGGACAGCAGATCGCACCAGGAGGCCAGGTGGGCGGCTGTGTCCGGGGCGCCGCCGGGGCCCTCGCGGGGCGTCCAGGAGGCGCGGATCTCGATCTGGGAGGCGGCCGGGCGTGCGGCGAGCCCGCCGAAGTAGTGGGAGCTCGCGCGCGTGACGGTGCCGCTCGGCTCGCCGAAGGGCAGCCCGCGGGCCTGGAGCGCGCCGGTCAGCCAGGACCAGCACACGTCGGGCAGCAGCGGGTCCGCGGCCATCTCGGGTTCGAGCTCCGCGCGCACCAGCGTCACCAGACGGAAGGAACCCTGCCAGGCACCGTGTCCGGCGGGGTCGTGCAGCAGGACGAGGCGCCCGTCGGCCAGGTCGTCGCCGTCCTGGACGACCGCGGCCTCCAGCGCGTACGCGTATGGGGCGAGCCGCTGCGGCGGGCGTACGGGCTCGATCTCGACCTCCGGCCGCAACCGCGCGGCCCGCAGCGCGTCGACCGCGGCACGGAAGGGGGGCGGAACCGTCTCCGTCGCATCCGCTTCCCCCTCCTGCGCTTCGTCCATTCCGCCAGCGTTGTCCGTCAGTCGTCCCTGAGCCGCAGCCATGCGGGGAAGGGTAAGGGGAAGAAAGCGCCTTCGCAGGGATTGCCCCCGGCGGTTTGGCCGGGAACGGCAAGGGGCGGCTTCGGCCGTGGCTCCTGGTGACGACGGTCGTGGACGGGTGTCGTAAGGCGCTGTCGGACGGCGGCTGCGGGCCCGGTGGGCCGTCGCGCCCACGCGGCTCAACCGTAGGGCGTCGCGGCTCCACGCCCCTTGCGGGACACCCCTTTCGTCCGGGGCTTGCCCCGGGAGTTCCTCGCCCGCGCGCCGTGCGAGACTTTCGGCGTGAGTGCCAATCACCGCCCTGCGACGGGCCAGCCGACAGCGACGTACGACTCCGCCTTCCTGAAGGCGTGCAGGCGCGAGCCAGTGCCCCACACGCCGGTGTGGTTCATGCGGCAGGCCGGGCGTTCCCTGCCCGAGTACCGCAAGGTGCGCGAGGGCATCCCCATGCTCGAGTCCTGCATGCGGCCCGAACTGGTCACGGAGATCACACTGCAGCCGGTCCGTCGGCACCGCGTGGACGCGGCGATCTACTTCAGTGACATCGTCGTCCCCCTCAAGGCCATCGGCATCGACCTCGACATCAAGCCCGGCGTAGGCCCGGTCGTCGAGAACCCGGTCCGCTCCCGCGCCGACCTGGTCCGGCTGCGCGACCTGACCCCCGAGGACGTGTCGTATGTCACGGAGGCCGTCCGACTGCTCACCGCCGAACTGGGAGCCACCCCGCTGATCGGCTTCGCGGGTGCCCCCTTCACGCTCGCGAGCTACCTCATCGAAGGCGGTCCGTCGCGGACCTACGAGCACACCAAGGCGCTGATGCACGGCGACCCGCAGCTGTGGGCCGACCTGCTGGACCGGCTCGCGGACATCACGGCCGCCTTCCTCAAGGTCCAGATCGAAGCGGGCGCCTCAGCGGTGCAGCTCTTCGACTCCTGGGCCGGCGCGCTCGCCCCGGTCGACTACCGCCGCTCGGTCCTGCCCGCCTCGGCCAAGGTCTTCCGGGCCGTCGAGGAGTACGGCGTCCCCCGCATCCACTTCGGCGTCGGCACCGGCGAGCTGCTCGGCCTGATGGGCGAAGCCGGCGCGGACGTCGTCGGCGTCGACTGGCGCGTCCCGCTCGACGAGGCCGCCCGCCGCGTCGGTCCCGGCAAGGCACTCCAGGGCAACCTCGACCCGGCGATCCTCTTCGCCCCGCAGGAGGCCGTCGAGGCCAAGACCCGCGAGGTGCTCGACGCGGCCGCCGGTCTCGAAGGCCACGTCTTCAACCTCGGCCACGGCGTCATGCCGTCCACCGACCCGGACGCCCTCACCCGCGTCGTGGAGTACGTCCACGCACAGACGGCCCGCTGATCCGCCCCGCCGGGCCCTCGTACCGACCGCCGACTCACCACCCGGTCCGCGCTTGCCTGCCCCACAGCGGCCCGCGCGGTTCGGGCGGCCGATGGGTGCCCGGTTTGAGGGGCCAGGCGAGCAGCATGCCCACGACGAAGCCGACCACGTGAGCCGCGTACGCCACGGTCCCGGCCGCGGAGACGGCGGTACCGGACGAGTAGATCGCCTGCAGTACGAACCAGAAGCCGAGGACGATCCACGCGGGCAGCCGCAGCGGCAGGAACAGCAGGAACGGCACCAGGACCCAGACGCGCACCCTCGGGTAGAGCACCAGGTAGGCGCCGAGGACGCCGGCGATGGCTCCCGAAGCGCCGATCAGGGGATCGGCGGAGCTGGGGTTCGTGAGAGCGAATCCGTATGCGGCCGCGTACCCGCAGGCCACGTAGAACAGCAGATAGCGCACGTGGCCCATGCGGTCCTCGATGTTGTTGCCGAAGATCAGCAGGAACAACATGTTGCCCAGCAGGTGCAGCCAGCTGCCGTGCAGGAACATCGCCGTGAAGACCGAGACGGGCGGCGACTTGTGGTAGCTCGGCGGGGCCACCACACAGCCCGCCCCGTGCGGGCCGACGCCGACCTCGCCGGTGGGCACGAGCTGCGGCAACTGATCGTGGATCAACTCCCGCGGCACCGCCGCGTACTGATCGAGGAACGCCTGGAGATGACAGAGCTGGGAGAGGTCGCTCTGCCCCGCCACCGAACCCGCTATGCCGGGGGTGAACAGGAAGACGACGATGTTGGCGGCGATCAGCGCGTACGTCACATAGGGCGTACGGCGCAGCGGGTTCACGTCACGTACGGGGATGACCACAAGGAAGTAGTGCCCGGGATGAGCCCGGCGAATCGGTGAACGCGGCGCTCCAGACGTGCGTATTTCTCCTCGGCCGCCCGCGGCGCGGGGACGGCGTTCACACGGCGGAGCCGCATGAGAACCGGCCCCGCGCCCGTGCGGGACGTCTCCTCACCCGGCGTTCTTCCGTACCGCCGTGGCCGCCTTCCTCGCCGCCACCAAAATGGGGTCCCACACCGGGGAGAACGGGGGCGCGTAACCCAGGTCCAGAGCCGTCATCTCCTCGACCGTCATCCGTGCGGTCAGTGCCACCGCCGCGATGTCCACGCGCTTGGCCGCGCCCTCCCGGCCGACGATCTGGACACCGAGAAGCCGTCCGGTGCGGCGTTCGGCGAGCATCTTCACGGTCATGGGCGCGGCGCTCGGGTAGTAGCCCGCGCGACTGGTCGACTCGATGGTGACCGTCTCGTACTGGAGCCCCGCCCGCCGCGCGTCTTTCTCGCGCAGACCGGTGCGGGCGATCTCCAGGTTGCAGACCTTGCTGACGGCCGTGCCGACGACGCCGGGAAACGTGGCGTAGCCGCCGCCCGCGTTGGTGCCGATGACCTGCCCGTGCTTGTTGGCGTGCGTGCCCAGGGCGATGTGCCGCTCACGTCCGGAGACCAGGTCGAGGACCTCGACGCAGTCGCCTCCGGCCCAGATGTTCTCGTGGCCGCGCACCCGCATCGCGAGGTCGGTGAGCAGCCCGCCGTGGTCGCCGAGCGGCAGCCCGGCGGACTTCGCGAGCGCGGTCTCGGGGCGTACACCGATGCCGAGGACCGCCACGTCCGCCGGGTACTCGGCGGCGTCCGTGCCGATGGCCCGGACGCGGCCGTCGTCGCCGGTGAGGATCTTGGTGACCTCCGCGTCGTTCACCATGGTGATGCCCAGGTTCTCCATGGCCCGGTGCACGAGCCGGCCCATGTCCGGGTCGAGCGTGGCCATGGGTTCGCTGCCGCGGTTGACGACGGTGACCTCGTAGCCGCGGTTGATCAACGCCTCGGCCATCTCCACGCCGATGTAGCCCGCGCCCACGACGACCGCGCGCCGCCCCTTCGTGGCGGCCAGCGTGTCCAGGAGTGCCTGGCCGTCGTCCAGCGTCTGCACCCCGTGCACCCCCGGAGCGTCGGCGCCGGGCAGGTCGGGGCGGATGGGGCGCGCACCGGTCGCGATCACGAGTTTGTCGTACGGCGTCCACGCCTCGGTCCCTGAATCGACGTCTCGCGCGCGGACGCGTGCGCGCGCGACATCGATCTCCGTGACCTCCGTCCGCATCCGCAGATCGATGTCGCGGGCCCGGTGCTCCTCGGGTGTCCGTGCGATCAGCTCGTCCCGTGTGGCGACGTCACCGCCCACCCAGTACGGGATTCCGCACGCCGAGAACGAGGAGAAGTGACCGCGTTCGAACGCCACGATCTCCAGTTCGTCGGGGCCTTTGAGACGACGCGCCTGCGACGCGGCGGACATGCCCGCCGCGTCGCCCCCGATCACGACCAGGCGCTCTTTCGTGTGGCTCGTACGACTCATATTCATACGAACACGCTACGGGGGAGGGCTGTTTCAAGGCTCCTCGCTCTGTCCTGTGTTCTCGGGTGCCGCATGGGCCACCGGGACCGTACGCGGTGACAACCGTCGGCGCACGAGCCGCACCCACACCAGCACCAGCAGCCCCGCCAGCACCATGAAGGGGAGCGCCGCGCCCACCGCCACGGCGATCCACCGCAGCAGGGTGACGAAGACGTGCCAGCCGCCCGCCAGCGCGTCCACGAAGCCCGGCCGGTCGTCCTTCGTTCCCTTCTTCACCGGCGTCTCGGACAAGGAGAGGGTGATGGTGGCGAGGCTGGTGCGGTCCTTCAGGGACGCCTGCTGGGCCAGTAGCGCCTCCAGATCGGCCTCACGGGAACTCAGTTCCCCTTCCAGGGCGACCACATCGCTGAGCTTGGTCGCCCTGTCCATCAGCTCGCGCACCCGCGCCACGCTGGCGCGCTGCGACTTGATGCGGCTGTCCACGTCGACGACCTGGTCGGTGACGTCCTTGGCATTGGCGGTGCGCTCGACGAGCTTGCCCGCGCCCTGAAGTTCGGTGAGCACCTCGTCGTACTTCTCGCTGGGCACACGCAGGACGAGCCGGGTGCGTTCATGGCCCTCGGTGTCGTGGCTGGTGCTCTCGCTGCCGACGAACCCGCCCGCGTTCTCGGCGGTTGTCCGTGCCTCGCCGAGTGCCTTGGGCACGTCCTTGACCTGCACGGTCAGGGACGCCGTACGGATGATGCGGTTCGCGGTGACCTGGGGCGCGCCTGAGCGGCCCTTGGCGCCGCCGGCCGTGGCGCTGTCGGCGGCACCCTGCCGCTGGGCGCCGGGCGCGGCGGCCTTGGAGTCGCCGCCGGAGCTCTTGTCGTTGGAGTCGGCGCTGCAACCCGCGAGCGCGAGCGCGGCGGCGAGCAGTGTCGCGGCCAGTAACCGGACCGGTCGTACGGAGCGTGGAGTGTGCATGCGGGCATACCCCCGAGGGTTGTCGGAACGGATGCTTCTTCGACGTCTGACCCGGCCGGAACGTTGGCCGGATTTGATCCCGATGAGGTCACGGTCGGGACTCGGCGGGGACACCCGGCCCAGGCGGGTTGGGGCCACGGCCGGGACTCGACAGGGTCACCCGGCCCATGCGGGGGTGTCCGCCAGGTCTGAGAGGCTGGGGGGCATGAGTGCAAGGGAGGCCCGCGCGGGCGCGGGGCATGTCGTTGTCATCGGAGGCGGGATCGCGGGGCTGGCCGCTGCCCACCGGCTGCTGGACCGGGGCGCGCGTGTGACGGTCCTGGAGGCGTCGGACCGGGTCGGCGGAAAGCTGCTGCCCGGGCAGATCGCGGGCGTTCGGGTGGATCTCGGTGCCGAGTCGATGCTGGCGCGGCGGCCCGAGGCGGTGGCGCTGGCCCGCGAGGTCGGCCTCGCGGACCGCCTCCAGCCTCCGGCCACGGCGACGGCCTCGATCTGGACGCGCGGCGCCCTGCGGCCGATGCCCAAGGGACACGTCATGGGCGTTCCCGGCGCCGCGTCCGCGCTGTCGGGTGTCCTGTCCGACGAGGGACTGCGCCGCATCGAGCGCGATGCGGAACTGCCGCGCACGGAGGTCGGCGACGACGTGGCGGTGGGGGAGTACGTGGCGGCGCGCCTCGGCTGTGAGGTAGTGGACCGCCTGGTGGAGCCGCTGCTCGGTGGGGTGTACGCGGGTGACGCGTACCGCATCTCGATGCGCTCGGCCGTCCCACAGCTTTTCCAGGCCGCCAGGGAACACGACTCGCTGACGGAAGCGGTCCGCGAGATCCAGACGAAGGCCGCCGCGGCGCCGCAGACGGGCCCCGTTTTCATGGGCATCGAGGGCGGTGTCGGCCAGCTCCCGCTCGCCGTCGCTCAGTCCGTGCGGGCGCGGGGCGGCGAGATCCTCCTGAAGACCATGGCGGACGGACTGAACCGCACCCCCGAGGGGTGGAAGGTCCTGATCGGGGACCAGACCCTGGAGGCGGATGCCGTGGTCGTCGCCGCGCCCGCCCAGGAGGCAGCCCGCCTGCTGCGCGCCGCGTCCCCTGAGGCCGCCGATGAGCTGCGCGCCGTCGAGTACGCCTCCATGGCCCTCATCACCCTCGCCTACCGCCGCGCGGACGTCGCCCTCCCCGAAGGCAGCGGCTTCCTGGTGCCGCCGGTCGACGGGCACACGATCAAGGCGTCGACCTTCGCCTCGCAGAAGTGGGGCTGGCTCGCCGACGAGAACCCGGACCTGGTCGTGCTGAGGACGTCCGTCGGCCGGTACGGCGAGACGGAGGTCCTGGCGCGCGACGACGCCGACCTCGTGGCCCTCTCGCGGCACGACCTGCGCAAGGCGACCGGCCTGGACGCCGCTCCGGTCGAGACCCGCGTCACTCGCTGGACCGACGGCCTGCCCCAGTACCCCGTCGGCCACCACGCGCGCGTGGCCCGCATCCGCGAACATGTCGCGGAGCTTGCGGGGCTGGCCCTGTGTGGTGCGGCCTACGACGGCGTCGGCATCCCGGCGTGTATCGCGAGTGCGTACGCGGCTGTGGACCAGCTCGGCGGTGACCTGCGCGGTGTGGAGGAACTCACCGCGAACCCGGTGCAGAGCCTTCATGGCGGAGCAGGAGAATAGGAACATGAGTGACGACGCCCCCACCACCGAGTCCGGCAGGATCCCGAACAAGGGCAAGCTGGCCAAGGACCTCAACGAGGTCATTCGTTACACGCTGTGGTCGGTCTTCCAGCTGAAGGACGTGCTGCCCGAGGACCGCGCGGATTACGCCGACGAGGTCCAGGAGCTGTTCGACCAGCTCACCGCGAAAGGCGTGACCATCCGCGGTACGTACGACGTGTCGGGCCTGCGTGCCGAAGCCGATCTCATGATCTGGTGGCACGCGGAGACCAGCGACGAGCTGCAGGAGGCGTACAACCTCTTCCGCCGCACGAAGCTGGGCCGCGCCATGGAGCCGGTGTGGTCGAACATGGCGCTGCACCGCCCCGCCGAGTTCAACCGCTCGCACATCCCAGCCTTCCTCGCCGACGAGACGCCGCGCAACTACATCTGCGTCTACCCGTTCGTGCGTTCGTACGACTGGTATCTGCTGGCCGACGAGGACCGCCGCCGTATGCTCGCGGACCACGGCAAGATGGCCCGCGGCTTCCCGGATGTGCGGGCCAACACGGTCGCCTCGTTCGCCCTTGGTGACTACGAGTGGATGCTGGCCTTCGAGGCCGACGAGCTGTACCGCATCGTCGACCTCATGCGCCACCTGCGCGGCTCCGAGGCCCGGATGCACGTCCGCGAGGAGGTGCCGTTCTTCACCGGGCGCCGCAGGTCGGTCGCGGACCTCGTCGCCGGGCTCGCCTGACCGAAGGCGCTGCCACGCGGCGGCCGATGTCGTGCTTCCCGGATGCCTCCGGAAGGCGCGGCACGAGCCGCCGCAAGGCTCGCCCGCTCGTCTGCCGTGCCGTACGACGCTCCTCTGAGGCCGGTCCGGTGTCACGGCGGCGGACGGGAAGCGGCCGGCGGAAGCGAGTAGGGCGGCGACGGGGTCACCGGGACCGGAGTGCCGGGGTGGTCCGTGGGCCCGGGCAGGGCGGGGGAGCTGGTGAGCGGGGGCGGGCCGACGGTGGCCGCGTCCTGGGCCAGCGCGTCGAAGTCCACGTAGCCGGTGGCCTCCAGGATCTTGATGTGGTCCAGGACGACGGTGTTCGCGTCCTCCGCGAGGGCACGCACGAGCGAGTTGCGCGTGGCGGCGCGGACCTGGGCGACGATGGTGAAGACCTTGCCGTGGGCCCGGCGCAGGATGTTGACGAAGTCGCGGTCG
Organism: Streptomyces sp. NPDC001020; assembly: GCF_053599115.1. NCBI lineage: Bacteria > Bacillati > Actinomycetota > Actinomycetes > Kitasatosporales > Streptomycetaceae > Streptomyces > Streptomyces sp. NPDC001020. Next base: position 129,677 of record NZ_JBSFLQ010000010.1, on the reverse strand, counting down.
TACTCCTCGCCCTGGGCCGCCTCCAGGGTCTCGAGCCATTGGCGCTGTTGTGCGCTCGGCTGGTTGGGCAGCGCGAGCGCGAGGCGCGCGGCGACGTCCCGGACGCGGTCGTCCAGGACGGTGTGGCCCTCGACTAGGTGCTCGCCCGCGGTGCGCACAGCCTGGCTGGTGCCTTTCTGCTCGGCCTGCTGCCCGGCCGGCAGTTCCCACAGCCCGGCGAGCCGGACCCGGTCGACGAAGTCCCGGTCCAGCGCGGACAGCGGGCCGAACTTCGTCGGCACGGTCTGGGCGGCGAGGGCGTCCAGGCCGGTGCCGGAGCGGTCCGCGTAGGACCAGACCGGGAAGATCAGTGCGATGAGGGTCACCGCGAGCAAGGCGATGATGAGCCCGGTGCCACTGAGGATTCCGCGGGCGTTGACAGGTCTGGATCGCATGGTGCCTCCTGCTTGCGGCACCGCACGCTAGTGCGCTCCAAGCACGCGTCGGCGAAGTACCGCGCGGTTTACGCCAACTGCCGTAGGAGGGCCCGGCGCGTGGCGCGGACCAGCCGGGCCGCGGGGTGCCGGGACGGCGGGGTCGGGCCCGAACGCTCCAGCCACCATTCGCGCAACCGGCGCCGCGTGTGGGCGTCCTCCAGTCGCCCGGGGAGCAGCAACTGCCCGGCGAAGTCGAGGGCGTCGCGCCGATAGCCGCCGGTCATGGGGTGGCTGTGGGCGTACGCGAGGAAGGCGGGCCGGTACGTGTCCCCGAGGATCTCGGGCAACTCGGGCGCGACCTTCGCCACGACCCCCGCCCGCTTGGCGGCGAGGGCACGCGCCTGCACACCGAGCCGCACCCGGTCGAACGCCTCCGGCACGGGGGTGCCGGCGACGAGCGAGGAGAGCAGCGCGGCCTGCGCGAGCGCGAGCCGCTGACGAGCCGGGGCAGTTGCGGCGGGGCCCCGCCACAGCCCACCCTCCGGCAGCGGGTCCGCGGGGCGCGGCCCAGGGTTCGCCGACCGGTTCCCGGCCCTGACGGCCGCCTTCTCCACTGTCTCCCGGATGGTCGTCAACTCCCGCTCCAGCTCGACGGGTTCAGGGAAGTTGTCGTCGCGTTCCAGCAGGACGCCGGGCGGGGTCGTCCGGGACGCGAGGTCGGTCAGAATGTCGAGGACCGGCTGTGGCACCGGGTGGGCGTGGCTGTCGTGCCAGACGCCGTCGCGTTCGAAGCCGCCCGCGACATGGACGTACGCGAGGGCCTCGACGGGCAGTTCGTCCAGTGCCCTGGCCGGGTCTTCACCCCGGTTGACGTGATTGGTGTGAAGGTTCGCGACGTCGATCAGCAGCCGTACGCCTGTGCGGTCGGCCACCTCGTACAGGAACTGTCCCTCGGTCATCTCCTCGTTCGGCCAGGAGATCAGCGCCGCGATGTTCTCCACGGCGAGCGGGACGGGCAGCGCGTCCTGTGCGATGCGTATGTTCTCGCACAGGACGTCCAGCGCGTCCCGGGTCCGCGGGACCGGGAGCAGATGGCCGGCCTCCAGCGGTGCCGAAGCGGTCAGGGGTCCGCCCGCCCGTACGAACGCGATGTGCTCGGTGACCAGTGGCGAATCCAGGGCTTGAGCGCGCTCGGCGAGGGCGGTCAGTCGTGTCTCGTCGGGCCGGTCCGCGCCGCCGAGGCCGAGGGAGACGCCGTGCGGAACGACGGTGACGCCGCGCTCGCGCAGCCGCAGCAGAGATTCGTGGAGGTGCCCGGGGCACATGTTCTCGGCCACGGCTTCGACCCAGTCGATACCCGGCATGCCCTCCACGGTGTCGGCGATCTCCGGCCGCCACCCGATTCCCGTCCCCAGCCGCATCATCGCCCCCTTCTCGACGGACCGCCGGTGCGTAGAAGTCATGGCCCCGGCTGCCGGGACCGAACCCCTCCGCAGGGACGTTCAGAGCAGCATTTGAGGTTCCGCCCGCTGGGCGCCGGTCAGCCTGCGCCTACCGCAGCACGGTGTCCGAGCCGACGGGTTCCGACTCGGTCGGTGGTGACCGTGCCCGGCTCGCCCCGGGATGAGCGAGCGGTCAGTTCCGCAGCGCCGGATGGTCCGCCACCACGGTGCAACTCCCGGGGGCGATCTCCGTGTAGCCCGCGTCCCTCACCACGGGCAGGCCGGACGCGGTCAGTTCGCGCCAGCACAGCGGGTCGGCGGTGCGGACGGCGAGGGTGAAGCCCGCGTCATGCCAGGACGCGCGCTGCTCGTCCGGCAGGGCCCACCAGGCGAGCTGGGCGCCGTGGCCGACCTGGGCCATCGCTTTGCCCGCCGACATCTCCAGGTCAGGGTTCAGCCAGAGCACGGGGGCAGCCGGGGCCGCCTTCATGGGCGGCTCCGGCTCGTCGAGGTCCGTGCCCGACACCTGCAGCCGGGAAAGGTCCTTGGGCCAGCCGTCCAGCGGGACGGGCGGGAAGGCCCTGACCTCCGCCGACTTGCCCGTCACCGTGATGCCCGGCAGCGACTCCGCCCGCCGCCACTCCGCACCGCGCGCCCGGCGCACCACCTTGCGGATCCTGGTGTCCTGCCAGTCCCGTATCGCCTGAGCCCACTCTCCCTGACCCAGCGAGCGCTCGTCGCTCAGGATCACGAGGACCGCGCGCGCCGCGGTCTCCAGGGCGTCGGTACGCGCCGGAGGGGCGGCCCGCTCGATGCGCACGACGAGCGGCAGCACGAACTGCGGTGCCTCCTCGAGTACGGCGCGCTCGGAACGGGAGGTACTGTCCTGGCTGCCCTGCGGGGAGGCCGCCGGGACGGCGGAAATCTGGTCGCTGCTCACGACGTACCAGTCTGCCAGGCGGGAGATCGGATCATCGCGGGGCGAGCGGCCGTGAAGGGTCCCGAGCCGGTTCCGTCACTGTCGGCCGGCCGACGCCCCGATCAGCGTGGATACCTTGGCGAAGCTGTAGCCCTGCTTGCGCAGTTCGGGCACGACGGTGCGAACCACCTGTTCGGTCAACGGTGCGGCACTGAGCGTGCAGTGCAGGACGACCACGGAACCGGGCCGCACCCCGTCCAGTACCTGTCGCACCACCGTGTTCCTGTCCGGCGCGAACGCGTCACCGCTTGCCACGTCCCACTGGACCGCGGTGAGACCGAGCGAGCCGACCGCGTGCAGGGCCCGGTTGTCGTAGCAGCCGCCGGGGAAGCGGAAGTACGGCATCGGATGGGCCACACCTGCCTTGCGGATCGCGGTGTCGGCCCGTTCCACGTCCGAGCGCATCCGGTTCTCGGGCAGTGCCGGCAGCCCGAAGCAGCCGTGGGTGAAGGCGTGGTGGCTGTAGGAGTGGTTGGCCACCTCGAAGAGCGGGTCCCGTCCGATCTCCCGGGCCTGCCGGGGATACTGGTCGGCCCACCGGCCCGTCATGAACACGGTCGCGGGCACCTTGAGTGTGCGCAGCGTGTCCATCAGTCCGGGGTTGTCGAAGTGCTCCCCGGCCGCCGCCCGTGGCCCCTGCTCCGCGGTCATGTCCGCGTCGAAGGTGAGGGCGACGATCTTGTCGTGGGTGGCCGCGTTCTTGAAGACGGGCGTCAGTCCGCCCGGTCCCGGTACGAACGTGGGCAGTGACGACGCCGCAGCCGACGGAATCGTCCCGAGCCGCACAGGTCGCGGGGAGTCGGTGGATGCACAGGCGGCGAGCGCCGTGACGAGGGCACAAGCGGGGGCGATATGTCGTACAAGAGAGATCACCATACGAACGTAATGCGAGGAGTGGTCGCATATGTCCATCTGGTGTATATGCCGGGCGGTACGGGCCGTGAAGTCACCCGCCCGGCTGCCTGGGGCAGAGTGAACCACTGAAGTCGGTAAGCGCTGTCCTACGGGAGAGCCGGGCGACTTGGATCGGATCCCTGAGATCCGTCAGGGTAATCACCCATTTCCTGGATCGGAGGTTGCCCGTCCGTTGAGCGTGCCAGCACACTGAGCCCATGCTGGCCGACATCTCTGGAGCAGACGATTCCTCACCCCACCACCAGATGCCTGAGCTGCGGGTATCTCATCGAGACCGGGATCAGGCCGTGGAGGTCCTCCGGGTCGCGGCCGGCGACGGGCGGTTGACGGCGACCGAGTTGGACGAGCGCGTCGAAGCGGCATTGGTGGCACGCACCGCCTCCGACCTCGCGGTGCTGACGGCTGACCTGCCGCTCGAAGGGATGCCGCCGCAGGCCCGCGAGGTGATCCGGATCGACCAGCGTTTCGGAGACGGCAAGCGCAGTGGACGCTGGCTGGTTCCACGCCGGATGGAGATCCGGCTCAAGTTCAGCGACCTGAAGCTCGACTTCACCGAAGCCGTGGTCACCCATGACACCCTGCACATCGATGTGGACCTGCGCATCGGCGGAAATCTGACTCTGGTGACCGGACCGGGGATCGTGGTCGATGCCGACGATGTCACCTACAGCCGCGGAGACATCAAGGTCCCGCCGGTCACCGACCCCCAGGCTCCGCTGAGACTGCGCGTGGTGCTGTCCGGCAGGTCGACCGGTGGCGACATCGTGGCTCGGCCGCCGCGGCGCACGCCTCGACAGTGGCTTCAAAAAGGCAAGCCTCGGGAGGTCAGCGACCGCTGACCTTGCGGGCGCGGCGAGCCGTCACCATCGTCCACGGGCGGGGCGTGTGTACAGGGCAACGGGTGTGCTTCATGCCTGTTGTGCGGTAGGAGCGATCCCCTCCCGTGTCCGATGAGCGCGGTGGACGGCAGATCCTTGCCTGCCCGGTTCTCCGCGGCGAACCGCCGTGCAGGGCCTGGGCCCGGCTATGGGGGCCACCGCGGTGGCCCGTCTGCCACAGTGCGGATCGAAGGCAGACGAACCCGCGCCGACGCGTGCTGGAATCGGGCCGGCGGGCGGCCCCTACCGGTCCCAGAGAGCGGTGCTCCGGCGGGCGACGAGGTCGGCGATGTGGTGCAGTGCCTCCTCGGCCGGCTGTGGCTCAAGGCGGCGGCCGTCGCGCAGGCGCAGTGCGACGCGGTCGTCCGCGGCCTCCGCGGAGCCGATCACCGCCTGGTAGGGGGCCAGCCGCGCCGCCCGGATGCGGGCGCCCAGAGTGCCTTCCTCGGGGGTGGCGAGGCGGGCCCGAAGGCCCCGGTCCAGACAGCGGTGTACCAGTTTCGCGGCCTGTTCCCGCTGGGCGTCGGAGACGGGCAGGACCGCCACCTGAACGGGCGCCAGCCAGGCCGGAAAGGCGCCGCCGTGTTCCTCGACGAGATGGGCGACGGCCCGTTCAAGGCTGCCGATGATGCTGCGGTGGACCATCACCGGGCGGTGTCTTGCGCCATCGGGGCCGATGTAGTGCAGGTCGAAGCGTTCCGGCTGGTGGAAGTCGATCTGCACGGTGGACAGGGTTGACTCGCGGCCCGCCGGGTCGGCGATCTGGACGTCGATCTTCGGGCCGTAGAAGGCGGCTTCGCCCTCCGCGGCCTCGTACGCCACGCCGCTGCGGTCGAGGACGTCGCGCAGCATCGCCGACGCCCGGCGCCACAGCTCGGGGTCCGCGACGTACTTGCCGCCCGGCCCCGGCAGCGACAGGCGGTGGCGGGCCGGGCGGATGCCGAGCGCCTCGTACACCTCGCCGATCATCCGCAGCGCGGCGGCGGCCTCCTCGACGGCCTGGTCCAGGGTGCAGAAGACATGCGCGTCGTTCAGCTGGATCGCGCGTACGCGGGTCAGTCCGCCGAGCACCCCCGACAGTTCGGAGCGGTACATGCCTCCCAACTCGGCGATACGGAGAGGAAGTTCACGGTAGCTGTGGGAGCGGGAACGGTAGATCAGCGCGTGGTGGGGACACAGGCTCGGACGCAGCACAACCTGCTCCCCGCCCAGGTCCATGGGCGGGAACATGTCGTCGCTGTAGTGCGCCCAGTGCCCGGAGGTCTCGTACAGCTCGCGCTTGCCGAGCACCGGCGAGTACACGTGCAGGTAGCCCGCGCGGCGCTCCGCGTCCCGTACGTACTCCTCCAGGGTGTGCCGTACGACGGCGCCGTCGGGCAGCCAGTACGGCAGGCCGGCGCCCATCAGTGGGTCGGTGTCGAAGAGGCCGAGTTCGCGGCCGAGGCGACGGTGGTCGTGCATCGGGGTCTCCTCTCGATGGAACCTCCGGGGGAGACCGGGACCACACGGTGAAGCCCCGGGCACTCGCCCCGGGGCTTCGGACCTTTGGTCAGCAGTCAGCGCGCCGGGACACTTCCGGCGTCGTCGTGCACAAGGGCGCGCGCTGCATGCCCGGAACGCTAGCAAGGGGCATGCGAGCGGCGCGCGCGAATTTTCGGCTGCCGTGCCGGTCCCCGCGAGGCTGTGGCGGGCTCGTCGGGCGGGCTCGTCGGGCGGACGCGTGCGGATGCGCGTGCGGCGCGGCGTCGCCCGCGGGGAGGATGCGGCGGGCGTCGGCGGGTCAGTTCTCGGGGGTGACGGACGCGGGTGCGGTGTCCAGAGGTGGCGCGGTCCCCTTCTCGGCGGCGGGCTCGGGCGACAACGCCGGCTCGGTTTCGTCCGGCAGCCCGGGGGCGGTCTCGTGGGGCGGCGCCGGTGCGCCTTCGGTCGACGGCGGTCGTGTCTCCTGCTGCTGAGCCGCCCGCTCCAGGAACCGCAGCAGCTCCACCGGGAACGGCAGGACGAGCGTGGAGTTCTTCTCGGCCGCGACCGCCACCACGGTCTGCAGCAGCCGCAGCTGGAGCGCGGCCGGCTGGGCGGCCATCACCCCGGCGGCCTCCGCCAGCTTCTTCGACGCCTGCAGTTCCGCGTCCGCGTTGATGACGCGCGCCCGGCGCTCCCGGTCCGCCTCGGCCTGACGGGCCATGGACCGCTTCATCGCGTCCGGCAGCGACACGTCCTTGATCTCGACCCGGTCGATCTGCACGCCCCAGCCCACCGCCGGGCTGTCGATCATCAGCTCGAGGCCCTGATTGAGCTTCTCCCGGTTCGACAGCAGATCGTCCAGATCGCTCTTGCCGATGATCGAGCGCAGTGAGGTCTGCGCCATCTGCGAGACCGCGAACCGGTAGTCCTCGACCTGGATGAGCGCGTTCGCCGCGTCGATCACCTTGAAGTAGACGACGGCGTCCACGCGCACGGTCACGTTGTCCCGCGTGATGCCCTCCTGCGCGGGGATCGGCAGTGTCACGATCTGCAAGTTGACCTTGTACAGCCGGTCGATGACGGGGATCACCATGGTGAAGCCCGGTGGCCGGGGAGCGTCGAGGAGCCGTCCGAGGCGGAAGACCACCCCGCGCTCGTACTGCTTGACGACCCGTGCCGCCGCGGCCAAGTACACGAGTCCGCTGGCGCCGACCCCGACCAGCGCACCCACCAGCTCCTGGAGCATGACGCCCTCACATCGAGAGGCCTGATATGTCTGCTCTTGCCACGATAATTCCGTCGGAGGCCGCGAGGCGAGGGCAGGCCGTTCCGACGGGGTCCGCTGAGCGAGGGCCCGCCGCTGCCGTGTCGGCGGGCCCAGAAGCATCGGGGTCGAGGGACTCGCTGATATCGCGCGTCTGTTCGGTTTCGCTAGTGTTCGACGAGGTTTTTGGCGTCGCGGGCGAGGGCGGTGAGGCGGGAGATCGCACGGAAGTACTTCTTGCGATAGCCGCCCTTCAGCATCTCCTCGCTGAACAGCTGGTCGAACGGCAGCCCGGAGGCGAGCACCGGCACCTCGCGGTCGTAGAGCCGGTCCGCGAGCACGACGAGCCGCAGTGCCGTCGACTGGTCCGGTATCGGCTGGACGTCGGTGAGGCAGACCGCCCGGAGGCCGTCGGTCAGGGCGCCGTACCGGCTGGGGTGCACGCGCGCGAGGTGCTCCAGCAGGTGCGGGAAGTCGTCGAGCGAGGCGCCCTCGGTGGCGTGGGCCGCCTTCGTCACCTGCTCGTCGCTGTAGGGGGCCGGTGCCTCGGGCAGGCCACGGTGGCGGTAGTCCTCGCCGTCGATGCGCAGCGGGCGGAAGTGGGCGGACAGGCCCTGGATCTCGCGCAGGAAGTCGGCGGCGGCGAACCGGCCCTCGCCGAGCTTGCCCGGGAGGGTGTTGGAGGTGGCGGCGAGTGCGACGCCCGCCTCGACGAGCTTGCGGAGCAGGGTGGAGACGAGGACGGTGTCGCCGGGATCGTCGAGTTCGAACTCGTCGATGCACAGCAGACGGTGCCCGGAGAGCGTTCGGACCGTCTGCTGGAAGCCGAGCGCGCCGACCAGGTTCGTCAGCTCCACGAAGGTGCCGAACGCCTTCAGCGCGGGCTCGGCCGGAGTCGCGTGCCACAGGGAGGCGAGGAGGTGGGTCTTGCCGACGCCGTAGCCGCCGTCGAGGTAGACGCCACGGGGGCCGGCCGGGGCCTTGGGGGCCTTCGCCTTCCCGAACCCGAAGAACGAACGTCTGGCGGGGCCGGGGGCACCCCCGAGCCCAGCGGCGAAGCCGTCGAGCACGCGCACGGCCTCACTCTGGCTGGGCTGGTTCGGGTCCGGAATGTACGTGGCGAAGCGGACCGAGTCGAAGCGCGGCGGCGGCACCATCTCGGCGACGAGCCGGTCGGCGGGGACATGGGGCTCGCGCGCGCACAGGGACAGCGGGGCCGCTGCGGCTATCGGATCGAGCTCGGAGACGGCAGTGGAGGACGACACGGTCCACCACTTTAGATGCCATGCCACACTGCACGACATGCGACGCCTGTTCCCTGTGACCGACCAGACAGTGCCCCGGACGCCCGGTGCGGCCCCGGAGGCCGGGGAGATCCCCGGCATCGACCGCGAGTGGACACCGGCGGAACTGGCTGCCGCGTACGCCTACCCCGAGCCCCGGTCCGGCGGCCGGGAGCCCTGGCTGCGCGCCAACATGGTCTCCTCGCTCGACGGCGCCGCCCAGCACGAAGGACGCTCCCAGCCCATCTCCGGCGCCGCCGACATGCGGATCTTCGGCACGCTGCGGGCCCTCGCGGATGTCGTGCTGGTGGGTGCCGAAACGGTTCGGCAGGAGGGGTACCGTCCGGCCCGCGCACGGGAGGTCTTCGCGGCACAGCGCAGGGCGGCCGGACAGGAGCCCGCGCCCGCGATCGCTGTGGTGAGCGCGAGCCTCGACCTCGACTACTCGCTGCCGCTGTTCACCTCGCCCCTGGTGCCCACCCTCGTCCTGACCGGAGCGGCGGCGGCGCCGGACCGGGTGGCGGAGGCCGAGAAGGCGGGCGCCCGTGTGGTGGTCACCGGGGACGGCGCGAGCGTGGACCCGGCCCGCGCCGTACGCGCCCTCGCGGACCTCGGCATGACCCGGCTGCTGACCGAGGGCGGCCCACGCCTGCTGGGGCAACTGGTCGCGGCCGGGGTGCTGGACGAGCTGTGCCTGACCGTCTCGCCGATGCTCACGGCGGGCGACGCGCAGCGGATCGCCTCGGGACCCCCGGTGGAGGTGCCCAGGCGGTTCACCCTCGTGTCGTTGCTGGAAGAGGACGGATTCCTGTTCGGCAGGTACTGCCGGACGTGAGATCACGGGGCAGGATGGTTTCCGCAGGGCCTCGACGGCCCATGGAGAAACGAGGCCCCGCGGGGTCCTCGGAGGAGAAGGGGCGCCTGTCGTGTTCAAGAGCGTACTGATGATCGAGAAGGCCCTCACGTCCGCCGACGTGGAGTTCGTCACCACATTGCACGGCGAGGAACCGGTCTCCTTCCACGTCCTGCTGCAGCCCCGCGGCGACCAGGCGGACCGCCTGCTGCGGGCCATCGACGACATCGCCCTCGGTGAGCTGGACGAGGCGGCGCACGAACGGGAGACCCCGGAGGGCAAGGACGCCGCGGCCCTCGGGCGGCAGGCCCTGGAGGTGTCGCTGTCCGCACTGCACGCGGCGGGCAGCGAGGCCGAGGGCCGCCTCGTCGAGGACCACCCGCTGGACGCGCTCAAGGCACTGGTCGGCGAGACCGGAGCGGACGAGGTCATCGTGCTGACCGACCCGCACTACGTGGAGGAGTTCTTCCATCGCGACTGGGCATCGAGGGCCCGGCACAAGGTGGGCGTGCCGGTACTGAAACTGTTCTCGCACAGCAAGGCGTAGCGGTCGGGCGGTGTACGTCATCCCGGGCGCCACGGCATAGGGTGGGCCGCTGAACGCACGCCGTACCAGCACCCAGGAGACACGCATGGCAGCCGGCCTCCCCACCGCGATGGATCGACCGCACTTCATCGGCATCGGCGGCGCCGGAATGTCGGGCATCGCGAAGATCCTCGCGCAGCGGGGCGCCAAGGTGGCCGGCAGCGACGCGAAGGACTCGCCGACCGCCGAGGCCCTGCGCGCGCTGGGTGCGACGGTGCACATCGGGCACGCGGCCGAGCATCTCGCCGACGACGCCACCTGCGTGGTCGTCTCCTCCGCGATCCGCGCGGACAACCCGGAGCTGGCGCGCGCGGCGGAGTTCGGCATCCCCGTGGTCCACCGCTCGGACGCGCTGGCCCGCCTGATGGACGGCCTGCGTCCGATCGCGGTCGCCGGTACCCACGGCAAGACGACCACGACGTCGATGCTCGCGGTGTCCCTGACCGAGCTGGGGCTGACGCCCTCGTACGCGATCGGCGGTGACCTGGACGCCCCGGGTTCGAACGCCCAGCACGGCGAGGGCGAGATCTTCGTCGCCGAGGCCGACGAAAGCGACCGCAGCTTCCACAAGTACGCGCCCGAGGTCGCGATCATCCTCAACGTCGAACTGGACCACCACGCGAACTACGCGTCCATGGAGGAGATCTACGACTCCTTCCGGACCTTCGTGGACCGGATCGTGCCCGGCGGCACGCTGGTGATCTCGGCGGACCACGAGGGTGCGCGCGAGCTGACGCGGCGGCTGGACGGCTCAGTGCGGACGGTGACGTACGGCGAGTCCCCGGACGCCGACGTACGCATCCTCTCGATCACCCCGCGGGGACTGAAGAGCGAGGTGACGGTGGTCCTGGACGGCGCGGAGCTGACCTTCGCGGTCTCCGTTCCCGGCAGCCACTACGCGCACAACGCCGTGGCCGCGCTGGCGGCGGGCGTGGCCCTCGGCGTCCCGGCGGCGGAGCTGGCCCCGGCCCTGGCGGCGTACACGGGTGTGAAGCGCCGCCTCCAGCTCAAGGGCGAGGCGGCCGGGGTGCGGGTCATCGACTCCTACGCGCACCACCCCACGGAGATGACCGCGGACCTGGAGGCGATGCGGGCGGGCGCCGAGGGCCGCGTCCTGGTGGTCTTCCAGCCCCACCTCTTCTCCCGCACGCAGGAGCTGGGCAAGGAGATGGGCGAGGCGCTCGCCCTGGCGGACGCGTCCGTCGTCCTGGACATCTACCCGGCCCGTGAGGACCCGATCCCGGGCGTCACGAGCGAGCTGATCATCGAGGCGGCACGGGCCGCGGGCGCCGAGGTGCAGGCCGTGCACGACAAGGCGGGTGTTCCCGCGGCCGTGGAGGGAATGGCGAAGCCCGGGGATCTCGTTCTCACCATGGGCGCGGGTGACGTCACGGACCTGGGCCCGCGGATCCTGGACCGGCTGTCGAAGTAAGGGGCTGACACTCATGGCGTACGACATCGAGAAGCCGGACGAGCAGTGGCGCGCGGAGCTGAGCCCGGCGGAGTACACGGTCCTGCGACAGGCGGGCACGGAGCCCGCCTTCACCGGCGAGTACACGAACACCAAGACCACGGGCGTCTACTCCTGTCGCGCCTGCGGCGCCGAACTCTTCACCTCCGACACGAAGTTCGAGTCGCACTGCGGCTGGCCGAGCTTCTACGACGCGCGCGCCTCGGACGCGGTGGAACTTCTGGAGGACCGTTCGCACGGGATGGTGCGGACGGAGGTCCGTTGCGCGAGGTGTGGTTCCCATCTGGGCCATGTCTTCGAGGGGGAGGGGTACGCGACGCCGACGGATCAGCGGTACTGCATCAACTCGATCTCTTTGCGGTTGGTGCCGGACGAGGGCTGACCGGAGCGGTCAACAGGCGGGGTTCGGTTCCACCCGTTGAGCTCGCGACACAAGGATTTCCTTCTCAGCGTTCGGCCGGAGTGCGACGCACGTTCAGGCGCCAGGGGCTTCCTTCATCTCGTCGTGGGTCATGGACTCGTCGGAGGGTGCCGCAGCGTCGCGGTCCTGGACGCGGCGGCGGTACTCCCACAGCGCGACCGCCGCGGCCAGGATGCCGAGCGCGATGGTCAGCTCCTTGTAGCCGCCGTAGCCGGTGATGGCGAAGCCGGTGGCGCCGACGACCAGGATGACGGCGAGCAGCGCGGTGAGGAACCAGGCCAGCGGCACGAAGAAGTCCGGGAGCCGGATCGGGCGTGCCAGGTCGGGGCGGTCCCGGCGCAGCAGCGCGAAACCGGAGATCGCCAGGATGTGCGTCAGGATGTAGCCCAGGTTGCCGGTGACGATGATTGCCAGCGGCGTCTTGAGTACCGTCAACACGACCACGTTGATCGCCAGCGCGACGGTGAGCGCACGGGCCGGTACGCCACGCCGGTTGAGCACACCGACCTGACGGACCGTGACGCCCTGCCGGCCCATGTCGTACAGCACCCGTGAGCCGTCCGCCAGCCCGGTGATCATGATGAGCAGCAGCGAGGCGATGAGGAACACGATCATCAGGTCGGCGGCCCCGCCGACCAGGTCGTGGAAGGCGCCGACGTAGAACGCGGTCGGTTCCTCGCCGATCCTCTTCTCCCCGACGTAGCCCGAGAGCGCCAGCGGCAGCAGGATGAAAACGCCGAGGCAGAACAGCACGCCCGCGCGCAGTGCCCGGGAGGTGTCCCGCACGGTCTCCTTGTACTCGGGGGCGAAGGTCGCGCACACCTCCACGCCGAAGGAGGTCCAGGCCATGATGTACAGCCACACCAGGGCCTCGCGGAGCCCGCTCATGCCGTGCAGGTTCCAGTGCAGCCCGCCCGTGCTCCAGTCACCGGACAGGAACGGTCCCACGATGAAGACCGCGAGTGGGATCAGCAGCACCCCGCCGGTCGCATAGACCACCCACATCGCCGCATGCAGGCCGTACATCGCCGCCGCGTACAGCAACCCCATGACGACGAGCCCCAGCACGATCGGCAGACTCAGCTCCGCCACTCCCAGGTCGAGCTTCCAGGTCTGGTCGGGGAACCACTGCGCCTGCACCAGGGAGCCGATGATCCCGGCGTACACCGACAGGGCGGTGGTCCAGGGGAGCCAGTAGCCGATACCGGCCACGGCACCGACTTGGGGGATCCGGCTGCGCCAGCCCTCGGTGGCGTAGTGCGCGATACCGCCCGAGGACTCGGGGAACATCGCGGCCATCTCGGTGTAGATCCAGTTGGTGGCGGTGGCCAGCACCATCGACACCGCCCACAGGGCGATTGCGCCCCACGCGCCGAGCCCCCCGATGGAGGCCCCCAGCGATGCGATGAGTGCGGCCGGCATGGTCAGCGACATCGCGAACCCGTCGTACCAGCGCATCTTTCGGGCAAGGGCAGGCTGCTCGAACAGCTCGGACATGGGTGTCCCCTTCTTCGGGCGGAGAGCGGGAAGGCGGTGCCGGGGCGGTGCGGGAGCGGAGTGCCGGGGCAGAGCGGGAGGGAGAAGCGCCAGGGCAGAGCGGGAGAGAAGAGCCGGAAGACAGTGCCGGGGGCTATGAGCCCCGGATCGTAGGGCTGGTGATTTCGCAGTGTCAACGGCTTGAACCTGCTCATTCAGCAAGCGATCAGCCTTGGGGTTGCCGGTTCCGACCCATTGACAGCCTTCGATTGTCCAACCGATGGTGTGGGGCATCACTCCCTCGTGCTCTTCCACGTTCGCACCAGAAGGGGTCCTCATGTCTGCCGCGCACCCGTTCTTCATCAACGGCGAATACGCCGACAGCACCGGTACCGAGACTTACGACGTGATCAGCCCGGTGACCGGCGCGCGCATCGGCACCATTCCGCTCCCCTCCGCCACGGACCTGGACATCGCCGTGAAGGCCGCGAACGAGGCACAGCAGGCCTGGGCGAGAGTCAACGTCTGGAAGCGGGCGGAAATCTGTCACCGTGTCGGCGACGCGTTGTCAGCGCGCGTGGACGAACTGGCCCGTCTGCAGACGCTGGAGCAGGGCAAGCCGCTCGCCGAGTCCGTCGCCGACATCGAGGAGGCGGCGCAACTGTTCCACCTGCACGCCGAGGACGCGGTGCGCCTGCACGGCGAGACGATGCCGTCCACCGACAGCAGCAAGCGGATGTGGACCTTCTACCGGCCGGTCGGCACCTGGGGCATCATCACTCCCTGGAACTTCCCGCTGCTGATGTTCGCCGAGTTCGTCGCCCCAGGCCTGGCCACAGGGAACGCACATGTCATCAAGCCGCCGGCGAACACCCCGCTGACCGTGCTGAAGGCCATGGAGGCGATCGTCGAGGCGGGGGTACCGGCGGGCCTGGTGAACATCCTGCCCGGTGAGGGCACGGCCGGGGACATGCTGGTACGCCACCCCGGTGTCGACGCCATCGGCTTCATCGGTTCCTCGGCGACCGGCGCGAAGATCGCGGCTGCCGCCGGCCTCAAGCGCTCCGTCATGGAGTGTTCGGGCAACGGCCCGTTGGTGGTGCTCGCCGACGCCGACGTGGATGCGGCGGCGCGCGCCGCGGTGTACGGCGCGTACCTCTGCTCCGGTCAGGTGTGCTGCGCCACGGAACGGGTGGTCGTCCACGCTGACGCGCACGACGGCTTCGTCGAGGCCGTGCTGCGCGCCGCTGAGGACGTCGTCCTCGGTGACCCGTTCGAAGCGGCGACGAACCTCGGCCCGCTCAACAACGAGGGCGTCGCGGCCAAGATGGACCGGCACATGGCGGACGCGCGGGAGCGCGGCGCGCGGATCCTGCTCGGCGGGCAGCGCCGCACAGGTCAACCGACCGATCTCTACTACGAGTTCACCATAGTGGACGGCGTGCCCGAGGACAGCCTGCTGTCCCGCGAGGAGTCCTTCGGCCCGGTGGTTCCGATCATCACCGGCGGGAGCGACGACGAGCTGCTGCGCATCGCCAATGACGACGAACTCGGCCTACAGGGCGCGGTTTTCACCCAGAACATCGCCGCCGCCTACCGGTTCGTCGAGGAGCTGGCCGTCGGTCAGGTCGTGATCAACGACAGCACCTGCTTCTGGGACATCAACATGCCGTTCGGGGGCGCGGGCAACCGAGGCACCGGCTGGGGCCGCATCGGCGGCAAGCACACCCTGCTCGACATGTCCGACCTCCGTACGGGCGTCATGAGCCTCTGATCCGGGCTTGTGGCCGGCTCGCTTCCCGGGGCTCAGTACCCCGTACCGCCCAAAGCGGTGGCCGTGCCCGCTTCGAGGGGACGGCCACCGGCCCGGTTCAGCCGCTTTGACGCCACCTCCGGAGTCGCCGTATGTCCTCCCCGAGCCTGCTCGACGACATCGACCGACGCATCATCGCCGTTCTCCAGACCGAGGGGCGGCGCGCCTACAGTCTGATCGCCTCGGACGTGGGCATCCCGGCTTCCTCCGTCCGCTACCGGGTGCAGCGGCTGACGGACGCCGGCATCCTGCGGATCGTCGGCATCGCCAACCCGCTGACGATCGGGTTCGACCGCATGGCGTTGATCGGCATCCGAGTGCGGCCCGGTACGGCCCAGGCGGTCTGCCGTGCGCTGCGGGAGCTTCCCGAGACCGCGTACGTGATCATGACGGCGGGCGGGTTCGACGTGATGGCCGAGGTGATCTGCCGGGACACCGCCCACTTCGCCGACCTGATGACGCGGCGCCTGCCTCTGATCGACGGGATCCTTGCCACGGACTCCTTCTTCGTACTGGAGGTGCACAAGCAGGCGTACGGGTGGGGCGTCGGCGAAGTGGGGACCTCCCTCCTGAAGGCTCTCGGCTCGCCGGATGACGCGGACATCGGCCAGCGGTCCGGTCGCTGATCGTCCGCATCACGATCCCGTTCCATCAGGGCCTAGCCAGGGGATGCCCCGCTTGAGCGGGGTGGGGAATGGCTTCTCTGGGTTGCTTTGGCCTGGGTGCATGGTTCTGCACCGCGTGCGGTCTGGTGGACAACGCCGACCGCGTAGGCGCCTTGAACGTTCTGCACAGGGCCGGGCTGGCCCTCTGCGTGGCGGCCTGGCCACCGACGATGGAAGCCCACGCGGTCACGCGTGGGTGGAGTCACGACAGGTGGCACGACGTCACCCGCCGTGGAGCCGCACCACTCGCCGTCTAGACTCTCCCGGCAGCGACCCGTACGACAACGGCCGGGATCAGGCCGCTCCTGCCACACCCGAAGGGCATTCGGCGTTTTGATACGGATAGATTCAGTCACCAAGCGGTATCCGGACGGCACGGTGGCGGTCGACCGGCTGTCGTTGGAGATTCCGGACCGCTCGATCACCGTGCTTGTCGGCCCTTCCGGGTGTGGCAAGACGACTACCCTCCGCATGATCAACCGGATGGTCGAGCCGAGCGAGGGCACGATCACGCTCGACGGCGTCGATGTCAGTCAGCAGCCGGTGAACTCGCTGCGGAGGTCCATGGGTTACGTCATCCAGAACGCCGGACTCTTCCAACACCGCACCATCGTCGACAACATCGCGACCGTGCCCCGGCTGCTCGGCTGGAAGAAGGACAAAGCCCGCTCCCGAGCGCGGGAGTTGATGGAACGGGTCGGGCTCGACGCCTCGCTCGCCAAGCGATACCCGTACCAGCTCTCCGGTGGACAGCAGCAGCGTGTCGGTGTGGCACGGGCACTCGCCGCGGACCCGCCGGTACTGCTGATGGACGAGCCGTTCTCCGCCGTCGACCCGGTCGTACGCAAGGGCCTCCAGGAGGAACTCCTGCGGATCCAGGACGAGTTGGGCAAGACCATCGTTTTCGTCACTCATGACATCGATGAGGCGATCCGGCTCGGCACCATTGTCGCCGTGATGCGGACCGGCGGCCGGCTCGCCCAGTTCGCGCCGCCCGCCGAACTTCTCTCCTCGCCCGCCGACGCGTTCGTGGAGGACTTCCTCGGCGCGGACCGCGGCATCCGGCGGCTGTCGTTCTTCACCTCCGAGACCCTCGAGCTGAAGAAGGCGCCGATCGTCGCCGTCGACTCCTCCGCCGAACAGATCGCCTCCCGCGCGACGGGCGAGACGCCGTACCTGCTCGTCACCGACCTCGATGGCAGGCCACTGGGCTGGAGCGAGCCCGAGGACCTGGTCGCCGGTGACATTGCCCCCGGCCAACTGCTTCCGTACGGAAGGCCGTTCGAGTACGCAAAGGACTCGCTGCGGGCCGCGCTCGACGGGGCCGTACTCTCGCCCACCGGCTGGGCCGTCGCCGTGGACGGCACCGGGCGGGTCGCCGGGGTGGTCTCCCAGCAGGCCATCGGCGCGGCCATCCGCGCCGCCCACGCCGAGGGGCGTACGGACGCGACGGTCGCCGGATGAACGGCTTCTTCCACATCCCGAGCGACCTTCAGAACACCTACTTCGGGCTGATCGGCCTGCACTTGAGGGAGGCACTGATCCCGGTCCTGGCGGGTCTGGTCGTCTCGCTGCCACTCGCCCAGCTCTGTGTGCGCTTCCGCTGGCTGTACCCGCCGGTGCTGGGGGTGACGACGGTGCTGTACGCCATCCCGTCGCTGGCCTTCTTCGTCATCCTCATCGACTACACCGGCATGAGCGAGACCACCGTGATGATCCCGCTCTCCGTCTACAGCCTGGTCGTCCTCGTCCCGGCGATCGTGGACGGCGTCCGCTCGGTGCCGCAGGAGACGCTCGACGCCGCCAGCGCGATGGGCTTCGGATCCGTACGCCGTTACCTCCAGGTCCAGTTGCCGATCGCCGTGCCCGCGATCATCGCCGGGCTGCGGGTGGCGACCGTGTCCAGCATCAGTCTGGTCAGCGTCGGCATGCTGATCGGTAACCAGGGAGCACTGGGCAACCTGCTCAACGACGCGAACATCTACCACCGGCCCGTGTACGCGGTGAACTCGGTGGTCACGACGGCGGTCCTGGCGATCCTCGTCGACACCGTGCTGGTCCTGGTCCGCGTCCTGCTGACTCCCTGGATGCCGGGCGGCGCGAGCCGTGGGGCACGGAAGGCCGCCGCGAGCCGGACCGACGCGGCCGTGCCCGCCCTGGAGGAGTCAGCCCGATGAACGTCCTGAACTTCATCCACGCCTTCTTCAGCGACGGGTCCCACTGGCACGGATACGACGGCATCCCCACCCGCCTGTCGGAGCACATCCAGTACTCCCTGGAAGCACTCGCGATCGCCGCCGTCATCGCGCTGCCGATCGGGCTGGTCACCGGTCACTACGGGCGTGGCGGCAACGTCCTCGCGCTGGCCGCCAACGGCAGCCGGTCCGTGCCCACCTTCGGACTGCTGGTGCTGATGGTCACCTGGCTCGGGTTCGGGCTGACGCCCGTGATGATCCCGCTGGTCGTCCTCGCCATCCCACCGATCCTGGTCACCACCTACGAGGCGGTCCGCTCCGTGGACCCCTCACCGGTGGACGCGGCGCGGGGCATGGGCATGCACGAGACGCGGATCCTGTTCCAGGTGGAACTGCCCGGAGCCCTGCCGCTGATCCTCGGCGGCCTGCGCTCGGCGGCCATCCAGATCGTCTCCACCGCCACCATCGCCGCGTACGTCGGCCTCGGCGGCCTCGGCCGGTACATCATCGACGGGCTCTACCAGAAGAACTACGAGAAGGTGGTCGGCGGCGCCACGCTGGTGGCCGTGATGGCGCTCACGACGCTCGGGCTGTTCTGGGCGGTCGCCCGGATCACGGTGTCGCAGGGCGTCCGCAGGAGCGGCTGACCAAGCCCTACCGGTTGCCGAACGGAACACGGGCCCGGGACGGCCTCCCCGCCGTCCCGGGCCCGCGCTCTCCGTACCGTGGATCAGCCGCCGCTGCGCGCCAGCGCCAGCTCCAGGACGACGAGCAGCGCGTCACGGACCGAGCCGCGTTCGCGGGCGTCGAAGACGATGACCGGGACGTGCTCGGAGACGTCCAGCGCCCAGCGGGCCTGGTCGACGTCGTACTCGACCCTGCCGTCGAAGGCGTTGAGGGCCACCGCGAACGGGATCTGCCTGTGCTCGAAGTAGTCCACGGCCGCGTAGCAGTCGTCGAGACGACGTGTGTCGACGATGACGAGCCCTCCCACCGCGCCCTCGACGATGTCGTCCCACATGAAGCCGAACCGGTCCTGACCGGGCGTGCCGAACAGGTACAGCTTCAGGGTCGGGTCGATGGTGATGCAGCCGAAGTCCATCGCGACCGTGGTCGTGGTCTTGCGCGGGGTGTGGGTGAGGTCGTCCACGCCCGCCGCGACCTCGGTGATGGCCGCCTCGGTGGTCAGCGGTTCGATCTCGGAGATCGAGCCGACGGCGGTGGTCTTGCCCACGCCGAAGCCGCCTGCGATCACCATCTTGACCGGCAGCGGCGGCCGTACGGCGGTCCCCCCTGCTCGAGCGGAGCCGAGAGCCTGGGGGAGGGCGGCCGGTTCAGTCGGTGTCACGGAGTACCCCCCGGGAGTCGGGGATGGCCCGGAGGCCATCGATAACCCTGCGCAGGACGGATGCGTCGCGAGTGACGTCGGTGTGTGGCACGTGCACCGTCAACTGCCCGGCGGCGCGCAGGTCCTCGGCGAGGACCCGGACCACGTTGAGGTGCAGCCGCAGCCGGGCCGCGATCTCCGCGATGGACTGCGGTCGCCGGCACGCGGCGACGATGTCGTGCTGCTCGAAGGAGAGCCGGTCGAGCGCCTCGAGTCCCGCGGGGGTGGCCACCACCTGGGTCTCGACCGGGATCGGCCGGCCGGACGCGGTGGGCGCCACCCGGCCGGCGGTGACCAGGAACGGCCGTACGGCGGGGGCGGGCCCCACCAGGTCCGGCGGTGTGGAGCCGTCTTCGTCGGCACCGCGCGGAGTGCGGCCGTCCGCCATGGGTGTTCTGTCCTTCCTGGACCGGGGCGATACCGGTCACCCCGTTGACACGGTGCCGACGCTGTTCTTCAGCTCCAGCACGAGCTGGGGGCTGAGCGCGGCACCGGCCCGGTTGGCGAACAGGGTCATCTCGTAGGCGATGTTGCCCAGCTTGGCCTCCTTGTCGGCGACCACGCCGAGAACGGCGCCGCTGCCGATCGCGGAGACCAGGACATGGCCGCCCTCCAGGTCGATGATGACCTTGTTGAGGCCGCCCAGTCCGTAGTTGCCGGACGCGCCGGCGGCCAGGCTGGTGATGCCGGAGACGATGGCGGCGAGCCGTTCCGAGTCGGCGTGCTCGCGCAGTTGGGAGACGGCGATGAGCAGCCCGTCGGAGGAGACGGCGATGGCGTCGACGACGCCGGCGGTCTCGGTCGCGAAACGGTTGAGCAGCCAGGTGAAGTCGGCTGCGGCGGCCTGCAGATCGGCCGGCGTGGTGTCTCCTGCCGGAGTCTCACCTGTCGACGTGCTCACTGCTCCGCTCCTTCCGGGAGGTGGTTCTGGTCGTGCCTGTCGTGCCTGTCGTGCTCGTGCGGGACGGGCCGGGTGGCGCTGTCACGGTGGGCGCGCTCCACGGCTGCCTCGAACTCCTCGAGTGCGGAACGGACTTCGTCCGCGTCGGCGGGCCGGGGGGCCTGCCGCGCCGCTTGCTGGGTGGCATCGGACCCGGTGGTTCGCAGTGTCGCGCCCCGGACACGCCGGCGCAGGGGGCGGGGGCCGCCGGGTGGGTCCTGGGCGGGGGAGGGTGCCGTCTTCCGGGGACCGGTGCGGGCAACCGGGGCCGGTTCTCCGGACCTGGGGCGGGGAACCAGCGGGGGGTCCTCGGCGTGATCGTGAAGGGTGGTGGGGTCCGGTGGGACCGAACGGCCGAGCGGCGCGGAGGGGCCTTCGCTGTCCATGCCGTCGTATCCGGCCATCCGTTCGCCGAGGCCCGCACGGTCCACGGGGTGCGCGGTCGTCTCCCCGGCCGCCGAATCCTGCTCCCGGCGGGGAATCCGCCGGGGCAGCGGGGTGGGCTGTGCGCCGGTGACACCGTCGGCCGGGAGTGCGGCGGGCCGATCGGCGGCCGAAGGTCCGTCCGCCGCGGTGGCGGGTCGTATCGCGGACCCGGAGCCCTTCGCGGTGAGCCCCGGCGACGGCACCGGGCCGCCGGCCGACGGTTGCGCCGCCGTCCGGCCGGGCACCGTGCCCGGCGCCTGTGCGGTCACCGGGCTCATCGTCAGCAGCAGCGACGAGGGGATCTCGACCGTCGCGGTGACGCCGCCGCCGGGCGTACGGGACAGCTCGACCCCCACCTCCCAGCGGCGCGCCAGCGTGCCCACCACGAACAGGCCGAGCACCTTCGTCGGTACGACGTCCAGACGCTCGCGGCGGATCAGCCGGGTGTTCTCCTCGGCGAGCCGCTCGGCGCTCATGCCCAGGCCGTGGTCGGCGACCTCGATCATCGCGCCCGAACCGGCCGTGCTCACCGCGACCTCGACGGGGCTGCCCGCGGGCGAGAACGCGACGGCGTTCTCAAGGAGTTCGGCGATCATCAGCGTCAGGTCGCCGATGATGTCGGGCTCCACCATGACCTCGGTGCCGGTGCGCAGCCGTACCCGCTGGAAGTCCTCGATCTGGCCGAGCGCCGCGCGCACGACGTTGGAGAGCGCGGTGGGGCCGGCGTCCAGGACCGTCTCGCGGATCCCGGCGAGCAGCATCAGGCTGTCGGCGTTGCGTCGCAGCCGTACGGCGATGTGGTCGATGGAGTAGAGGCGTTCGAGCAGCGCGGGGTCGGTCTCCCCTCGCTCCACCGCGTCGATCAACGAGAGTTGACGGGTGGTCAGGTTGCTGACTCGGCGTCCGACGTTGCCGAACATCTCGGCGACGTTGCGGCGGGTGAGCACCTGACGCTCCAACAGGGCGGCTGCGGTGGACTGCACATGGTTGAACGCCTCGGCGAGTTCCCCGATCTCGTCCCGTACGGTGACCGGCACCTGGCGCAGCCGCGGCGGACCGGCGTCCTCGGCGTCGTCGTCGGCCACACGGGCCAGTTCGCGCCCGGCCACCTCGGCGACCTGCTGGGCGGCGTCGGTGAGCGCCTGGACCGGCTGGACCACCGAGAGGCGCACCGCCACCGAGAAGGCGAGCCACAGGACGAAGCCGAGGATCGCGAGGCCGAGCAGCAGACCGGCACGCCACCAGGCGTCGTTGGATGCGTCATGAGCGCGGTCGGCGATCTGGCCGATGAGCGAGGCGGTGATGTTCAGCCGGCTCTCGGCCTGCTTCGGGTAGTCGGGATACTTGCTCAGGGCGCCCTCGAACGCCCGGCGGATCTCGGCCGGGGTGGTCGCCTGCAGCGCGCTGGGGTCGACCTGGAGCTCGGCGTACGTCTGGGCGATCGCCCGCTGTGCCGTGCTGCGCTCGATGGAGGAGAGCTCGTCCGCCTGCTCTTCGGTGGCGAATCGCGCGAAACGGTCCGCCTGGTAGGTGTACAGCTCGTAGGAGCCGACGGCGTTCGTGAACTCGATGAGGGCGTTGCTGTCACCGGTGCTCGCCGAGAACACGCTGGTCTCGAAGGCGCTGTGGGCGGAGTCGGCGCGCAGCAGGGAGTCGAGCAGATTGCCGGTGAAGGTGGCCGCGAACGCGGCGTTGCGGTCGAGGCCGAGACCGTCGATCAGTCCCTTGGCGGCGTTGGTGTAGGCCGGGTCGATGGCGTCAGCGGGCATGTAGTCCCGCGAGATCTGCTCACGCAGGCTGGTCAGACCCTCGACCTCCTTGAGGGCCTGCGCCTCGGTCTGCGGCAGCCGGTCGCCGAAGGTGGTGCGGACCTTCTGTACCTGGGAGTCCACGGCCTTCTGCGCTCGACGGTAGGCGGCGAGCGAGGGCTCCGTGCCGCGGGCAGCCGACTCGTACCGCACGGAGAGCAGGATGGCCTGCTGGTGTTCGCGCTCCACCCGGTCGACGAGGACCGCGACCTGCCCGCTGTCACGGACGAGTTGGGCCGCCGAGGCCGCGCTGCGCGCCTGTCCCACCTGGTCGGTGATGATGAACGCGAGCAGCACGGCGAGCATGGCGAGCGGCACGCCGACGAGGACGTTGAGCTTGCGTCTGAACGGCCATCGGTCGGCGAAGCCGCGTATACCGCCCCTGGGCGGCGACGGCGCCGGCCGGGCCGACGCGTCCACCTCGTTCGTGGACACCGAGCCTCCTTCGAGGGCGTCTTCGGACGTGCGAAGTTCTCACGTGGCCGTAATCGATCGGCCGGGGTCACCAGCGGAACCGGTTGGGGCCGGCGCGGAACGGCACAAGGAGGACCGGGACTCCGTGCTCGTTCCGCAACGCGGCGCGCCGTCGGTTTCCGGGAGACTATCGCCTCTTCAGGACCTTGATCAGGTTGCACTACGTCAAGAATCCATTACAAAGAGCGCGTGGTTCCGTCACGGTCCGGCCCTCACTTCTCCATGACCGGACGTTCACAACTGGCCGCGCATCGAGGCCAATCGGTGATCAGAATGCTCTTGACTGACCGAGAACGGGCTGGATTGGATCAATGGTGTGCGGTTTCCATGCTCCGCACACCTGTGCCATGCCCCGCCCCATCCCCGAGCCCGGAACGGGAACCGTGACTTCTACCGCGAACACCAGCATGTCCAGCAGGAGATTCCCCGGCGCGGCCGCCGTCGCACTCGCCGCCACGACGGCACTGCTCGCGGGGTGTGGCTCGTCCTCCGACGACAAGTCCGACCCGCTCTCGGAAGGCAAGGCGAGCGGCGACGCGGTCGTCGTCGGCTCCAACAACTTCGCCGAGAGCATCCTGATCGCCGACATCTACGGCGAGGCACTCAAGGCCAAGGGCATCAAGGTCACCTACAAGCCGAACATCGGAAGCCGCGAGACCACATACGGCCTGCTGAAGAACGGCTCCATCACGGTCCTGCCCGAGTACAACGGCGCGCTGCTGGCATACCTCGACAAGGAGGCCGCGCCGAAGACGCTCGCCGCCACGACGGCGGCCATCAACGCCAAGCTCGACTCCAAGCTGACGCTCCTCGAACCGGCGCCCGCGCAGGACAAGGACTCCGTCACCGTCAACGCGGCCACCGCGAAGAAGTACCACCTCACCGACAAGTCCAGCATCGCGGACCTCAAGGACGCCGCCAAGGACATGGTCTTCGGCGGCTCGCCGGAGTTCCAGACCCGTCAGCAGGGCCTGGTGGGCCTGGAGAAGACCTACGGGCTGAAGTTCAAGTCCTTCAAGGCGCTCGACGCGGGCGGTCCGCTGACCCAGGCGGCGCTGACGAAGAACACCGTGCAGGCCGCGGACCTCTTCACCACGGACCCCACCATCACCAAGGAGAAGTTCGTGGTCCTCCAGGACCCGAAGAACCTCTTCGGGCTCGAGAACGTGCAGCCGCTGGCGTACAAGTCGGGGCTGTCGAAGGAGGGCGTCGCCGCGCTCAACGCGGTCTCGGCCAAGCTGGACACTGCGGCGCTGCTGGACATGGACGCTCAGGTGCAGCTCGAGAACAAGGACCCGCTCGACGTCGCGAAGGCCTGGCTGAAGTCGGCCGGCCTGGACTGACGGCCGCGAACGGATCGACGCGGGTGCCCTCGCCCTCCTCCAGGGGCGTGGCGCCCGCGTCGTCCTGGGTGACCGTGGAGCCTCGCTCCGGTCGCCCATCGCCCATCCATCACCCGGATGACGGCGCTCCACTCACCTCCACGGAAGGTGACTCTCCGTACACTTGTCCTGCCTTACTGTGTCGGGCGACGGGTCTCCGGATGACGACCGGCGCCCGGTGACGCATCCTTGCAAGGGTGCGCGGGGTACCCGGGGGGCCCTGAGCGAACGACGGAGGAGGCGTACGGCACCTGCCTCCGGGAACCGGGCGGTGTGGTCATGGTCAAGAACGAGGCACGCGAATGGGGGGAGCGCCCCGGTCACTCGGTGTTCGGCGCACCGTGCTGGGTCAGCCTGACCGCACGCGACGTCGAGGCCGCGGAGGGCTTCTACCAGGCCGTGTTCGGCTGGGAGTGGCAGCCGGACAGCCTCGGTGACCGCTTCCGGGTGGCGTTGGTGGACGGGGTCCCCGTCGCCGGGATCGCGGCCGTCTCCTCGATGTGGCAGATGGCCGTCACCTGGACCCCGTACTTCGCGGTGGCCAGCGCCGACGAAGCGGTGTCCCGCTGCCGGGAGCGCGGCGGGACGGCGGCCGTCGGGCCGATCGCCGTCCCGCCCGGCCGGATGGCCGTGCTCGCGGACCGCGACAGTGCAGTCTTCGGTGTCTGGGAAGGCCCGCTCGTGACGGGCTGGCAGCAGTGGCGCGAGGCCGCTCCCACCTTCATCCGGCTGCACACCCGCGATGCCTTCGACGCCGCCATGTTCTACGGGGAGGTCCTTCAGTGGGCCGCCGCGCGCAGCGGCTGCGAGGTCCACTACGACGGTGACGAGGTGGTCCTGCGCAGCGACGGAGTGGCGGTGGCACGGATCCACTCCGGAGCGGTGGAGGCGGCGCCCGATCCCACGATCCGCCCACACTGGCAGGTCCACTTCGCGGTCACCGACCTCGACGCCTGTGTTCGGGCCGCCCGTGCGCACGGCGGTGAGGTCCTGCTGTGGGAGGAGGGCGCGCAGGAGGCGATGCTGGCTGATCCCGACGGGGCGCGGTTCACCGTGACGTCGAAGCGGGAAGCCTGAGCCGAGCCGAGCCGTCGGGGAGGTGTACGCGGAAGGCTGTAGGGGGTCGGCCTGCCGGAGCCGGCCGCGCACCGGGCGTGGTGGGCGTACGGCCTCGGCGGGCGGGAACCGGTGGGGAGCCCCGTGTGGTACGGAGCCGGAACCCGCCCGCCGAGGGGCACAGGGGTCAGGACGCGGCCGAGTCGGCGGTGGCGGCCCGTGTACGACGGCGGCGCAGGAGGCCGCGGCGCGGCTCCTGGTCCGGCAGCCAGCCGAAGGTCAGACAGCTGCCCGTCGCGCCCAGCAGCAGACCGATCAGGAAGCCACCCAGGTTGGACGTGAGCCAGGTGCCCAGGGAGAGCAGGATGCCGATGACCGAGTAGAAGAGCCGCTGGGCCGGGTTGAAGAGGATCAGCAGACCGCACAGCAGCATCACCGTCGGCAGCAGATACCCCGCCAGGCCCTGCATGCCGACGTGCATGACCACCTTCAGCGACGCCTTCTCGGTGAGGAGGATCTCCGCACCGGCCAGCGTCAGCAGCAGCCCGCCCCAGAAGGGACGCCGGGCCCGCCACTGCCGGAACGCGGCTCTCGGCCGGGCCATCAGCACCCCGTGTCGCTGAAGCGGAGCTTGAGCCCGGGCAGTTTGAACACCCCAGCCGTGGTGGCGTAGTTGGTCTGCCGCAGGTTGGCGATGTGCACGGTGTCGGCCTGCTGGCTGAACATGCCCTTCCTGGCCTTGGCGTTGGCCTTGTTCAGCTTGCTCCCGTCGTTGCCGATCTCGATGTTGTTGAACGCGGCGTCGCCCGACAGCTCGGTCGAGTCGGTGGTCAGATCCTGCGCGGTCACCGGGGTCGCGCCGTCGCCCGCGGTGATGAGCAGGTTCGTGCCGCCGAGGTTGACGCTCTGGCACAGCTTGGTGAGCGTCGCGTTCTTGATCGCGGAGGTGACGACCAGTACCTGGCCGCCCGTGTCGCCGGCGTTCGGGCTGTTCTTGGCCATGTTGTCGAGGGAGCCGAACTGCTCGAAGCCGGTGCCGTCGAGGTTCGTGGCGGTGACCGTGAAGGGCATGCCGGAGATGGCGAACTGCACACCCAGCGCTCCCTGGGCGGTCATGATCGCAAGACCCGCGGCGATCAGGGTGGCGGGCACCGCCATCACCGCGGTGCGGCGCAGGCGGACTCTTCCGCGTCTTTCGGGTGCCTCCTGGGCGGCTGTGCCGCCTTCCGAGGGCTCAGGGGTGGAACCGGTGGACGCCGTGACGTCCGGGGACGAGGCCATGTCTGCTCCTGGGCATAGTCAATGCAAGTAGGGCTTCACTGGCACGTTGTCCTGGCGCGGACAGCGCCTGCCGTGCACGCCTCCTCGCACCTCCCGGCGCGTGCGAGGGCGTTCTCGTGGCGCGGCAGTGGCCGCCGTGGAAGTTACCCGTGGTTACAGTCGGGGTCAAGGAGTTGTGACGCAGAGGTGTTGACTGTGCGGTGTGTCCGTGAGTGACGCCCGCAGGCCGCCGGACCTGAATTCCCGGCCCACCTGCGTATCGCCGCCGGAATGGCCAACTTCGGTGCTGCAACTTGACGTTGACGCTGCATCAGGTCTACAACAGCCTCTGAATTACCATGGATCCGTGGCGTCGGATCCGTCGCACGGCGCACGTCACCCTCCCGGCATCGCCTCCCAGGGGCGTCGGTGACACCCTCCACACGCGCGGTGCACGATGCGCGATCCTTCGCATGGCCGCGATCCACCGTCCCCCCCGTGGCACCGACACGGCCGCCTCCCTGTCTGCGGCCCGCCCCTCGGTGTCCCGCCCGTCGCTGTCGGCCCGTCACGTACGGAGAAGGCGTCATGGGCCGGCAGTGTCGTACCACCTCACCGACCCCACTTCGGAGAAGAGGTATCCCCCATGCGTACGACCAGATCCCTGCTCGCCCTCGTCGGCGCCACCGCCGCACTCGCCGTGGCCGCGGCGTCCCCCGCCTCCGCGAGCGGCGCGGTGCTCACCACCACCGACGGCACCGCCGTCGCAGTCGGCGACGTCCTCAACGCGTCGCTCACCG
The DNA here is from genome assembly GCF_053599115.1 of Streptomyces sp. NPDC001020. NCBI lineage: Bacteria > Bacillati > Actinomycetota > Actinomycetes > Kitasatosporales > Streptomycetaceae > Streptomyces > Streptomyces sp. NPDC001020. Next base: position 102,023 of record NZ_JBSFLQ010000010.1, on the reverse strand, counting down.
GCGTTACCGCGGCAACGCTCTACTCCAGCGCCACCGGTACCAGCGGCGTCTCCTGCACCTCGTCCGCGTTCACCGCCACCGTCACCGACAACCCCGCCGCACCGGGCACCGCCACCGAGTCACTCACCGGTCACACCTTCGACAACTGCACCAGTAACGTCGCCGGTGTTCTCAAGGTCAGCGGCATCACCGTCGACAACCTGCCCTACACCACCAAGGTCGCCTCCGACGGCACGGTCACCGTCACCCCCGCGGCCGGCTCCACCATCCAGACCACGGTGAAGCTGAGCACCCTGCTCGGCACGATCACCTGTGTCTACCGGGCCCCGAGCCTGACCGGCACCGCGAACAACCCCGACCAGAGCCTCGCCTTCGACAGCCAGCACTTCACCAAGGTCTCCGGCACGTCCTTGTGCTTCAACGACGGCTACTTCACGGCGAAGTACGCCCCGGTCACCGACACCAGCCTGCCCGGCAACCCGGTGGTCGAGGTCAACTGAGCCCCAGCCGACGGCCGCGCCCGCCAAGCCGGGGGCGGCCGTCCTTTCCTGGACCTCGGGACAGAGAAGTGGCGCTCCGGGGAAGAAGCGGTGGCGCGCGCTTTACTGAGTCACTGAGCGCGAATACGGAGTGGTCCCCTCCGTGGTCAGGGAGCCACTGTGAACCGCAAGGAAAGGGAAGCCATGTCCGTCATGCGAGTGGCCCAGGTGGTCGAGCCCGGAGGAAAGTTCGAGATCGTCGAGCGGGACTTGCCGCAGCCGGGACCGGGACACGTGCGTATCGCCGTGGAGGCTTCCGGTATCTGCCATACCGACGCGATGTTCGTGCAGGCTCCTTTTCCCGGCATCACCTTTCCTCTTGTGACGGGGCACGAGGTGGCCGGCCGGATCGACACCGTGGGAGAGGGGGTGAGTGGCTGGGAAGTCGGTGACCGGGTCGGGGTCGGCTGGTTCGGAGGGCAGTGCGGCCACTGCCGCCCCTGTCGCCAGGGCGACTTCATCAGCTGCCTCAATCTGAAGGTCCCCGGCTTGTCCTACGACGGCGGATACGCCACCCACATGGTCGCGCCCGTAGAGGCCCTGGCACACATTCCGGCGGGCCTCGACGCGGCTGATGCCGCACCGCTCGGGTGCGCGGGCGTGACGACCTTCATGGGACTGCGTAACAGCGCCGCGCGCGCCGGTGATCTCGTCGCGGTGCTGGGCGTGGGTGGCCTGGGGCACCTGGGCGTCCAGTACGCCGCCAAGATGGGATTCGAGACCGTGGCGATCGCCCGCGGTCAGGACAAGGAGTCCCTGGCGCGGCGGCTGGGCGCGGACCACTACATCGACAGCACGGCCTCCGACCCCGCGCAGGCACTGAAGGAACTGGGCGGAGCGAAGGTCGTCCTCGGCACCGCGGCCAGCTCCGATGCCATGTCCGCGACGATCGACGGACTCGCGCCGCGCGGTCAGCTGGTCGTCATCGGCGTCACGGATCAGCCGATCCAGGTGACACCCCTGCAGCTCATCACCGGCAGCCAGTCCGTGAACGGGCACGCGTCGGGCACGGCGCAGGAAGTAGAGGAGACCATGGCCTTCAGTGCCCGCACCGGTGTCCGCCCGATGGTCGAGACAGCGCCGCTCGACGAGGTCAACACCGCTTTCGCCCGCATGCTCTCGGGTGCGGCGCGCTTCCGCATGGTGCTGACGGCGTCTTGATCCCTATCGACTGGTGACCGTCAGACCACCACCAGGGGCAGCGACTTGATGCCGTTGATGAAGTTCGAGACGAGTCTTCTGGGCGGCGCGGCGAGACGGAGAGCAGGCAGGACCCGCAGTGCCTCCTCGTAGAGCACATGGAGTTGCAGCCGGGCGAAGTGCGCGCCCAGACAGACATGCGGGCCGTCCCCGAAGGAGACATGCGGGTTCGGCGTCCGGGACAGGTCGAGCCGGTCAGGTGCGGTGAAGACGCGCTCGTCACGGTTGGCTGACGCATGGAAGACGACCACCTTGTCGCCCCTGCGAATGCGCCGGCCGGCCAACTCGGTGTCGGCGGCCGCGGTCCGCCGGAAGCTGAGGACGGGTGGATGCCAACGCAACAACTCGTCGACGGCAATGGGCAGGTGATCGGAGCGTAGACGTAGTCCGTGGTACGCAGACGGATGCTCGGCAAGCGCCAGAAGGCCGCCAGGCGCCGCACTGCGCACCGTGTCATTGCCCGCGATCGTCAGCAGGAAGAAGAACATCTCCAGTTCGCCGTCGGTGAGTTCGGGGTCGGTGGCGAGGGTGGTCATGATGTCGTCATCGGGGTGATCCCGCTTGTACGCGGCCAGTTGCCGCGCGTAGGCGAACATGTCCCGCAGGGCGCCCGGTGAGCGCGGATTCACCGGACCGCCCCCGGCGTCCCGTAGCGGCTCGCCGGACTCGTCCGGGTCCTGGTAACCGATCACACGCTGCGTCCAGTGCAACAGCAGGCCCCGGTCGGACTCCGGAACACCGAGCAGATCGGTGAGGTTGAGGACGGCGTAGTCATCGGTGACGGCAGCCACGACGTCACAGGTGCCGTCACCCGCGCGTGCCCGTTCGAGGGCGTCGGTGAACAGGGCGCGGGCGCGATCGCGGGCGGTGGAGGCGAAGCGGTCGATACGGCGCGGGGTGAAGGCACGGCTGACCAGCCGTCGCAGCCGTCCGTGCCGCGGCGGGTCCTGATTGAGCATCATGCGCCGGATGAACGGCAGGTCGTCCGGGTCGGGGTCGCGGATCTGCGTGGCGCCGAGGCACGAGGAGTACGTACGTGAGTCCTTGAGTACGCGCGTCACGTCCGCGTGCCGGGTCACCGCCCAGAACCCGGGTCCCGCGGGCCAGCCGAGCACCTCCGGCTCGTCCTGCCAGGCGACCGGGTGGTGATCGCGCAGGGTGCGGTACGCGGCATGGGGAACCCCGTCGGCGTACCGGCGCGGGTCGAAGACGTCCGGGACGGGCGGGGCCTGCCGTACGCTCACGCGACATCCTCGGCCCGCAGAAAGTCCTCGACCGTCCGCACCAGGTCGAGGGGCGTCTCGTCCATCGCGTAGTGGCCGGCGGCCGGCAACTCCAGCAGTTCGCCCCGCGGGTACCAGTTCAGCCAGGTCTCGCGCATCAGGGCCGCGGACAGCGCGGGGTCCAGCGCTCCGATGACGGCCAGCGCGGGCACCGGCGAGCCCGTGACCTCCGTGTGGAAGTCCTCCGAGGCCCACGAGTCCAGCCAGGCCCGGAACGCCTTCGCGTCACTGTGCGCCAGCGACCGCGCGACCATCCGGTCCAGCCAGGCGTCCGGGCGTCGGCCGCCGGTGGTGATGTCGATGATGGCGCGCCGGTTGTCCGGCCTGTGCGCGGCGTTTGCGAACAGCTCCCACTGGTCGGCGGGGAGCGGCAGGCCCGAGGCCGGAACCGGGGAGACCCCGACGATCCGGCGCAGCCGTTCGGGGGCGAGTGCCAGCAGCCGTTGGGCGACCGTGCCGCCCATCGAGTGTCCGATCACGGAGAACCGCTCCCAGCCCAGCCGGTCGGCCAACTCCACGAGATCCACGGCGGCCTCGGCGGTACTGAACGCGCCGACCGCTTCCCTCGCCTTCCCGTACCCGCGCAGATCCACCAGCGCATAGGTGAAGGCCGCTCGATCGAGATCCGGCAGCACCGCCGCGTACGCGGCACGGTCGGCGAACCAGCCGTGCACCGCGAACACCTTGTGGGCGCCGTCGCCGTGTACTTCATGAGGCAGCACGAAGGAGGTCATGCGACCACGGTGGCGTGGGGGAGAGGGCTCGGCAAGGGGGCGTGCGCACCGGAGAGCGGTCGTCGTCGGGGCCGCGGAAAGGCTCCGCGCCCCGGATTCACGCGAAGGTGTGATCATGTTTTGTCCCACGGATGTCCCGGCCGGGCCATGGGTAGGGCCGGGCCATGACGCAGCCGTTCGAACTCCCCCACTTCTACATGCCGTACGCCGCGCGGCTGAATCCGCATGTCGACGAGGCGCGGGCCCACTCCACTCAGTGGGCGCGCGACATGGGCATGCTGGAGGGCTCCGGCATCTGGGAACAGTCCGACCTCGACGCGCACGACTACGGCCTGCTGTGCGCGTACACCCACCCCGACTGCGACGGCCCGGCCCTCTCGCTCATCACCGACTGGTACGTGTGGGTGTTCTTCTTCGACGACCACTTCCTGGAGACCTTCAAGCGCACCCAGGACCGCGCGGGTGGCAAGGCCTACCTGGACCGGCTGCCGCTGTTCATGCCGCTCGACCTCACGGTCCCCGTACCGGAGCCGCAGAACCCCGTCGAGGCCGGACTCGCCGACCTGTGGTCGCGCACGGTGCCGTCGATGTCCCTGGACTGGCGCAGGCGGTTCGCGGTCGCGACGGAGCATCTACTGGGCGAGTCCCTGTGGGAGCTGTCCAACATCAACGAAGGGCGGATCGCCAACCCGGTCGAGTACATCGAGATGCGCCGCAAGGTCGGTGGCGCCCCCTGGTCGGCCGGGCTCGTCGAGTTCGCCACCGCCGAAGTACCCGCCTCCGTGGCCGGGACGCGGCCGCTGCGCGTGCTCATGGAGACGTTCTCCGACGCGGTCCATCTGCGCAACGACATCTTCTCCTACCAGCGCGAGGTCGAGGAGGAGGGCGAACTCAGCAACGGCATCCTCGTCCTGGAGACCTTCTTCGACTGCGGTACGCAGGAGGCGGCCAACGCCGTCAACGACATCCTCACCTCGCGGCTGCACCAGTTCGAGCACACCGCGCTCACCGAAGTGCCCGCGCTGGCCCTGGACCGGAGCCTCACCCCGGACGAGGTCGCGGCCGTCGCCGCCTACGCCCAGGGACTTCAGGACTGGCAGTCCGGCGGTCACGAATGGCACATGCGGTCCAGCCGCTACATGAACCAGGGTGCCCGCTCGAAGCAGCGCCCCCTCGGCCTGTCAGGTATCGGCACATCCGCCGCCGACGTACGCGGTCTGCTCGCCGACGCGGGCGCCGAGAGGCTGCGGGCTTACACCCATGTCCCCTTCCAGCACGTGGGACCATCGCTGATCCCCGATTTCCACATGCCCTACGAGGTGCGGCTCAGCCCTCATCTGGACGGCGCCCGCCGTCGCCTCACCCCCTGGATGCACCAGGCGGGCATGCTCCAGGAGGGCGTCTGGGACGAGGACAAGCTGGCGGCGTACGACCTTCCGCTGTGCGCGGCGGGCCTGGACCCGGACGCCACGCCCGAGGCGCTGGACCTCAGTTCCCAGTGGCTCGCCTGGGGCACCTACGGCGACGACTACTACCCGCTGGTCTTCGGCCACCGGCGCGACCTCACGGCGGCCAAGCTGTGCACCGAGCGGCTGTCGTCGTGCATGCCGGTCGACGGCGAGGAACTGCCCGTCCCCGTCAATGGCATGGAGCGCGGGCTGATCGACCTGTGGACGCGCACCACGGCCGCGATGACCCGTGAGCAACGGCGCACCCTGCGCGCCGCCGTGGACACGATGACCGAGAGCTGGCTGTGGGAGCTGTCCAACCAGCTCCAGCACCGCGTCCCGGATCCCGTCGACTACCTGGAGATGCGCCGCGCCACCTTCGGCGCAGACCTCACCAAGAACCTGTGCCGCATGGGCCACGGCCCCGAGGTCCCGCCCGAGGTGTACAACAGCGGCACGGTCCGCGCCCTGGAGAACGCGGCCATCGACTACGCGATGCTCATCAACGACGTCTTCTCGTACCAGAAGGAGATCCAGTACGAGGGCGAGTTGCACAACGCCATCCTCGTCGTGCAGAGCTTCTTCGGCTGTGACTACCCGACGGCCGTGCGAGTCGTGAACGACCTCATGACCCAGCGCATGCGGCAGTTCCAGCATGTCGCCGCGCATGAACTGCCCGTTCTGTACGACGACTTCGAGCTGTCCGACGAGGCGCGCGCGACCATGGACGGCTATGTCGTGGAGCTGCAGAACTACATGTCCGGCATTCTGAACTGGCACCGCGGCTGCCACCGCTACGGCGCTGCCGACCTGGCCCGGCGCGCTCACGGCTTCGTGCCGGACCTGGCACCGGCCGTCATCCGGCGGGCAGAGCCGGCGGCACGCTGACCGCACGCCGGGACGCCCCGGGGAGTTCCGTGAGGATCCCCGGGGCGGCCCTGCGCAAGGGTCGGTCTACCGTCGTGACGGCTGCCATCGACAACAGGGCGTCCCGGTCGTTTCGAGACGACCGAAAACAATTGCCCGGAACGGGGCATTCAGGGAACTGGGGCGAGACGCCGGGAGTCTTTCGAGGTGACGGCGGCCTGACCAGGTTGCCGGGACACGTGAAAACGGGGAAACACGGGGGTGTTCGACCTTGACCGACATCATCGAGAGGCCCACAGGCGCGGGCGCGCGGGAGCAGGAGAAGACGTGGGGTGAACTGGTGCCGTACGCGGCGCCGTTGACCATCCCGCCGGTCCTTCGCCCGTACTCCGGCGACGTTCTGCGGGAGACCGAGATCGCGCTGCGACCCACCTGGGTGCGCCTGCACCCGCAACTGCCGCCCACCCTGATGTGGGGGTACGAGGGGTCGGTGCCGGGCCCGACCATCGAGGTGCGCCGCGGGGAGCGGGTCCGCATCGCCTGGACCAACCGCATCCCGAAGGAGAGCGAGTACCCCGTCACGGCCGTCCAGGTCAAGCTGCGCCGACAGAGGCCTCAGGCGAGCACCGAGCCGGGCCGCGGGGGTGTCGAGCCGGACAAGGACGTGGCGGCCCTGCCCGCCTGGTCGGTGACGCATCTGCACGGCGCCCAGACGGGCGGCGGCAACGACGGCTGGGCGGACAACGCCGTGGGGTTCGGCGACGCCCAACTCGCCGAGTACCCGAACGACCACCCGGCGGTCCAGTACTGGTATCACGATCACGCTATGAACATCACGCGATGGAACGTGCACACGGGGCTGTACGGCACGTACCTGATCCGCGATGACGAGGAGGACGCTCTCCACCTCCCCTCGGGCGAGCGGGAGATCCCGCTGCTGCTGGCCGACCGGAACCTGGACACGGACGAGGACGGCCGCCTCAACGGCCGGCTGCTGCACAAGACGGTCATCGTCCAGGACCAGAACCCGGAGACGGGCGAGCCTGTGTCCCTGCCCTTCACCGGCCCCTACACCACGGTCAACGGCCGCATCTGGCCGTACGCGGAGGTGGACCCGGCCTGGTACCGCTTCCGGTTGCTGAACGCGTCCAACGCGCGCATCTACGACCTCGTCCTGGTAGACGAGGAGAACACCCCGGTACCGGGCGTGGTGCACCAGATCGGCAGCGACGGAGGCCTGCTGCCGCGCCCCGTGCCGATCGACTTCGACGACGCGCTGCCGACGCTGACCGCCGCCCCGGCCGAGCGTTTCGACCTCCTCGTCGACTTCCGCCAGTTGGCCGGCCGGACGCTGCGTCTGGTCAACAAGGGCCCCAACCAGGCCCCGGGGGTGCCGGACCCGGAGGGCGACGTGCGCTACCCGGACGTGCTGGAGTTCCGCGTCCGCGGCTGCGAGGAGGCCGGGAAGGACGATGCCTTCGAGCTGCCCGAGGTGCTCTCGGGCTCCTTCCGCCGTCTCACGCACGACATCGAGCACGGCCACCGGCTGATCGTGCTCACCCCGCCGGCCACCAAGGGCGCCGGCGGCCACCCGCAGATCTGGGAGATGACCGAGGTAGCGGATGCGCGCGGTCTCCACCTGCCTGCGGACGGCATCATCCAGCTCACCGGTCCGGACGGCAAGACGAAGACATACCGGCGCACGGCCCGGACGTTCAACGACGCACTCGGCTTCACCCTCGCCGAGGGAAGCTACGAACAGTGGAGCTTCCTCAACCTCGCCCCGATCGTCCACCCGATGCACATCCACCTGGCCGACTTCCAGCTCCTCGGCCGTGACGCGTACAACGTCACCGGCTTCGACCCTGCGGTCGGCGGCACCCGTGCCCCGATCACCTTCGATCCGGACACACCGATCCCTCTCGCTCCCAACGAGCAGGGCTACAAGGACGTGTTCCGGGTGCCGGGAGGCCAGGTGCTGCGCGTGATGGGCCGGTTCGACGGGGCGTACGGCCGGTTCATGTACCACTGCCACCTCCTCGAGCACGAGGACATGGGCATGATGCGGCCGTTCGTCGTCATGCCGCGAGAGGCCATGAAGTTCAGCCACGAGGCGGCGCACGGCGGGCACGACGGCCACGCCGGGCACGCCGGCTGACGGTCCGCGGGCGCCCGACGGCTCGTTTCGGCGCCCGCACGATCACGGCCCACACGAAGGGCGCCTCCGAGCAGTGGCTCGGGAGGCGCCCTTCGTGTCCATCTCTTCTTCGCGACTCTGTCCCTGGGGACGTTCACGGCCTCCACCGGACGCCGTTACATCGTGGAACTCTCCGCGAGTGAGCGGCGGCAGAACAGGCCGGGCTCCCGGCCGGCCCGGCGTGCGGCCCCGATCTGTCGTGCGCCATGGCCACGATGGGCTCGCGTCGGTTCTCCTGGAGGGGCAGGATGCTGCTCGTAGAACTGGCTGACCCCGACCAGCGGAGGACATGGATGACCGGCACGCCCGCGCTGCCCGACGAAAACAGCCCCACGCCCTTCACCGCGGAAGACTACGCGGCCCGAATGCGGCGAGCCGCGGAATCCGCGGCGGAGACCGGGCTCGCAGGGCTTTTGATCGCACCGGGACCCGACCTGGTGTGGCTGACCGGGTACCGGCCGGTGGAGACCGAGCGCCTCACCCTTCTGGTGCTGCGGGCTGGACACGACCCCGTCCTCGTCGTGCCCACCCTGGAGGCCCCCGACGTGGCGGAGGCGGCCGGCGCGCCCGCGCTGACACTGCGCGACTGGACCGATGGGCAGGACCCGTACGAGGCAGCCGGCTCCCTCCTCGACGCCGCCGGCCGCTACGGCATCAGCGACAACGCCTGGGCCATGCACCTGCTCGGCCTGCGTGAACGCCTCCCGAACAGCGACCACATCGCCCTCACCCGCGCCCTCCCGATGCTGCGGGCGGTCAAGGACACCGCGGAACTCGACCGGCTGGCAGCGGCAGGCGCGGCGGCGGACGCGGCGTACGACGAGATCCAGAAGGTCCCCTTTGCCGCACGCAGGGAACGGGAGGTCGCCGCGGACCTCGCCGAGTTGCTGCGCCAGTTCGGACACGAGCAGATCGACTTCACCATCGTCGCCTCGGGCCCCAACGGCGCCAATCCGCACCACGAGGCGGGCGAGCGCGTCATCGAGCGCGGGGACATGATCGTCCTCGACTTCGGCGGCCTCAAGCACGGCTACGGCTCGGACACCTCCCGCACGGTCCACGTGGGCGAGCCGACCGACGAGGAGCGCAAGGTGCACGACCTGGTGCGCGAGGCCCAGGAGGCGGGTTTCCGGGCGGTCAGGCCGGGCGCGGCCTGCCAGGACGTTGACCGGGCGGCCCGTGCGGTCATCGCCGATGCCGGGTACGGCGAGTACTTCATCCACCGCACCGGGCACGGGATCGGCGTCACCACGCACGAGCCGCCCTACATGATCGAGGGCGAGGAACAGCCCCTCGTCCCCGGCATGTGCTTCTCCGTGGAGCCCGGCATCTATCTGCCGGGCCGCTTCGGGGTCCGCATCGAGGACATCGTGACGGTGACCGAGGACGGCGGACGCCGCCTCAACAACACACCCCGTGAGATCGCGATGGTCGACTGAGGGCAGGGCCGACCGCCGCCGGGCCCCGGTGGTCGGCCGCCCCAGCACCAGGAGCACTCCGCACGCCCCCGAGACGACGGCACGATCATGACCCAGGCACCGAAACCGACGGCGGAAACCGTACGCCGACTGGTCCGTTCCCTGCTCCGCGACAGCGACGAGACGGCCGTGTCACCGGTCGTTGAGGGCGGCCCGCACTCCACGTGGTGGGTCGGCACGCGTCATGTGCTGCGGCTGGCCCTCGACCGCGAGGCCTCCGCGCGCCAGCGTCGCGAACTGCGGCTGCGGGCCCTGGTGCGTTCGCACATCCGGATCGCGGTCCCGACGAGCGTCGCGCACGGAGAGTGGGCCGCCGGCCTCGGCTACACCCTCGACACCCGGCTGCCCGGTGCCACCGGCGAGGAACCGGGTATCTCCGCGGTCGGCGAGGCGGATCTCGCCGCGCTGCTCACAGGGCTGCGCGAGGTGCCCGTGCGCCAGGCCGAGGCACTCGGCGTCCCGCGCGTCGCACCGCGCTCCCTGGAGGACGTACGGAGGGCCGCCGTGAGCGCCGCCGAGCGCTTCGCCGAGGAGGACGAGTTCGCCCCCGCCCGGCTCGCCCAGCTCACCGCGCCCGCCACCCGCCAGCTCGTCGCGCAGCCCGGTGCCGCCGTCCTCGTACACCACAACCTCCGCGGCGAGCATCTCGTCGTGAGCGGCGACGGACGGGTGCGCGGTGTCCTCGGCTGGACCGACGCGATCGTCGACGACCCGGCCGAGGACATCGCCCAGCTCGCCGTCGCCGTCGGCGCGCCCGCCGCCGTACGCGCCGCCACCCTCGCCGGGTACGGTGCCCGCCCCTGCCTGCGCGGCCTGTGGCTCGCCCGCTGTGACACGCTCGTCCAGCTCGCCGACGGTCTCGAGGGGGCGGACCGGTCCCTGCTGCCGACCCTGCGCGCCAGGGTGCGGCACGCCTGGGAGGCGATCCTGCTGGAGCGGGTCACCGAGCTTCCGGATGACGAGACGCCGTGATGACGACGCCGTAGGAGGCGGCCCCTCCGCTGCCCCGGGCGCACGAGGCCAGCGGCGCCCCGCCGTCCGCATCAACCCTGCGTCAGCACCACGCACGACTCGCCTGGCAAGCTCAGCACCCCGTCCTCGCCCGGAGGCGGTACGGGCTCCCATGCGGCCAGGACGCGCGCGGGGTGGACGCCGAGGGGGATCCGGGCCGGCCGCTTGGCGAGGTTCACGGCGACCCGTACGTCCCCGCGGCGCATGGCGAACCAGCCGGCGTCCTCGTCGTAGGCGACCTTCACGTCCTCGAGGTCGGGATCGGTGAGGTCCGGCTGCGCCCGACGCAGGGCGATCAGCTCGCGGTACCAGGCCAGCACGCGCGCGTGGTGGGCGCCTTCCGGCTCGGACCAGTCGAGGCAGGAGCGCTCACGCGTCGCCGCATCCTGCGGGTCGGGCACGTCCTCCTCGGCCCAGCCGTGCGCCGCGAACTCCCGGCGCCTGCCCCGTCGTACGGCGTCGGCGAGGGCGGGATCGGTGTGGTCGGTGAAGAACTGCCAGGGCGTTCCCGCGGCCCACTCCTCGCCCATGAACAGCATCGGCGTGAACGGGGCGGTGAGTACCAGTGCCGCCGCGCACGCCAGGAGTCCCGGCGAGAGGGACGCCGTGAGCCGGTCTCCCCGGGCGCGGTTGCCGACCTGGTCGTGGTTCTGGGCGTAGCCGAGCAGGCGGTGCGCGGCGACACGGGTGCGGTCCAGCGGGCGGCCGTGCCTGCGGCCACGGAACGTCGAGTACGTGCCGTCGTGGAAGAAGCCGCCTGTCAGGGTCTTGGCGAGGGCCGCGAAGGGGGCGCGGGCGAAGTCCTCGTAGTACCCCTGCGATTCGCCGGTGAGCGTCGTGTGCAGGGCGTGGTGGAAGTCGTCGTTCCACTGTGCGTGCACCCCCAGACCCGTCTTCGCGCGCGGGGTGATGACCCGCGGGTCGCCCAGGTCCGACTCGGCGATCAGGAAAAGTGGCCGGTCCACCTCGGAGGCCAACGCGTCCACCGCTTCGGACAGTTCCTCCAGGAAGTGGATCGCGCGGGTGTCGCGCAGCGCGTGCACCGCGTCCAGTCGCAGCCCGTCGATCCGGTAGTCACGCAGCCAGGCCAGCGCGCTGCCGACCAGATACGCGCGTACCTCGTCCGAGCCCGGCGCGTCCAGGTTCACGGCGGCGCCCCAGGGGGTCTGATGCGTCTCGGTGAAGTACGGGCCGAACGCCGGGAGGTGGTTGCCGGAAGGGCCGAGATGGTTGTGCACCACGTCCAGTACGACGCCGAGGCCGAGTTCGTGGGCCCGGTCGATGAAACGTTTGAGCGCGTCGGGCCCGCCGTACGGCTCGTGCACCGCCCAGAGACTCACGCCCTCGTACCCCCAGCCGTGCCGACCCGGGAACGGACACAAGGGCATCAACTCCACATGGGTCACGCCCAGGTCAGCCAGATGCCCGAGACGCTCGGCGGCCGCGTCCAGCGTGCCCTCGTGTGTGTACGTTCCCACGTGCAGCTCGTACAGCACCGCGCCCGGCAGCGCCCGCCCGGACCACGTGGCACGCCAGGGGTACCGCCCCTGGTCGACGACCGCGCTGAGCCCGTCGGGGCCGTCAGGCTGGCGGCGCGAGCGCGGGTCGGGCAGCACGGGGCCGTCGTCCAGGGCGAACCCGTACCGGGTGCCGTCCTCGGCCTCGGCCTCGCCGGTCCACCACCCCGCGCGCTCCGGATCGCGCTCCAACACGCGCGTGGCGCCACCGCAGTGAAGCGTCACCCGGGCGGCCTGCGGTGCCCACACCTCGAACTTCACGGACTGTTCCCCCTGGTCGGCTGATGCTGGCACGTCCATCGTGCGCCAAAGAAGATCAATCCGCTTCCGAACCGATCATTTTGACGCACCGAACGACTCTGACGGCGGCAAGACCTGTCCCTGCGTTTTCTGGACACCCCAGCAGGACTGTCCGACAATCACATGCGTGACGTCGTCCTTCGAGTTCCATACGTACCCCGCGCGGCTGTCGGACGCCGAGCGTGACAGGGCGCTGAAGGTGCTCCGTGACGGTGTCGCCCTGGGGCGCCTGTCGCACGACACGTTCATCCGGCGTATGGAACTGGCGCTGGCCGCCCGTCAGCCCCACGAACTCGCCGCGCTCACCGCGGACCTGCCCACCGAGAAGCGGTGGTCCCGGATGGTCTTCGGGACCGTCGAGGCGGTCTCCGGGTTCACCGTGCGGCTACGCAGGGCCTGGCAGGCCGAGCGGCTGCCCAAGCTGCTGCTCCCGAACCCGGGCAGCCCGTATCCGCTGAGGATCGGCCGCGACCCCGCCTGCGGCCTCAGGCTCAGCCACGAGACCGTCTCCCGCGTGCACGCGGAGCTGACCCGCCAGGGCGGCCTATGGGTGCTGCGCGACCTCGGTTCGACCAACGGCACGACCGTCAACGGCCGCCGCGTGATCGGCGCGGCGGTCGTGCGTGACGGAGACCAGGTGGGTTTCGGGGAGATGAAGTTCCGGCTGGCGACGGGGTAGTCCCGCGCGGGGCGCCTACTGCTGGTGCAGCCCGCGCCCCGCGAGCGTCAGGAACGCCTCTCCGACCGCCTCCGACAGCGTGGGGTGGGCGTGGATATGCCGGGCCACGTCGGACGGCTGTGCGTCCCAGCCGACGATCAGCTGACTCTCCGCGATCAGTTCCGAGACATGAGGGCCCACCAGGTGCACACCGAGCACCTGCCCGCCGTCCTTCTCCGCGACGACCTTCACCATGCCGCCCTGGCCGTGCACCATGCCCTTGGCAAGGGCGGTCAGCGGCATGGTGTTGACGTCCACCTCGTGCCCGCTCGCGCGTGCCTCCGCCTCGCTCAGCCCGACGGACGCGGTCTGCGGTGACGAGTACGTGACCCGGGGCACGGCCGCGTGGTCCACCGGCATCGACGGCACCCCGGCCAGTGTTTCGGCCACCAGCCGAACACACCTCAACGGCCGTGCGCATGGCGGCGGCCGGCGTCGGCGTCACCACCCGCCCCGTCGCACGTCGTGCGGGGCGCCGTGGGTGAGGGCTGCGTGGTGCTCTCCGTCGACCCGCCCTGGAAGCGCCCGCTGGCGGTCTTCTCGCGCCTGCCACCGACGGGCGTGGCCGAGGAGTTCGTGGACGTCCTGCGCCGCTACGGAGGACTGCCGGCACCGACGGCGGCCACGGACGTCATATAGGTGCCCCACGGGCACCACGGCTGCTCGGGGCCGGTAAGGCTCCACCGTCGTCACTCCTCGGCGGTCCGCTCCAGCAGCGCCACCGGCAGCCTGGCGAACAGGTCCTCCACGCGGATGCGGCCACCGAACTCCCGTTCAGGTGTGAGTGCGTCGGTCCATCGGCCCGGCGGCAGCGTGAGGGAGGTGCCGCGCCAGCCACCCGCCTCCGTCAGTCGCAGCGACAGCCTGGTGACCGCCGTGAGTACCTGTCCGGAACGCACGAAGGCCACGCAGTGCGCAGCCCCCGGTCCCTCGGCGGACAGTGGCGTGTACGTCGCCGACTCGCCGAAAAGCTCCGGGCGCAGTCGGCGCAGCCGCAGCGCCGCCATCGTGAGATCCGCCTTGTCGGAGGCCACCACCTGCGGTGTGAAGGGCCGGCGGTTGTCGGGGTCGACCAGCGCCCGGTACTCGCCCTCCGTGCCCTGGTAGACGTCCGGCACGCCCGGCATCGTCAGCTGGACCAGCGCGGCCCCCAGGACGTTCGCCTGAATGTACGGCGCCAACGTGTCGCGGAAGCCCGTCATCAGCCGCCCCGGCGCCCCGCACGGTCCGCCCGCGACGAACGCCGCCACGGCTTCCTCGTAGGCGGGATCCTGCTCGGTCCACGAGGTGTGCAGCCCCGCCTCCCGGACGTGCTTGAGCAGCGCCCCCTGGAGGCGTTCCCCCGCCGCCGGTCCCAGCCCGAAGAACGTCTGCCAGGCCGTCCACACCAGGTGCGGGTCGGGCGCTCCGTGGCCCGCTCGGGTCACCTCGGCCAGCACGTCGGCCCAGCGCTGCGGGCACTGCGTGAGCACCGAGATGGCCGCGCGCACGTCCGCGCTGCGCTTCGTGTCGTGCGTCGACAGGACGGTGCCGGTGGCGGGCCAGTCACGCTGCACGCGCGCGCAGTAGGCGTGGAAGTCCTCGGCGGCCACGGCCGGGACCCCGGGGTCGCCGCCCACCTCGTTCGCCGACAGCAGTGGCACATAGCGGTAGAACGCCGTGTCCTCGACGGACTTGGCGCGCAGTGCCGACGCCGTCTGCGCGAACCGGGCCCGGAACTCGTCGTGCCCGGGGCCGTCCCCGACCTGCCCCAGCACCAGGTCCCGTACCACGTCCACCGCGTGCGCCTCCTCGGGCACCGTGAAGACGGCACGGGCCTCGGCAGCGGCCTCCTCGGTGACCACCGTGGCGGCGTCCGTCGCGGAGTACGGACGGTAGACCTTCAAACGGACGAGCAGTTCCCGCAGCGCGGTGCGCAGTGCCCAGGGGGCGTGGTCGCGCAGGGCCGGCGAGGCGGCGCACACACGGCTCGCCAAGCGCGTGAGCCGGTCCACCTCGGTGGCCAGCTCGTGCGTGACGACGTGGCGGGCGGCACTGCGCACGCTCGGGGCCCAGTCGCCGCCGCGGTCACCGGGCAGGGCCGCGAACCGCCGGTAGAGACCGAGCAGCTCTTCGGCGCCCGCCGGGTCCGTGAAGAGCCCGTCCACCTGGCGCAGCGCGTCGTAGCCGGTGGTGCCCGCGACCGGCCAGGTCGCGGGCAGGCGCTCGTCCGCCGAGAGGATCTTCTCGACGACCGTCCAGCGGCCCCCGGTGGCCTCGTGCAGGCGGCGCAGATACGCGTCCGGGTCGGCCAGGCCGTCCGGGTGGTCCACACGCAGTCCGTCGACGACGCCGTCGTCGAGCAGCCGCAGGAGCGTGCCGTGCGTCGCCGTGAAGACCTCCGGGTCCTCGACGCGTACTCCGATGAGCTCGGAAATGCTGAAGAACCGTCGGTAGTTCAGTTCGGTACGGGCCAGCCGCCACCACACCGGGCGGTACCACTGGGCGTCGAGCAGCAGCGGCAGTGGCAGTGTCTCGGTGCCCTCGCGCAGCGGGAAGACATGGCCGTGATAGCGCAGCACCTCCCCGTCGACCTTCAGGTCCCCCATCTCCTCGCCGAGCCGCCGGCCCAGCACCGGCAGCAGGAGCTGACCGCCCTGCGCGTCCCAGTCGATGTCGAACCAGCGTGCGTACGGGGACGCCGGGCCCTCGCGCAGCACCTCCCACAGGGCGTGGTTGTGGCGCGGCGACAGGGCCATGTGGTTCGGGACGATGTCCACGACCAGGCCGAGCCCGTGCTCCCGTGCGGTGCGGGCCAGAGAGCGCAGCCCCGCCTCGCCGCCCAGTTCGTCCCGCACGCGCGTGTGGTCGACGACGTCGTAGCCGTGTGTCGAGCCCGGGACGGCCTCCAGCACGGGTGACAGATGCAGGTGCGAGACACCCAGCGCGGTCAGACAGGGCACGGCAGCCTCCGCCGCTTCGAACGGGAACCGCGGTTGCAACTGCAGCCGGTAGGTGGCCGTGGGCACTGCCGGGGCGGGGCGCACAGATGTCATGGGTGCTTACGTACCCGCTCGGCACGGGAACCCGCCCCTGCTTCCTCCGCCCGACCATCCGCGCGTCGCTCGTGGGACAGCCTAGGTCGGCCGCTGCAGCACCATCAGGCTCCGGTCCAGCAGTGTCAGCAGGTCCCCGGGGGCGACCTTCGCGCCGGTGCCCGGTGTCACCCCCTCGGGGAGGGCCGTGTCGGCGACCACCTGCCACTGACGCCCGTGGCCCATCGGCACCGTGAACTCCAGGGACTTCGGGGAAGCGTTGAACAACAGCAGGAACGAGTCGTCCACGATCCGCTCTCCGTGCGGGCCCGGCTCGGAGATCGCGCTGCCATTGAGGAACACGGTCAGTGCACCGGCCTGCGCCGACGTCCAGTCCCGCTGGGTCATCTCCTCGCCCTGCGGGGTGAACCACGCGATGTCGGACAGTTCGTCGTAGGTGGTGCCCTGGGCCAGGCGCCCGTGGAAGAAGCGGCGCCGGCGGAAGACCGGGTGGTCGCGGCGCAGCCACACCATCGCGCGCGTGAACTCCAGCAGGTCGCTGTCGTCCTCCGGCCACTCGACCCAGGACAGCTCGCCGTCCTGGCAGTACGCGTTGTTGTTGCCCTGCTGCGTGCGGGCGAACTCGTCACCGTGGCTGAGCATCGGCACGCCCTGGGACAGCATCAGCGTGGCGATGAAGTTCCGCATCTGGCGCTCCCGCAGCTCCAGCACCGCCGGGTCGTCGCTCTCGCCCTCGACCCCGCAGTTCCAGGACCGGTTGTAGCTCTCCCCGTCGCGGTTGTCCTCTCCGTTGGCCTGGTTGTGCTTGGTGTTGTACGAGACGAGGTCGCGCAGCGTGAAGCCGTCGTGGCAGGTCACGAAGTTGATGGAGGCCAGGGGGCGGCGCCCGTCGTCCTGGTAGAGGTCCGAGGAGCCCGTCAGTCGGGAGGCGAACTCCGCGAGCGTGCGCGGCTCGCCGCGCCACAGGTCCCGTACGGTGTCGCGGTACTTGCCGTTCCACTCGGTCCACAGCGGCGGGAAGTTGCCGACCTGGTAGCCGCCCTCACCCACGTCCCACGGCTCCGCGATCAGTTTCACCTGGGAGACCACCGGGTCCTGCTGGACCAGGTCGAAGAACGACGACAGCCGGTCCACCTCGTGGAACTGCCGCGCCAGTGTCGCGGCCAGGTCGAAGCGGAAGCCGTCCACGTGCATCTCGGAGACCCAGTAGCGCAGCGAGTCCATGATCAGCTGCAGTACGTGGGGGGAGCGCATCAGCAGGGAATTTCCGGTGCCCGTGGTGTCCGTGTAGTACCGCGGATCGTCCGCCAGCCGGTAGTACGAGGGGTTGTCCAAGCCCCTGAAGGAGAGCGTGGGGCCCAGATGGTTGCCCTCGGCGGTGTGGTTGTAGACGACATCCAGGATGACCTCGATGCCGGCCTCGTGCAGCGCCCGCACGGCCGACTTGAACTCCAGGACCTGCTGCCCGCGGTCGCCCCAGGAGGCGTACGCGTTGTGCGGTGCGAAGAAGCCGATCGTGTTGTAGCCCCAGTAGTTGCTCAGGCCCATGTCCACCAGACGGTGATCGTGAACGAACTGGTGTACGGGCATCAGCTCCAGTGCGGTGACGCCGAGTTCCGCCAGGTGTTCGATGATTGCCGGGTGCGCGAGACTCGCGTAGGTGCCGCGCAGTTCCTCGGGCAGCGCCGGATGGCGCATCGTCAGGCCCTTCACATGGGCCTCGTAGATCACCGTGCGGTGGTACTCGGTACGTGGCCGCCGGTCGTCACCCCAGTCGAAGTACGGGTTGATCACCACGGACGTCATGGTGTGCGGCGCCGAGTCGAGGTCGTTGCGCTTGTCGGGCGCCCCGAAGGGATAGCCGTACACCTCCTCGCCCCAGGTCACGACTCCACTGATGGCACGCGCGTACGGGTCGAGCAGCAGCTTCGCCGAGTTGCAGCGCAGCCCGCGGTCGGGGGCGTACGGGCCGTGCACCCGGAAGCCGTACCGCTGCCCCGGCATCACCCCGGGCAGATACGCGTGTCGTACGAACCCGTCGATCTCCCGTAGTTCCACTGCCGTCTCCGAGCCGTCGTCGTGCAGCAGACACAGCTCGATCCGGTCGGCGGCCTCCGAGAACACCGCGAAGTTGGTCCCGGCGCCGTCGTAGGTGGCACCGAGCGGATACGCCTCTCCAGGCCAGACCTGCATGAATACGACCTTCCCAGTTCTGCCGGCCCCTGGGGGGGAGTCCTGAGGTCGAGTCTCCCCGAAAATGACCGCTCCCTCTCCTGAGCGAAAGGGATTTCCGGCGCGCCGCTGGGTGGTTCGGCGGGCGATCGAGTCCATGACGCGGGGGAGGACCGTCCGCGGAAGTCACGCCTCCGCCTTCGTCAACCGCCGCATGGGTCAACGCGCGGACTTGTCGTCACCCCGTGGTGTGGGTGAACGCGGGCCGCCACCACGTCGCGCGCGACGAGGAACGGCAGCGCCGAGCCGACCCACTGACAGGGCATTTTGCTCGGCCCGCACGACGTCAGGGCTATGAATCCGCTCACTCCGCCGGTCGTTGTCGATCAGAACGCGCCTGCGGAAAACGGAAGTTGAGAAAAGACCCTGTCCATCCGGCTGCAGCGCGCGGCGATCCCGGAGTACCCTTCCTTGATCGTTGGCTGGGGCCTGGCCCCTGGGGAGGCTCGGGGGAGCGGAAGGCGGTGCGAGGGTGGGCTCGGCAGGGCTGGAGCTGCCCCCTGGTGACGAGGGTCATGAGGGAAACTCCGCGGATGTCCCACCCGGGGCGGTGTCCCTGGCCCGGCCGATGGACATGGGATCCATCGGGCCGGAACTGGACTGGAACGCCGAGGCCTGGCGTGAGGTGCGAACCCGCGCCCAACGGGCGGGACGCGCCTACATCTGGCTGAACCTGGTCGAACAGCGACTGCGCGCTGTCGTGGCCGCGGTTCTCCGTCCCGTCTACGAACCCGTCCACGGCGATGACTGGGCGGTTGCCGCGGCCGGACCGGCCGGCCAGGAGTGGGTGCAGCGCGCTGTCGCGGTACGCGAGGTCAGCCGACGCAAGGGGTACCTGCTCGACCCCGCCGACGACAACGTACTGAGCTTCCTGACGCTGCCGCAGCTGCGCGAACTGATGGTGCAGCACTGGCCGTGCTTCGAGCCGTACGTCGACGAGCGCCGCGACGTCGAACTCGCCCTGGACGAGCTGGAAGTGACCCGGAACGTGGTCTCACGCAACCGGGCCCTGTCGGAAACCGTCCTCGCCCAGGCCGAGCGCGCCTCGGCGAGGCTGCTGGAGATCCTCGGCGCGGGCAGTGACGTGCCTTCCGCGCGCCGGCTGCCCGTCGACGCCGTGGAGGACCTGGTGGGCGACCGGTACGCGGACGTGGTCGCCGTCCATCCGGACCGGGTGCGGCTGCTGCGTCAGTTCCCCGCCGAGGACATCTTCGGCGGCGCGCGGCGCCTGGACGCCGTCGGAATCGGCCTCAACCTGCTGGTGCAGAACTTCTCCGGCCGTCGGCTGGTGCGTCTGGCGGAGTCGGGCTGCCGGGTGCGGCTGCTGTTCCTCAACCCGGCGTCCAGCGCGGTCAAGCGGCGCGAGCGGGAGCTGGGCATCAAGAAGGGCGAGCTGAGCCGCGCCGTCGAGATGAACATCCTGCACATGCGTCGGGTGCGCTCGAAGCTGCGCGACCCGGGCGCCTTCGAGATCCAGGTCTTCGACGAGACGCCCCGGTTCACCGCGTACCTGGTCGACGGGGACGGCTCCGACGGCATCGCGGTCGTGCAGTCCTATCTGCGCCGCACCCGGGGCATGGAGGCGCCGGTGTTGGTGCTGCGCGGCGGCAGCAGGGTGGTCACGTCGGGGGACGTCGACGAGAGCGGACTCTTCCCGACCTACCGCGAGGAGTTCGAGATGATGTGGGCGGATTCGCGTCCGGTGTCCTGAACTGTCCCCTGGGTGAGGGGCGCGATCCTCGGATTGTCAGTGGTGCATGGGAGGGTGGTGACCACTGGGGGAAAGCACCACCGAGAAGGGGGGCCGCCATGGCCTGGCACCAAGAGCTGCTGATCGGCTTCGACCTGGAGACGACGGGGACTGATCCATACGATGCGCGCATCGTCACGGGGGCGGTCGTCGAGGTCGCGGACGGTCGGTCACTGGGACACCGGGAGTGGCTGGCGGACCCGGGCGTGGAGATCCCGGCCGACGCGGTGGCGGTGCACGGGATCAGCAATGAACGCGCGACAGCCGAGGGCCGCCCGGCCGACCAGGTCGCGGACGCCATCGCGGAGGTCCTGGTGGCGCACTGGAGGACGGGCGTCCCGGTCGTCGCCTACAACGCGGCCTTCGACCTGACCCTGCTCTCCGCTGAGTTGCGGCGGCACGGGCTGCCGTCCCTGCGTGATCGCCTGGGCGGCGAGGACCCGGCACCGGTCATCGACCCGTACACGATCGACCGGTGGGTGGACCGTTACCGCCGCGGCAAGCGCACCCTCGAAGCGGTCTGCACGGAGTACGGGGTCGATCTGGAGGCGGCGCACGATGCGGGGGCGGACGCCCTGGCCGCGGCCCGGCTCGCCGGCGCGATAGCGCGCCGCCACCCGAAGATCGCGGCCCTCGGACCGGCGGAGCTGCACCGCCGTCAGATCGAGTGGTACGCGGCCTGGGCGGCGGACTTCCAGAGTTTCCTGCGCCGTAAGGGCAACACGCAGGCCGTGGTGGACGGGACGTGGCCGCTGCGGCAGGCGGCGGAACAGACGGCCTGACAGGTCCTGGTGCCGGGGCGCTAGAAGGGATACCAGCGGACGGTCTCGTCCCCCTCCCGCAGGGACGCCACCCGTCGCTCGAACTCGGTCAGCGCCTTGGGGTTGCTCGGTGCGTGCTGGGCGACCCAGGCACAACTGGCGGTCTCGCGTGCCCCGCGGAGTACAGAGCAGCCCTCCCATTCGCGCACGTCCCAGCCGTACGTCCGGGTGAAGGTGTCGTACGCCTCGGTCGCAAGTCCGTAGCGGTCGTGGGAGAGGGCCATCACCACCAGGTCGTGCTCCCGCAGATCGGCGGAGAAGGTCTCCAGGTCGATCAGCACCGGGCCGTCCGGGCCGATGTGCACATTGCGGGCCAGTGCGTCGCCGTGGATCGGGCCCGGCGGCAGATGCGGCGTCAGTGCGGCAGCCGCGGCGGCGAACCCGTCACGGCGCTCGCGCAGATATGTCGCGTCCGCCGGGTCGACGGCATCGCCCGCGAGCCGCAGCCAGCGCTCCACACCGCTCAGCAGATCGCGGGGCGGCAGCGCGAAGGAAGGGGAGGGGAGCGAATGCACGACCTTCAGCAGCGCGGCCAGATCCCGCGGCTCGGCGGGGCGTACGGCTTCGGGCAGCCGGTGCCACACCGTCACCGGGTGGCCGTCCACCAGTAGCGCCTTGGGGTCGGCGGCGCGCACCGCCAGGACGCCCGCCTCTGCGAGCCAGACGGCGATGTCCAGCTCCCGCCGCGCGCGGTCGAGGAGTTCGGCATCACGGCCCACCTTGACCACCAGGTCGCCGGCGGCGAACACCGCGTTCTCCCCCAGGGCGAGGAGTCGCACGTCCCTCGCCGCGCCGGGCAGTACGCCCGCCGTGGCCAGTACGTCCCGTGCCGTTGCCTCGTCCATCGTCCGTCTCCGTGTCCTCGACGCATTCCTGTCGTTCGTCGGTCAGTGTCGCATTCGCACAGGTGGGGCCGTGTGGGCGGTGCCGCAACGGTGCGCTGGACCGTCATGGCCACCGGGCCGTCCACAATTGAATTGTACGAGACGTCTCGTCTCGCCTAGGCTCGCGGGCATGACCACCACCCCGAACCCCGCCCACATCGCCATGTTCTCCATCGCCGCGCACGGCCATGTGAACCCGAGCCTGGAGGTGATCCGCGAACTCGTCGCGCGCGGACACCGGGTCACCTACGCGATCCCGTCGGTGTTCGCGGAGAAGGTCGCCGAGACCGGAGCCGAGCCCGTCCTCTACACCTCGACGCTGCCGTCCCCCGACGACGACCCCGCGGCCTGGGGCACCACGCTCCTCGACAACGTGGAACCCTTCCTGAACGACGCGATCCAGGCTCTCCCGCAGCTCGTCGAGGCGTACAAGGGCGACGAGCCGGACCTCGTGCTGCATGACACCGCCTCCTATCCGGCCCGGGTCCTCGCCCGCCGCTGGGGCATCCCGGCGATCTCCCTCGCTCCCCATCTCGTCGCCTGGAAGGGGTATGAAGAGGAGATCGCCGAACCCATGTGGGCCGAGCCCAAGAAGACCGCGCGCGGACAGGCGTACTACGCACGCTTCGAGGCCTGGCTCGCGGAGAACGGAATCACCGAACACCCCGACCGGTTCGCCGGCCATCCCGCCCGTTCGCTCGTGCTGATTCCGAGGGCACTCCAGCCGCACGCGGACCGGGTCGACGACAAGGTGTACACCTTCGTCGGCGCCTGCCAGGGCGACCGTGCGGCGCAGGGCGACTGGCAGCGACCGGTCGGCACCGACAAGGTGCTGCTCGTCTCCCTCGGCTCAAGCTTCACCAAGCAGCCGGCCTTCTACCGCGCGTGCGTCGAGGCGTTCGGCGGGCTGCCGGGCTGGCACATGGTGCTGCAGATCGGCCGGCACGTCGATCCGGCGGAGCTGGGCCCCGTGCCGGACAACGTCGAGGTGCGGGACTGGGTGCCGCAGCTCGCCATCCTGAAGCAGGCCGACGCGTTCATCACGCACGCCGGGGCGGGCGGCAGCCAGGAAGGTCTGGCGACCGCCACGCCGATGGTCGCGGTGCCGCAGGCAGCGGACCAGTTCGGCAACGCCGAGGTGCTCCAGTCGCTGGGCGTTGCCCGTCATGTGCCGAGCGAGGAGGCGACGGCCGGCACACTGCGCGAGGCGGTGCTGGCACTCGTCGACGATCCCGAGGTGGCGCGCCGTTTGAAGGAGATCCAGGCTCAGCTGGTGCAGGAGGGCGGCACCCGGAGGGCCGCGGACCTGATCGAGGCGGAACTGCCCGCGTAAGCCGTGACGCCGGGTACGTGTGACCGTGCTCTGACATGACGTCGTGGCCGGGGGCGCTTGCCCCCGGCCACGATGTGCGCACCAACGGAAGGTCAGACGCCGACCTTCTCGCCTTCCGGCACGTGCGGCGGTGCCACCGCGGGCGACTCGTCGTGGGTGAGGTCGGGCAGCCAGTGCAGCCACTTCGGCAGGTACCAGTTCCGCTCGCCGAGCAGCGCCATCACCGCCGGGAGCAGGACGCCCCGGATGACCGTCGCGTCGATGAGGACCGCGGCGGCGAGGCCCACACCCATCTGCTTCATGGTCTGCATGGACAGCGTGCCGAAGATCGCGAAGACGGCGACCATGATGACCGCGGCGCTGGTGACGACACCCGCGGTGGTCACCACACCGTGCGTGATCGCGTCCTTTGTCGTGCGGCCCCGCATGCGCGCCTCACGGATCCGGGAGACCACGAACACGTGGTAGTCCATCGAGAGCCCGAACAGGATGACGAAGAGGAACAGCGGCAGCCAGGTGACGATCGCGCCCACGCCCTGGGCGCCCACCAGAGACGCGCCCCAGCCGTGCTGGAAGACGGCGACCAGGATGCCGTACGCGGCGCCGACCGACAGCAGGTTCAGCACGATCGAGGTGATCGCGACCGTCAGCGAGCGGAACGACACAAGCATCAGCAGGAAGGCGAAGACGACGACGAACGCGAAGACCGGGACCACCGATCCGACGAGTTGGTCGTTGAAGTCGTGCGAGCCCGCGACCTCTCCGGTGATCGGCGCCTGGACGCCCTCAACCTTGCCGAGGGTGGCCGGCCGCACCTTGTCGCGCAACAGCTCAAGGCTCTTGCCCGCCTTGTCCTGGTCGGAGCCGCCGACCAGGGGTACGGACACCAGGGCGACGTTCTGCGCGTCGTACAGCTTGACGTTGACCGGGCCGCGCGACGCCCCCGAACTGACCGCCTGGCTACGGAGCGCGGTGAGCGCGGCCTTCACGTCGGGGGCGTTGATGTCCTTCGCCTTGACGACGACCTGGGCCGGACCGGAGCCGCCGGGGAAGGCGTCGTTGACCCGGTTGTAGGTGGCCACGATGGGCAGTTTGTCGCCGAACTCCTGGTCCAGGGTGAGGTTCTGGGTCTTCATGCCGAGCGCGGGCGCCGCGATCGCCAGCAGGGCACCGGCCGCGACCACCAGGGAGACGGCAGGCTTGGCGAGAACAACCTTGAGGACGGCACGCCACGTGCGGCTGCCTTCCTCGACGGAGCGACCCCGCCGGGCATTGCGCGCCCGCCGCTTGTCCGGGTGCAGGAACGGGATACGTCCCTTCTCGACTCGCTCGCCCAGCAGCGACAGCAGCGCGGGCAGCACGGTCACCGAACCGACCATGGCGACCGCCACGACCATCAGCGAGGCCAGGCCCATCGCCTCGAAGGTGGCGAGCCCGGTGAAGAGCATGCCCGCCATCGCGACGCACACGGTGATGCCGGAGACGATGACGGCGCGTCCGCTGGTCGCGGCCGCGATGCGCAACGCGGTGCCCGGGTCGCGTCCGGCCGCCCGCTCCTCGCGCTCGCGGCGCAGGTAGAAGAGGCAGTAGTCGACACCGACGGCAAGGCCCACCAGCAGCATCACGGAGTTGGCGGTGTCGTCCATCGGCTGCAGATGGCTGACGATGCCCATCAGACCCATCGTCGCGATGATCGCGGTGATGGCGAGCGCGACCGGCAGCAGCGCCGCGACCAGCGCCCCGAACGCGATCAGCAGGATGCCGAGCGCCACCGGCACCGCGGAGTACTCGGCCTGCTTGAAGTCGTCGCCGAACGCGTCGGAGAACGTCTTCTGCATGCTGGCGCCGCCGATCTCCTCGATCCGCAGCTCCTGGTGTTCCTTCTGGACCTGAGCGACGGCCTTCAGCACCGGCTCGACCCGGTCGCCGGCGGTGTCCGCGTCGCCGCGCATGTCGAACTGCACGAGGGCGCTGCGGCCGTCCTTCGAGATGGTCTTGGTGTCGTACGGCGAGGTCACGGCGGTCACCCGGCCGGTACCCTCGACGGCCCGCACGACCGCGGTGACGGAGGCACGGAACTTCTCGTCCGTGGCCGTGGTCCGGCCGTCCTTGGCCTGGATCAGGACGGTCTCGCCCGCCGGCTCCTTGATCCCGGCCTCATCGATGATCTTGGCGGCGGTGTGTGTCTCCCCCTTGAGCTGGTCGGCGTGGTTGACATCGACCCGGCCGGCCGCCGAGCCGACGGCCATCGCCAGAACGACGAACACCACCCAGATGCCGACGGCAGCCCATCGGTGCCGGGCGCTCCAACCGCCGGCCCGCGCGGCGATGCCCCGCACCCGTGTTTCTCCACTCGCCATGACGGGCTTGCCCCCTCGTACACGGGTGACGACCCCCTGCCGTCACCGTTCGTATCGAAGGTAGGGGCGGCGTAAGCACGACTCGTCGTACTGGTCGGTGAATCGTGAACGCCGCATGTCATACCCTCGGCCCCCGCCAC
This sequence comes from Streptomyces sp. NPDC001020, assembly GCF_053599115.1. NCBI lineage: Bacteria > Bacillati > Actinomycetota > Actinomycetes > Kitasatosporales > Streptomycetaceae > Streptomyces > Streptomyces sp. NPDC001020. The sequence goes on along the minus strand of NZ_JBSFLQ010000010.1, from coordinate 76,176 downwards.
TCTCCCCATCCAGGAGGACAGGACCCCTACATCGTCTCGGGGTTCCAGGGGACCGGTATCAGGGTCGGGCCCCGTACCCTGAGCCGAGGGCGCCAAGCAGACCCTCACGGGTACAACAGCCGTTCTAAGGTGAGCGGATGACGACGACGTACGCGGCGCTGCTGCGCGGCATCAATGTGGGCGGTCACCGGAAGCTGCCCATGGCGCGACTGCGCACCCTGCTGACCGGGCTCGGGCACACGGGCGTGACCACCTACCTGCAGAGCGGCAACGCGGTCTTCACCGCCGACGGTGGCGATGAGGAGACTCTTGCGGCGGAACTGAGCCGGGCGATCGAGGAGCACTTCGGCTTCACCGTCGACGTGCTCGTCCGCGACCACGCGTATCTGAAGGCCGTACGGGACGCCTGTCCGTTCCCGGCCGACGAACTGGAGGGCAGGCAACTGCACGTCACGTACTTCTCCGCACCGGTGGACGCTGTGCGGTTCGCGGAGATCGACCAGGCCGGGTACCTGCCGGAGGAGTACCGGCTGGGCGAGCGTGCGCTCTACCTCTACGCCCCCGACGGCCTCGGCCGGTCCAAGCTCGCCGAGCACCTCGCGAAGCCTCGGCTGAACAAGGGCGTGGTCGCTACCACCCGCAACTGGAACACGGTGGTCAGACTGGAGGAGTTGACCGGTTCCTGAGTAGAAACCCGCCGTCGAGGCACCATCGAACGGTCGAGGGCTGGACGGCGGGCCGCAGCACATGGCTTCTCAGCTCCAGGGCAGAGCGCGCGGGTCGAGCCGTCTGCCCGTTCGATTACCCTCCGGTTATCAACTCTCCTGCTTCAACGGACTTTTGTGTCCCGAGAGCGGCCGAGTGCTCTGACCGCTCCTCAGTGACTGCCGATGTCTGGAGACGTGATCAGGAGGATGTCCGACCATCCCTTGGGCAGCAGTCGATTCGCGGAGTCCGGGTTGCCACTGCTGACGAGGCTGAGCCCAGCCTTCCTCGTCCATGCTGGAGTCAGGGGTACGAAGACTCAATAAAAACGAGGGACGCCCCGTGATGCCCGGCCCGACCGCAGCGAAGAACAGCGCCGGAATGCTGGCCCTGGTCTGCAGTGGGTACAGCGGTATCGGCTGGTCGAGTCCGAGTTCTTCACGGGCCTCGCGTACGGCGGCCTGCTGCGGAGTCTCGCCGGCCTCGCCACCACCGGCCACAACCTGCCACACATTCATGTCCTTGCGTTGCAGCGCAGCGAATTCGACCTGGCCCCGACCCGGCGGAAAGGAACGACAAGGACTTGAAAAGGGGCTCGGGGCATCGTGGCTCCTGACTGGTGGTGGGATCAGCCAAGCTTCTGCCCCAGAAGAGGGCCTGTCCAGTGAACGGTGTTTCTGGGGTTGTTAGGAGTTCAGCGGCGGGCGGCGGAGAGCCGGCCGTCAAGGTGATCTCGAAGGCGTTGAGGGCGGCCTTCAATCGCCGGTCAGCTGGATACCGTCGGCCTTCGCCCGGTCCACCAGCTGACTGATCAACTGGTCGTCCAGCGCATCCCGCGCCCCGGCAGGAGCCACTTCCTCCACAGCATCAGCCGAGACGATCGCGTCTGTCATCAGGTGTCATTTCCTGTTCGAAGATCCACCGTTGACCGTACAGACCCTGGTGCAGGCGTACTTCGGAGATGGTGTGTCCGAAGAGGGGGCCCTCGAGCCGGTGGATGATCAAGCCGCGTACAAGGTGGGCGAGTTCGTTCGGGTCCTGTGGCAGTTCGCTGGTGTCCAGGTCACCGGGGTCGCTGTACGGGCTCTGTGACAGGTAGGGGTCCAGGTACGTGTCCATGCCCTGGACGCTCCACTCTCCCCCAAGGGCAAGGTCCAGCGATCACACGCCCGTCTTCTGTGCGAGGCTCGCCGGTATGCGCTACATCATCATCGGAGCAGGGGCAGTTGGCGGAGCGATCGGCGCGCGGCTCGCCGGGGCGGGGCACGAGGTGGTCCTGGTCGCGCGGGGCGCGCAGTACACGGCGTTGCGCGAGGGCGGGCTGCGCTTCCACGCCCCGGACGGCGAGCACATCCATCGGCTGCCGGTCGTCGACGGGCTCGACGCGCCGGGGGAGTTGAGGCCCGATGACGTTCTCGTACTCGCCGTCAAGACACAGGACAGCGAGGCCGCGCTGGACACCTGGGGTACCGCGCCCGTTGCGGGCGGCGGCACGGCCGCCGAACAACTGCCGGTGCTCTGCGCGCAGAACGGCGTCGAGAGCCAGCGGCTCGCCCTGCGCCGTTTCCGTCGTGTGTACGGCGTCTGCGTCTGGTTGCCGTCCACGTTCGTCGAACCGGGTGTCGTCTCCGCGGCCGGCACGCCGCTCACCGGAGTCCTGCACCTCGGCCGCCATCCGTTCGGCGTCGACGAGACCGTGCGCAGGATCTCCGCGGACCTGGAGGAGGCGCGATTCGAGGCGCCGGTCGTGCCGGACGTGGCGCGCTGGCAGTACGCCAAGCTGCTCGGCAACCTCGCCAACGCTGTCGAGGCGGTCAGCGGGCCGATCGCCGACGAGGAGTCGCGGCGGCTGTACGCACGCGTGCGGGCCGAGGGGGAGTCGGTGCTGCGGGCTGCCGGGATCCCGCACGCGAGCGAGGAGGAACAGCGGGAGGCGCGTGGCGACAAGGTGCGGCTGGTACCGCTGGAGCGGGTCGAGCGGGGCGGCGGCTCCTCCTGGCAGTCCCTCGCCCGGGGCACCGGCACGATCGAGGCCGACTACCTCAACGGCGAGATCGTCCTGCTGGGCCGACTGCACGGCGTAGCGACCCCCCTGAACGAGCTGCTGCAACGGCTCGCCACCACGTTCGCCCGGGAGCGGCGGGCGGCCGGGTCGCTGCCGGTGGCGGAGTTGGTGCGGCTGGCGGACGAGGCGGTTGCGGCCGCCGAGGGGGCTGTCGCGTTTGTTCAAGAGGAACCGGCCGGCCGTCACTAGCGTGGAGGCATGAGCGATGCGTACAAGAACGTGCACCCCTACATGGTCGAATGCGCCGCCGAAGCCGCCCGCGTGGCCCGTGGCGTCATGGCGGAGCACCTGTCCCAGCCCACTCACTGCCCCGAATGGGACGTCCGGGCCCTGGTGAACCACTGGGTCCTCTACACCTCCCACGGCATGGAGCACCGCGCCCGTCGCACGACGCTCCCCGAGGAGCTGACCGCACGCGACTTCACCGCGGACCAGGGCTGGGCGCAGGCGTACGCCGACCAGCTCGACCGTGCCGTCGCCGCCTGGGACGACCCCGCCGTGTGGGAGGGCGAGATCGACCTGGGCATGGCGAAGATGCCCGCGGCCGAGCTTGCGGCGATGATCGTCAAGGAGATGGCGGTCCACGGGTGGGACGTGGCAGTGGCCACCGGCCAGGAGTTCCGTGTCTCCGAGGGAGCCGCCCGGCTCGTCCTGGACGTCGTCGAGACCCACGGCGACATCTACCGCCAGTACGACGGCTTCGCCGCCCCGGTCGCCGTCCCCGCTGACGCACCGGTCTTCGAGCGTGCGCTGGCCGCGAGCGGCCGCGACCCGAGGCAGACCGCGATGACACAGTGAAGTGGTGACGCGCCGGCGGGGTGCCGAGACAATCCCGCGCGGCGCGCCGCCGACCGCACTTCGATGGCGCCGCGCGGGCCGCTTCGATCGAGGACGGGGCGGGTACCCCGGTCAGCGCGCCAGGATGGCCTCGGTGACGGTGGGGTGCCTCAGATAGTCGAGCACGCTGTGCGGCCACAAGGGCGCGTTGGTCTCCCGCGCAGTCCAGTTGACGCTGGCGCCGGAGTCCCGGTCCCCGCCCCGGCGTCGCCTGCTGACGCTACCGGATCACATGGCGGACGGACCCGGTTGTCAGCCGCTGCGGGCGGCTGCCGTCGGCCGGACCGTACGCGGGGACGGTGCCGGGCTACGAGACATCAACGCTCGCGCCGTGTCGTACCGCTCCAGCAGCAGCCGTGCCACCTCCGGAGCCGGGCCCAGCGGCTCGGCCAGTACGTCCGCCGCCGCGGCCCCCTGGGCGATACGGTCCGGCAGTCGGCCCGGGGCGATGACATAGGGGGCGACGGCGACCCGTTCGCACCCGAGCGCCCGCAGCTCGCGCACCGCGTCCTCGGTACGCGAGAACCCCGCGGGAGAAACAGCGGAGGCGAACGCAGGCCGCACGGCGCACCAACCGGTGTTCCGCCACTCCCGCGCGATGTCAGCGATCACTGCGCTCGCCTCCGGGTCGGTGGACCCCGCCGAGGCCAGGACGACCCCGGTCGAGGACCTGTCAGCGGGCGTCAACCCCGCCTCGTACAAACGCCGCTCCAGCGCCTGGAGCAACAGCGGAGACGGGCCGAGCACGTCGGCCTGCCGGATCCGCAGCTGTGGCGGGGCGTCCCGCAGGACAGCCGGGATGTCCGCCTTGGCGTGGAAGGCACGGGTCAGCAGCAGGGGCAGGGCTACGACGTCCTGTGATCCTAGCGCCTCCAGTGACTCCAACACCCCGTGCGCCGACGGGAGGTTGAAGTCGAGGAAACCGGTCTCGACACGCAGCCCCGGCCGCAGCGACCGTACTCGTCGCACCAGGGCGTGGACGGTCGCCGCATGCCGCGGGTCACGGCTGCCGTGGGCGATGACAAGAAGAACCGGCGTGGGATACACGGGACTTCAGCTCTTCACCAGCAGGCCGCGGCCGCGCAGCACACGCCGCTCCAACGGGCTGAAGATCAGCAGGTCGATGGCGACGCCGACGAACAGGATGAGGAGAATGGCCTCGAAGACCATGGGCATCGAGCTGGCGTTGCGGCCGTTCTCCAGCAGCGCGCCGAGCCCGATGCCGAGGTCCGGCGACGAAGCGATGATCTCCGCCGCCATCAGTGAGCGCCAGGAGAACGCCCAGCCCTGCTTCAGACCTGCCAGATAGGCCGGCAGTGCGGCCGGCAGGACGATGTGCCAGGCGCCCCGCAGCCCCGTCGCGCCCATCGTGCGGCCGGCCCGCAGGAACAGCGGAGGCACCTGATTGATGCCGGAGACCAGGCCGCCGGCGATCGAGGGAACCGCGCCGAGGAGGATCACCGCGTACATCATCGAGTTGTTCAGGCCCAGCCAGATCACGGCCGGCGGCACCCACGCCACCGACGGCAGCGACTGCAGACCGGACAGGACCGGCCCGATGGCCGCGCGCACGAACGTCACGCGGGCCACCAGCAGCCCCAGTGGGGTGCCGATGGCGAGCGCGAACAGGAAGCCCAGCAGGCCGCGCGAGACACTGCTCCATATGTAGCCGAGAAGCCTGCCCTGCAGCCAGGCGTCCTTGAACTCGTTCCCCACGTCGGCGGGCGAAGGCAGTTTCGCCGGGTCGTCGACGATCTTCAGGGAGATCAGGGCCTGCCAGACCACCAGGATCAGGGCGATCGCTACCAATGGCGGCAGGACCTTGTGGGTGAGGGTCCGCCGCAGTGGCGGGCGGCCGGTGGCAGGGACCTCCAGGGCGTCCAGGCCCGCCACAGGACTGCCCGGTTCGGCGACCGGCGTCGTCTTCGTCTCAGTACCGGCCATGACGGCGGATCTCCCCACGCAGTACTTCCGTGATCTTCAGGGACAGTTCGGCCACCGGTGCGTCCTCGATGCGGCGCGGCTGCGGGATGTCCACCGTCCACTCGCGGGCCACCCGGCCGGGGCGGGAGGACAGCAGCACCACGCGCTGCGCGAGCCGTACCGCCTCGCGCACGTTGTGCGTGACGAACAGCACCGACAGCCCTGTCTCAGCCCAGATCCGGGTCAGCTCCTCGTGCAGCACGTCCCGGGTGATGGCATCGAGCGCCGCGAACGGCTCGTCCATCAGGAGAAGCCGGCTGTCCTGCGCGAGCGCCCGCGCCAGGGCGACGCGCTGCCGCATACCGCCGGACAGCTCGTGCACCCGCTTGCCGTACGCGCCCCGCAGACGGACGAGTTCGAGCAACTCCTCGGCCCGGCCCCGTCGCTCGGACGGGGGAACGCCCCCAAGGCGCAAGGCCAGTTCGATGTTCTTGCCCGCGGTCAGCCACGGGAAGAGGGCGTGTTCCTGGAACATCAGGGCCGGGCGGCCGTCCGTCGTGATGGACCCCGCGCTGGGCTCGTCGAGCCCTGCGACCAGATTGAGCAGCGTCGACTTGCCGCAGCCCGAGGCCCCCAGGAGGGTGACGAACTCGCCCGGCGCGACGTCGATGCTGATGTCGTCCAGGACGAGCTGCTGCCCGCCCGGCCCCGTGAATGACTTCGAGACATGTTCGAGGCGAGCCGCGTACTCGACCGCCTCGGCGGCCTTGGCGTAAGTCATGGCCATGGTCGTCACCTCCTGGGAACTCATCGGGACGGGACCTACCTGACGCCGAGACCGGCGTCGCTGACCGGGCTCTCGCCCGTGGCCTTGAGGACCTTGTCGAGGATCGTGAGGTCGTAGATGCCGTCCAGCTTCGGGTTCTTCAGCAGCCCGGCCCTGACCGCGTGCCGCGCCTCGGTGTTCAGGGTGGAGGCCAGCGGGTCATCGGTGATCTGGATGGACTTCCACGCGGGGTCGAGGACGTTCGCCGGCAGCGCCTTGCCGGAGTCGGCCTTCAGTTGCCTGTTCGCCGCCGCCCTGGCCTCGTCGGGGTTGGCGTTGATCCACTTGTTGGTCTCGACCGAGGCCTTCAGCACGGCCTCGACGGCTTTCGGGTGTTCCTTGAGGAATGTCTGGGACACGATGATGTTCGTGATCACGAACTTGTTGTCCGGCCACAGCGTGGACTCGTCGAGCAGGACCTTGCCGCCCTCGGCGACCAGCTTGGACGCGGTCGGCTCCGGTACCCACGCGCCGTCGATGGAACCGGACTTGTAGGCGTCCGGCGTGACCTTGTTGTCGGTGCGGACGACCGAGACGTCGCCCTTTCCGCTCAGCGCGTCGACCTTCCAGCCCTGATCCGCGATCCAGTTGAGGAACGCCACGTCCTGAGTGTTGCCGAGCTGGGGCGTCGCGATCTTCTTTCCCTTGACGTCCTTCAGGGATGTGATCCTCTTCGGATTGACGACCAGCTTCACACCACCGGCGGCCGAACCACCGATGATGCGCAGGCTCTTGCCGTCGGACCTGGTGTAGCTGTTGATCGCAGGGGAGGGGCCGATCCAGCCGATGTCGATGGAACCGGAGGTGAGGGCCTCGATCTCGGACGGGCCGGCGTTGAAGATCTGGTACCTGGCCCGCGTGGCGCCGAGCGACTTCTGGAAGAAGCCCTTCTGGACGCCCACGAGCGCGGTGGCGTGGGTGAGGTTGCCGAAGTAGCCGATCTTCACGGCATTGAGTCCGTCGATCTTCTCGGCCCCGGCGGCGACCCGCTGGCGGGACGTGTCGTCCTCGGCCCGGGACCCGTAACCGCAAGCGGTGAGAGTGAGCAGGGGAAGCACGGTGAGCGCGGCCATGCCGCTGCGCAGCCGGAAAAGGGGGAGGTTGGCAGGCACGGGAGGCGGTCCTCTCGTTGGCCCGGCGGTCACGGTCTCTCAGGTCGTGGCCGGGAGATCGGCAAAGGGTCTTCGTCGCTTCCGGGGAGGGGGCACTTCCCCGGCGCGCGGGAAGCGCGCGTGCGTCATCGCGCACATCGCGCCACTCCGCCCTGCCCGCTGCCGAGAGCCCCACTGCCGACGCGGCCGCCCTCCTTCGCGAACGTCGAGTAGACGTCGATGGGGGTCATGTCAGAAGTCCCACCCGTTCTCCACGGCCTCGGCCGTCACCGGCTCAGGCGAGACGAACGAATCGCCGGCCATGCCCGCGGTGAGCGTGGTGCCGTCGGCCGGGTCGATCAGGATGAACGAGCCGGTGCGGCGGGAGTCCGCGTAGGCGTCCATCGGCAACGGCTCGGCGGTACGCACCTTCACCCGCCCGATGTCGTTGGCGGCGAGCTCCCCCGGATGCGGGTGCGGGGACAGGTCGTCGAGGGCGAGTCGGGACGGGATGTCCTTGACGATCGCCTTGACCGTGCGGGTGCCGTGCTTGAGCAGCACACGGTGCCCGACGGCCAGCGGCCGGTCGGCGACATGGCAGACCGTCGCCTCGATGTCCCGCGTGGTCGTGGGGGTGTCCTTGCTCGGCACGATCAGGTCGCCACGCGCGATGTCGATGTCGTCCTCCAGCAGGAGCGTCACCGACTGCGGCGTCCATGCCACGTCGACCGGCCTGCCCAGCAGGTCGATGCCGGAGATCCTCGTCGTACGGCCGGCCGGCAGGACCGTGACCTGTTCCCCGACCCGGAAGGTACCGGCCGCGATCTGGCCGGCGTAACCCCGGTAGTCCGGGTGCTCGGCACTCTGCGGGCGGATCACGTACTGCACGGGCAGCCGCGCGTGGCAGTGCGCCAGGTCGTGACTGACGGGCACGGTCTCCAGGTGCTCCAGGACGGTCGGGCCGCCGTACCAGTTCATGGTCGCGGAGGGCTCCACGACGTTGTCACCGGCCAGTGCCGAGATCGGGATCGCGGTGACCTCCGGGATGCCCAGTTCGGCCGCGTACGCCGTGAACTCCCCGGCGATCGCCGCGAAGACGGACTCCTGGTAGTCGACGAGGTCCATCTTGTTCACGGCGAGAACGACGTGCGGAACGCGCAGCAGGGCCGCGATCGCCGCGTGACGGCGGGTCTGCTCGACGACGCCGTGGCGCGCGTCGACCAGGATCACGGTCAGCTCGGCAGTGGAAGCGCCCGTGACCATGTTGCGGGTGTACTGCACATGGCCGGGCGTGTCGGCGAGGATGAACCGGCGTCGCGGCGTGGCGAAGTAGCGGTAGGCCACGTCGATGGTGATGCCCTGCTCGCGCTCCGCACGCAGTCCGTCGGTGAGGAGGGCCAGATCGGGGCCGACCCGGCCGCGGCTCGCGGAGGCGCGCTCCACGGCCTCCAACTGGTCGGCGAGGACCGACTTGGAGTCGTGCAGCAGGCGGCCGACGAGCGTGGACTTGCCGTCGTCGACCGAGCCGGCGGTGGCGAACCGCAGGAGAGTGGTGGCGGACAGTTCCGTGGTCATGGTCGTGGTCATGGTCAGAAGTACCCCTCGCGCTTGCGGTCCTCCATGGCGGCCTCGGAGAGCTTGTCGTCGGCGCGGGTGGCACCGCGCTCGGTCAGCCGGGACGCGGCGATCTCCGCGATGACCTGGTCCAGCGTCACCGCGTCGGATTCGACGGCGCCGGTGCACGACATGTCACCGACGGTGCGGTAGCGCACAAGACGCCTCTCGGCCCTCTCGCCCTCCTTCGGGCCACCCCACTCGCCCGCGGTCAGCCACATGCCGGACCGCTGGAAGACCTCCCGCTCGTGGGCGAAGTAGATTCCGGGAAGCTCGATGTCCTCCCGGGCGATGTACTGCCACACGTCCAGTTCGGTCCAGTTGGACAGCGGGAAGACACGGACGTGCTCGCCGGGTGCGTGGCGGCCGTTGTACAACTGCCACAGTTCGGGGCGCTGGCGGCGCGGGTCCCACTGCGAGAACTCGTCGCGCAGGGAGAAGACGCGCTCCTTGGCGCGGGCCTTCTCCTCGTCCCGGCGCCCGCCGCCGAAGACGGCGTCGAACCGCTCGGACCGGATCTTCTCTGTCAGCGGGAGGGTCTGCAGGGGATTGCGGGTGCCGTCGGGACGCTCCTTGAGCACACCACGGTCGATGTAGTCCTGTACGGAAGCCACATGGAGGCGCAGGCCGTGTGTCGCCACCACATGGTCGCGGTACTCCAGCACCTCGGGGAAGTTGTGTCCTGTGTCCACATGCAAGAGCGAGAAGGGCACCGAAGCGGGCGCAAAGGCCTTCAGCGCCAGGTGCACCATGACGATCGAGTCCTTGCCGCCGGAGAAGAGGATCACCGGCCGCTCGAACTCACCCGCCACCTCGCGGATGATGTGGACGGCCTCGGATTCGAGGGCGTCCAGATGGGACAGCGCGTACGGGCTGTCCGTGCCCTCCTCCGCCGTGGCGACGGTCGTCATGCTGGTTTCCTTTCACTCAGCAGCGCATGAACGTCCAGCGAAATCACGGTCGACGTCAGCCGTGCAGCCCGCACTCGGTCTTGGCGCGGCCCGCCCAGCGGCCGGCGCGCGCGTCCTCGCCCTGAAGCACCCTGCGAGTGCAGGGGGCACAGCCGATGGAGGGATAGCCGTCCGTCAGCAGCGGGTTGGTGAGGACACCGTGCTCGGCGACGTACGCGTCCACGTCGTCCCGGGTCCAGCGGGCGATCGGCGAGATCTTGACCTTTCCGCGCTTGGCGTCCCAGCCGACGACCGGGGTGTCCACCCGGGTCGGCCCGTCGTCGCGGCGCATCCCGGTCACCCAGGCGTCATAGCCCTTCAGCCCCTCCTCGAGGGGCTGGACCTTGCGCATCCCGCAGCACAGGTCGGGGTCACGGTCGTGCAGCCGGGGACCGTACTCGGCGTCCTGCTCGGCGACCGTTCGGCGCGGGGTGAGTGTGATGACGTTGACGTCCATCACGGCCTCGACCGCGTCGCGGGTGCCGAGGGTCTCCGGGAAGTGGTAGCCCGTGTCGAGGAAGACGACGTCCACGCCGGGCATCGCACGGGAGGCGAGGTGGGCGACCACCGCGTCCTCCATGGAGGAGGTCACACACCAGCGCCTGCCGAACGTGGCGGCGGCCCACTGGAGGATCTCCGGTGCGGAGGCGTCCTCCAGGTCACGGCCGGCCTGTTCGGCAAGCTCCCTCAACAGGCCGCGCGAGGCATCTTCCTGAGTGGCGGTCATGTGTGTTCCTCTCCGCTGTCGGCTCGTCCGAGTCCCCGGGCCAGCAGGCCCAGGAACCTCAGCCGGAAGGCTCGGTTGCACGCTCCGCATTCCCACGCTCCTCCCGCACTCTCGGCTTCGCTGGGGAGCAGGTCTTCTTCGCCGCAGTAGGGGCAGTAGAAGGGGGCGGCCCGCTCGCTCACGACAGGGCCTCCTCACTTGCGCGCGCGGCCCAGGCGGCGAACCGCTCGCCCTCCTCGCGTTCCGCCTGGAACCGCCCGAGGACGCGCTCGATGTAGGCCGGCAGCTCCTGCGAAGTGACCTTCAGACCGCGGACCTTGCGGCCGAGGCCCGCCTCCAGGCCGAGCGCGCCGCCGAGGTGCACCTGGAACCCCTCGACCTGCTCGCCCTTGTCGTCGAGGACCAGTTGCCCCTTGAGACCAATGTCCGCGACCTGGACACGGGCGCAGGCGTTCGGGCAGCCGTTGAGGTTGATGGTGATCGGCTCGTCGAAGTCCGGGATGCGGCGCTCCAGTTCGTCGATCAGTGAGGAGCCGCGAGCCTTGGTCTCGACGATGGCCAGCTTGCAGTACTCGATGCCGGTGCAAGCCATGGTGCCGCGCCGGAAGGGGGAGGGCTTCACGGTGAGGTCGAGGGCCTCAAGGCCCTCGACGAGCGAGCCGACCTTCGACTCCGCCACGTCCAGCACGATCATCTTCTGCTCGGCGGTCGTACGGACCCGGCCCGAGCCGTGCGCCTCGGCGAGGTCCGCGATCTTCGTCAGTGTGCTGCCGTCGATGCGGCCCACGCGCGGCGCGAAGCCGATGTAGAAGCGGCCGTCCCGCTGCCGGTGCACGCCGACGTGGTCGCGCCAGCGCCCCACGGGCTGCGCGGGCGCCGGACCGTCGACCAGCGTGCGCTTCAGGTACTCCTCCTCCAGGACCCGGCGGAACTTCTCGGCCCCCCAGTCGGCGACGAGGAACTTCAGTCGGGCGCGGTTGCGCAGCCGTCGATAACCGTGGTCGCGGAAGAGGGAGATGACGCCCTCGAAGACGTCGGGGACATCGTCGAGCGGTACCCAGGCGCCGAGCCGCTGCCCGAGTTTCGGGTTGGTGGACAGGCCGCCGCCGACCCACAGGTCGAAGCCGGGCCCGTGCTCGGGGTGGCGCACGCCGACGAAGGCCACGTCGTTGATCTCGTGCGCCACGTCCAGCAGGGGCGAACCGGAGATCGCGGTCTTGAACTTCCGGGGCAGGTTCGAGTACGCCGGGTTGCCGATGACCCTGCGGTGGATCTCCTCGATGGCGGGGGTGCCGTCGAGGATCTCGTCCTCGGCGATACCGGCGACGGGCGAGCCGAGGAGCACGCGGGGCGTGTCGCCGCAGGCCTCGGTGGTGGACAACCCGACGGCCTCCAAGCGGTTCCAGATCTCCGGCACGTCCTCGATCCGGATCCAGTGGTACTGGATGTTCTGCCGGTCGGTGATGTCGGCGGTGCCGCGTGCGAACTCCTGTGAGATCTCGCCGATGACGCGCAACTGCCGTGTGGTGAGTCGGCCGCCGTCGATACGGACGCGCAGCATGAAGTAGGTGTCGTCCAGTTCCTCCGGCCCCAGGATCGCGGTCTTGCCGCCGTCGATCCCGGGCTTGCGCTGGGTGTACAGGCCCCACCAGCGCATCCGGCCGCGCAGGTCGTTGGGGTCGATCGAGTCGAAACCCCGCTGGGAGTAGATCGTCTCGATGCGCGTCCGCACATTGAGACCGTCGTCTTCCTTCTTGAACTGTTCGTTGCCGTTGAGTGGGGTGAAGTGACCCAAGGCCCACTGCCCCTCGCCGCGGTGACGGCTCACCTTGTGGCGGGGCATGGCGGGGTTCTGCGAGGTGGCGGCCATGGTGGGGTACGTCCTTTAGGCAGCGATGGGCGGGAGGCTCTGACCTACTTGAGGGAGCGGCTCTGACCTGCGCATACGGGCATATGACAAGAGGCACGCGTCGTCATTGCGCGAGAGTGGGAAGAGGGGGCGGGAGCTGGCTGGGGACTCTCAGCTCGCCGGACAGACGGCGCTGGACGTGCGGACGAGATCGACGTGCCGTCGACTCACCAAGGCAACTCCAGCTGCGGACATGACGGAAGCGTGGCACGGCGATCTGGGCGCAGTCCAGCTTCATCCAAAATGCGGACACCTTTGTCCCGGAGTGCGGAACAAGGGTGTCGTCGGTCGTACGTCCCGGGGCAGGCGCCTCCAGGTGGTTCAGTGGTCGTGGGCGCCCGGCCAGGGCCCCGGTGTGGCGACCGCCGGTTCCTCCTCGACCTTGGTGTCGAACAGTTGGAAGCCGCGACGCTGGTAGTTGGCCATGGCGTGCTCGCCGTCCTTGCTGCACGTGTGCAGCCACACCCGCTTCGTCTCCGCCCGTCCAGGCCAGCGGTCCGCGAGGTCCCATGCGCGGGCGGCCCCGTACGACAGCAGGTGCCCACCGATCCGCCGCCCGCGGAAGGCCTGGATGAGCCCGAAGTAGACGATCTCCACGACCCCGTCGTCCTGCGGTTCCAGCTCCACATACCCCGCCGGCGTGCCCCGGTCATAGGCCACCCAGGTCTCCACACCCGGCCGGTTCAGGTACTCCTGCCAGCGCGGGTACGACCAGCCCAGCCGGTCGGTCCAGCGGATGTCGCCACCCACCGACGCGTACAGGAAGCGGCTGAACTCCGGCGACGGCTCCTGCGCGCGGACGATGCGGACATCGCCGTCGGGGGTAGCGGCGGGCCGCAGATCGGCCGGGGACGTCTGCTCCAGGGACCACGTGGTCACGATCAGGGTGCTCATGCGGTCAGGGAATCACGCGGCCGCGCGGTACGACAAAGGAGTCCCGGTGCCACCCGGAGACACCGCCCGTGGTACGGCGCCTGCGTTCAGATCTCCTGCTCGTGCCCTACTCCAGGGCGTCGTCCACGGAGGCCAGTGGAACCGCGTACAGCACCCGCCCGCCGGCTGGACCGGACTGCTCCTCGTCCCCGTTCACCGTGCCCTCGGTCAGCGTCCACAACTCGCCCGTCTGCTGCCAGTACGAAAGGGACGCGGTGCGCCGACCCCAGCAGGCGTACGTCTCGTCGGCCGCGCATGTCGCCGCCTTCGCCCCCGATGTGTTCTGCCGCCAGAGCGTGCCGGGCCGGCTGTCGACGGACGGTGTCCGGTCGACGTACCAGTCCGCCCGCCCCGCCGGCTCGCGCCGGTGCGAGAGCACGCCGCGCACCTCGGACGCCTCTGTCTCGTACGCCTCGGTCGCTTGGACGTCGCCGCGCGCGTCCGTGGCCAGCAGGCCGCCGCGGCCCGGCGTGGTGCTGTACGCGTAGCGCCAGACGCGGGCCGCCCGGCTGGTACTCCCGCGGTGCGGCCGCTCACCCGCGACCAGGCTGCCCGGGGTCGAGGTGCGGTCGAGCGAGAGGGCGGAGAAGCAGGGGACCGCTCGGTCGTCGGTCCTCGAACAGGGGCCCCCGACCGGACGGTAGGAGCCGATCGCCGGCAACACGTACTGGTTGCCGTGTGCCGCGTAGCCGCCCTTGACCCGGCCGACCGCGGTGCTGTCGACGTTCGTCCTCAGGATGCGGCGCAGGTCGAAGACCAGCAGGGAGTCGCGGGCAGTGACGATCAGTCTGTCCCGGTACCAGACCATGCCGGACATACGGGAGCGGACGGGTGTGAAGTCCTTGCCGTCGGCGCGCGGGGCGACCAGCAGGACCCAGCGGTAGGAGAGGCGGGCCGGGTCGTTGGCGTCGATGAAGGCGATCCGGGCCAGGCCACGGTCGGCGGCCGGGCCGCCGGAGTGGCGGTCGTCGTGCGTCCAGCCCGACAGGATGACCCGGTCGCCGCCCCAGCGGCCGTCGTCGGTGGCGTCGCCGGAAGTGGTGACGGACCGGGGCACCCACCGCGTGGTGGTCGCGTCGTCCTGGTCCCAGCAGTAGGCGCGCGTGGCCGTCGGCCTGAGGGGGAGTGCGGACGTCTCGGAAGTGTCGCAGGCGGACTGGTCGCGCATGGTGCGGTCGGCGGACGCGAGGACGTCGTGAACACCGACGCTGCCGCCGAGCGAGCGGGTGAGCGTGTCGAGGGTGCCGCGGTCTGTGAGGTTCTCGTGCAGGCGGAACTGCGCGATCCGGTCCGGGGCGGTGATGCGGGTCAGGCCCCCCGGATTGTCCCCGCCCGCGGCCTGCGAGGTGCTGATCAACGTGGCGGCGCCGGTGAGTGCCAGCGCGGTCGCGGCCAGCGTGGCCCGCAGTGCGCGGCCCCTGCGCCTGCGACGGTGCCTGCCACGGTGCTTCATACGACCTCCTGGCGTCGGCCAACTGCTCCTCGTGATCCGCATGTTGAACGCGGAGCAGGTGGGGTGGCCTGTGAGAGGGATGCTACGGCAGACGGATGCGGGACCGGTCGAAGACCCGGGAAATGAAGGGTTAACCCGACCGAGGTGCTATGCGTCGGGGTGGGCGACGGGCGCGCGGGCGGCGTGCGCGCCCCGCGCCCGCACCGGCCCCAGGTGACCGCCACTCACTCCCTGGGCCCCCGCCCGTTCTGCGGCTGGGGGCGCGCGCTGCGCGTCTGCGCGCGCAGACGAGACGTGACATCCTCCGGGGGCAGGAAGCGGGACCAGCGTTCGGGGAACTCGGCGGGCATGTCCGGGTCGTCGGGGTCGGGGTCGGCCGCGTGGGCGGCCGCCGCCCGGGCCACGTACTCGGCGGCCTGCTCGTGTCGCAGCCGCTCGTTCGCCGCGCGGGCCGCCGCCGTCGCCGCGGCCGGCCACACCCGGTCGATCGCCGCGTTGACGGCCGCGCCGACGAGCACCGCGAAGGCCGACACCCCGATCCACAGCAGCACGGCGACGGGCGCGGCCAGTGAACCGTAGATCGTCGGCCCCTCGACCGTGTGCGTCAGATAGATGCGCAGCAGGAAGCTCCCCAGAACCCACATCGCCAGCGCCACCAGTGCCCCGGGCACGTCCTCGACCCACTGCGACCGCACCGGCACGGACACGTGATACAGCGTTGTCAGGAACACGATCGACAGGACGATGACCACCGGCCAGTACAGGACCTGGACCACCGTCGTCGACCACGGCAGGACCTTCACCATCGCGTCCGGACCCGCGACCATCAGCGGCAGCGCCACCGAGCCGATCAGCAACGCCACGATGAACAGACCGAACGCGAGCAGCCGCGTCTTCACGATGCCCCGGGTGCCGTCGAGCCCGTACATCACCGTGATCGTGTCGATGAAGACGTTCACCGCCCGCGATCCCGACCACAGAGCGAACAGGAATCCGATGGAGATGACGTCCGGGCGGCCGCCCTTCATCACGTCGTGCAGGATCGGCTGGGCGATCTCCGTGACACCCCGGTCGGACAGGACCGTCCGGGACGCCTCCAGCAGGTTGTTCTCCAGGCTGTGGATGGTGTCGGCGTCGGTCCAGGCGTCGACGTACCCGAGCAGTCCGGTGAGGCTCAGCAGCAGCGGCGGCACGGACAGCAGCGTGAAGAACGCCGCCTCGGCCGCGAGGCCGAGGATGCGGTACTCCATGCACGAGTTGACCGTGTCCTTCAGCAACAGCCAGGCGGTCCTGCGCTTGGAGACGTTCCGGTAGAGGACGCGCGCACGGTGGAGGCGGCCGGACGTCCGCTCGGGGGTTTCACTTGCTGCTGACTGCACTCCCTTACGGTATCCGCCGCGAGGCGGCACTTCTGTCCCGGAGGTCACGCCCCCGCGGAGCGTGGCGTCCCACCCCGGGCGATGGGGGTGACCGATGGCGTACCGAGCGGTAAGTTCGCAGACATGGCAGCGAGCACGCACACCGTGACCAATCAGGCTCCGCCGCTGGTCGCATACGACGTCTTCCGTGCCGACCGGGCCCTCGTCGAAGCCGTCGAACGGCATCTGGACCCCGCGCTCCTGGACGAGGCCCGCGACGACCTGTCGGGGCTCGGGCGCAGCGCGGGCTCCGCCCAGGTGCAGGAGTGGGGGGCCCAGGCCAACGAGAACCCCCCGAAGCTGCGGACGCACGACCGCTACGGCAACCGGATCGACGAGGTCGAGTTCCATCCGGCCTGGCACCGGCTGATGGGCAAGGGTGTCGGTGCGGGGCTGACCGCGGCCTGGTCGCGTCCGGGCGGGCACGTGCGCCGCGCGGCCGCCTTCCTGGTCTGGACGCAGGTGGAGGCGGGCACCGGCTGTCCGTTGTCGATGACCCATGCCGCGGTGCCGGCCCTGCGCACGGACCCGGCGCTCGCCGCCGAGTGGGAGCCCCGTCTGACCTCCATGGTCTACGACCGTGGTCTGCGCCCCGCCGCCCAGAAGGCCGGCGCCATCTTCGGCATGGGTATGACCGAGAAGCAGGGCGGCAGCGACGTACGGGCGAACACCACGGTGGCACAGCCGCTCGCCGAGGACGGGACGTACGCGCTGACGGGCCACAAGTGGTTCTGCTCGGCCCCGATGTCGGACGGGTTCCTGGTTCTGGCGCAGGCAGCCCCTTCCGGCAGGGGGACAGGCGGCCTCACCTGTTTCCTCGTGCCGCGCGTGCTGGAGGACGGCACCCGGAACGTGTTCATGATCCAGCGACTCAAGGACAAGCTCGGCAACCGGTCCAACGCCTCCAGCGAGGTCGAGTTCGACGGCACCTGGGCGCGCCGGGTCGGCGACGAGGGGCGCGGGGTGCGCACCATCATCGAGATGGTCGCGGCGACGAGGCTCGACTGCGTCCTCGGCTCGGCCTCGCTGATGCGGCAGGCCGTGGCGCAGGCGATCCATCACTGCGACCACCGGGAGGCGTTCGGCGGCAGGCTCGTCGACAAGCCTCTGATGCGCAATGTGCTCGCCGACCTGGCGCTTGAGTCGGAGGCCGCGACGACGCTGGGGCTGCGGCTCGCGGCGGCGTACGACGACGGGAGCGAGCAGGAGCGGGCTCTCCTCCGGCTCGCGGTGCCGGCCGCCAAGTACTGGGTGACCAAGCGCTGCACCCCGCTGGTGACGGAGGCCTCGGAGTGCCTCGGCGGCAACGGCTACGTGGAGGAGTCCGGCATGCCCCGGCTGCTGCGGGAGTCGCCGCTCAACTCCATCTGGGAGGGCGCGGGCAACGTCCAGTCGCTCGACGTTCTGCGGGCGCTCCAGCGTGAACCGGAGGCCCTCGATGCCTATCTCCAGGAGGTCGGCCGGGCGCGCGGCGCGGACCACCGTCTGGACGGCGCGATCAAGAACCTGCTCACCGAACTCGCCGACCTGGAGGGCATCGAGGCGCGGGCACGCCGCCTGACGGAGCGGATCGCACTGGTACTCCAGGGGGCGCTGCTCGTCCGGTACGCGCCGCCGGCGGTCGCCGACGCCTTCTGCGCCTCCCGCCTCGGCGGTGACTGGGGCACCGCCTTCGGCACTCTGCCGCACAGCCTGGACCTGGCCGCGGTGGTGGACCGGGCACGGCCGGTCTCCTGACGGGGGCTCCTGAGACGGGGGCGCGGGGGGTCGTCGTGGGTGCGCCGGAGGCGCCGTAGCGTGCGCGTAGGCTGACGTGCGTGGCTGTCGACGAAGACCCCGCGGCCCCCGGCAAGGCTTCCGCGGTCCTCGGGTACGCGGAGCGGGCGTCCCGGCTCGCGGGCGCCGTCGTGTGGACCAGCACACCGCCCACCGTCGCCGGGCGGCCGGTCCTGCCCGACGGCTGTATGGACCTGCTGTGGACCGAGGGCAGACTCCTGGTCGCCGGCCCTGACACGCACGCGTTCCATCCCGAGGGCCCGCCCGCACGCTGGGCCGGTGTCCGTTTCCCGCCCGGCGCCGCCCCGGCCTTCCTCGGCGTCCCGGCCCACGAACTGCGCGACCGTCGCGTGGAGCTGGCCGACCTGTGGCCGGCCGGGGAGGTGCGCCGGCTCACCGGCCGCGTGGATGCTGCCGCCGATCCCGCGGCCGCACTGGAGGAGATCGCGCTGGACCGGGCGGGACCGACGCGGGACCCGGACCCGCTGCCCCGCGCGGTGGTCGCGGCGCTCACCGCCGGCCGCTCGGTCGCCGCCACCGCCGACGAACTCGGTCTGAACCCAAGGCAGTTGCACCGTCGGTCGCTGGCCGCGTTCGGTTACGGACCGAAGACGCTGGCCCGTGTGCTGCGGTTGCAGCGAGCGCTGACGCTGGCCCGGTCCGGGGTGCCCTACGCGGAGACGGCGTCCCGCGCCGGTTTCGCCGACCAGGCCCATCTGTCCCGGGACGTAAGGGAATTGGCGGGGATCCCGCTGGGTGAGCTACTGGCCCGCGGGTAGATCCGCGAACAGGTCGACGCTGTTGCCGTCCGGGTCGTGCACGACCGCGTACCGCATCCCCCACACCGCGTCCCACGGCTTGAGTTCACCGTGGTACCCGGCGCCCACCAGATCCTCGTAGACATCGTCCACCTCGGCGGGGGAGTCACAGCGGAAGGCCAGCCCCACCCGGCCGCTGCCGGTCGACGGCCGCCAGCCGGAGTGGAAGGAACGCACGGTCGCCTCGGTGTCCAGGGCGAGCCGCAGCCCGCCGGGCAGCGTCGCCTCGACGTGCGGCTGCGCCTCGGCACCCTCGGGGAAGGCGAGTCCGAGACGGCGGTAGAAGGCAAGGGACGCGGCCAGGTCGGAGGTGACGAGGCCGATCACATCGAATCGTGGTGTCATGCCGTCACCGTAGGAAGGCGAACCGGCCCGGGTCTTGAACGAATCGGACATGGGGAGCGGGGCCACGCGGTACGGCACCCGCAGCCCAGCCCGCCACCTACGGCTCAGGCCGCCGCCAGTGTCGCGGCGATCGACGCGATCGTCTCAGGCCCCACCCGGCAGCAGCCGCCGATCAGTCGCGCTCCGGCATCGCGCCAGCCCGTGACCTGGGCGGCGACGAAGGTGGAGCGGCCGTCCCAGGCGCGGGCCCGAGCGTCCCAGGCCTCGCCGCTGTTCGGGTAGGCCACCACCGGCTTGCCCGTGACGCGCGCGGCCGTGGCGACCGCGCCGTCCACGTCCTCGGGCGCGCAGCAGTTGACGCCCACCGCGATCACCTCGTCCACGTCGGCGGCCAGGGCGAACGCCTCCTCCAGCGGCTGGCCGGCACGCGTACGGTCGCCTGAGACGGTGTACGACAGCCATGCGGGGACCCCGAGCCCGCGCACCGCCCGCAGCAGAGCCGCGGCCTCGTCGGTGTCCGGGACCGTCTCCAGCGCGAGCACGTCGGGTCCGGCCGCGGCCAGCACCTCCAGACGGGGGCGGTGGAAGGCCGCCAGCTCGGGGACCGTGAGGCCGTAGCGGCCCCGGTACTCGGAGCCGTCGGCGAGCATCGCCCCGTACGGGCCGACGGACGCCGCCACCCACAACGGCCGGGTGACACCCTCGACGTGCGCCCGCCTCGCCGCTTCACGGGCCAACTCAACGCTGAGTACGAGGAGGTCGGCAGCCGAGTCGTGGTCGATGCCGCGCTTGGCGAACCCTTCGAACGTCGCCTGGTAGCCGGCTGTGATCGCCACGTCCGCGCCCGCCTCGAAGTACGCGAGATGCGCCTCGATGATCGCCTCCGGCCGCTCGGCGAGCAGCCGTGCCGACCACAGTGCGTCGCCGAGGTCGTACCCGGCCGACTCGAGCTGGTTCGACATGCCGCCGTCGAGCACGACCGGGCCGGCGGTAAGAGCCTCGGCGAGGGTGGGGGAAGTGCTGCTGGTCATGCGACGACGCTAGTCGAAGAGCGACCGCACACCCCGCGGCGTCCGTCCGCCCTTCGAGTACGCCGCCCAGCTCACTCGGCGACGAAGTCGGCCATCATGGCCATGTCCTCGTGTTCGAGGTTGTGGCAGTGCAGCATGTACCGCCCGGGGTAGTCGGTGAAGCGTGTGACGATCTCCACGGACTCGGCGGGGCGCAGGTCCACGGTGTCCTTCCAGCCCGCGTCGTAGGGGCCTGGCGATTCGTTCATACGGGCCGTCACCTGGAAGTGGTTGAGGTGAAGGTGGACGGGGTGGTGGAAGTCGGTGACGAACCTCCACACCTCGGTGGTGCCGAGCCGAACTTTCGCCAGCGGCCTGCCGGGCTTGTACGCATGGCCGTTGATGGACCAGCCGTCGGATCCGGGCCGCTTCTGGAAGTGGAAGGTGCGGGTGGCCACGGCGTTCTCCGGACGCGGTGCGGGGAGCGTGGAGAGCCGGGCCGGTATGCGTGAGTCGTCGGCCGGCGGCCGGGCGGTGGAGACGTCGAACCGCATGACGGCCGCCGTGGGGCCGCTGCCCAACTGGTTGACCAGCCGCACCCGGGTTCCCGGCCGGTAGCGGGAGAAGTCGACGACCACGTCGAAACGTTCGCCCGGGGCGATGTCCAGCGCGTCGTGCGCGAGCGGCTTCTCCAGGAGGCCGCCGTCGCTGCCGATCTGTACGAGGCCGTCGCCGCCGGGCGGTTGGGGGTCGAGAGCCAGCCGGTAGCGGCGGGCGTTCGAGGCGTTGAGCAGGCGCAGACGGTAGCGCAGTCGCTCGGTCTCCAGCACCGGCCAGGGCGCCCCGTTGACCAGGATGACGTCGCCGAGGACACCGTCCATGTAACGGCTGTGTACGCCGGGTTCGTGTTGTGCGGTGTCGCGGGCCGGGTAGTTGAAGGAGCCGTCGGCGGCGAAGGACCGGTCGGCGATCATCAGCGGGATGTCGCGTTCGCCGCGGGGCAGCGGCAGCGCCTCCTCCTCGTCGTCGTGGACCAGGTGGAACCCGGCCAGGCCGTGCCAGACGTTCGCTCCGGTGAAGCCCATGCGATGGTCGTGGTACCAGAGGGTGGCGGCCCGCTGTTCCATGGGATAGGTGTACGTGCGCTGCTCGGTGGCGGTGTCCTGCGCATCCGTTCCCCCGGACATGCCCGGCATCCCCGCCATGCCACCGTCGGCGGCGGCCGTGTGCCCGTGAGGCAGGATCAGCGCGGTCGGGTAGCCGTCGCTGCCGTACGGGGTGTGGCCGCCGTGCAGGTGGACCACGGTCGGGTGCGGCAGTTCGTTGCGGTGCCGCACCACCGTCCGTCGTCCGGAGCGGGAGACGATGGTCGGCCCCGGAAAGGTACCGCCATAGGTCCAGGCGGTGGTCTCCAGGCCCGGGAGGATGCGCAGGCGTGCCGTCCGCTGGGTGATCTCGTACACGTCCGTGGTACCGCTCGTGCGTACCGGCGCGAGCACGGACGGTATGGGCAGCGGTATCTCGTACGGTCGTGGCAGCGCCACCCGGCTGTGCAGCAGCAGCCCTGGCTGACCGGCCGTCAGCGACCCGCCGAGCACCGCGAATCCACCGACGGTGAGGGCACCGCCGCCCACCGCCGCCGAGCTGAGAAGGAGCCGGCGCCTGCTGATGCCCCTGGTCATGCGGACTCCTTGCGGGCGCCCTCGGTGCGGGAGGCGCGGTTCGCGCCCGGTGCGGGCCGCCAGGCCCAGACCAGCATCAGCAGGGTGGAGGTGACGATCAGCACCCCCAGCGGGACGTGAACGGCGAGCGTCCGGGTGTACCCCAGGGTCATCTGCACCACCTCCACGACCAAGAGCGCAGTGGAGACGAGGGCCGGCCAGCCTGGTCCGCGGCCGGGCCGCCACAGCAGCACCGCGGCCACGATCTGCACCAAGGCGACGGTCGTGGTGATCCCGGCGTTGAGGTTGTGCAGGTCGAGAGCTTTGTAGTGGCCCGACAGGAAGCTCCCGGCTAAGACCGCCTGCCCGAGGGCCAGGGCGGCTTCGATGGTCACCATGATCCGGAAGAGGACCAAGGGCCATCGCCGTACCTGAGGGTGCTCGCTGTTCGCGAGTGCGGGCGGCGATTCGGCAGGGGGCGGTGAAGAGGCTATCGGGTGAGACATGCGGGAGATAGTGTCATGTGGAACCATCTCATCGGAACCCGTTCCAACTAAACCAATCTTGTTCTGCCTTATCGTGGATGCTGATGAACGTGCCCGACATCAACCCCAGTTCTTTCGGCACCAGCCGAGCCCGTATCGGCCCGCTGCTCCGCCGTGCCCAGCGGCGCGCCGCGCAGACGTTCTCCGAGGCGCTGCGCCCCCTGAACGTGGAAGGCCGTCACTACGGCGTACTGCTCAACCTCGTCAGGCACGGACCGCTCAGCCAGCGCCGCCTCATCGACCTCACCGGCAGCGACAAGTCCGCGATGGTGCGCACGGTCGACGACCTGGAGGCCCGCGGCCTGGCCGTGCGCCGCCCCTCGCCCACCGACCGACGCGCCTACGCCGTCGAAATCACCGAGGAGGGCAGGGTGCTGTTCGCCGAGGCTTCCCTGATCGCGGACGAGGTGGCCGAGCGGCTTCTCGAGCGCATCGACGAGGACGACCAGGAACTGTTGTGCACGCTTCTGGAACGCTTCGTCGCCCCGTCGGACAAGTGACGCTTGCCAGCATCAAGTTGGCGACTGACCCGGAGCGGGACGTTTCTTCGCTGTAACGGGGCGGGCGGCGTCGGGAACTTCGTGAGGGATCGACGTGATCGCCAGGAAGTTCCCGACCGGTTCGCACGACTCAAGGCATCACGGGGTCGACGCCCAGGGGCGGTTGTCCCTTCGTCCAGATGGGCCGGACCGTCATTCGGTTGAAGCGCCAGCCGTCGGGAGTGCGGCGGAGGTCGGCTTCGAAACGGCCGCCCACGATGAACAAGGGGTCGGCGCCGCTGCCGCGCTCCTGGAGTGTGGCGTCGCGATGAACATGGGTCATCAGGGCGTTCCATGAGGCGGTGGCCCGCTGCGCATCGGAGTCCGCATCGGTGAGGATCCCGGAAGCGATGTGCTGAGTGCGGTCGAAGCGCCCGAGTGCCTCCTCGGTCGCACGGCTGACCTCGGGCCCCTGGAAGGTCCCCAAGGGTGTCACCTCGAGTGCGTCGTCGGTGAAGAAGTCGCCGCCCCAGCCCGCTGCGAACTTCCGCTCGTCCATGACGTGGAAGAACCGGTCGACAAGCATGCTGATCTCTGCGTGATCCGTCTGAGTGGTCATGATCAGAGCCTCTGACCTCAAGCACGCTCGAGGTCAAGTCCCCATGGTCGCCGCCCCGTGAAACGAAAGCCCTTTTCGAACCGCGGGAGGTCGTCACCCTCGTTTTTCCTGGTGTCCGGCGCGGTGAGGATCGCATAGCTTCGGCCACATGGCTGACGAGGAGTTCAATCTTGCACGGCTCGCCGCGATCTACGACCCCCTCGACCCTGATCGCGGCGATCTCGACGCGTATCTGCGGATGACCGATGAGTTCGGGGCGCGCCAGGTGCTTGATATCGGCTGCGGAACAGGCGTGTTCGCATTGCTGCTGGCCGATCGCGGGATCGAGGTCGTCGGCGTCGACCCCGCCGGGGCGTCCATCGATGTGGCCCGGGGCAAGCCGGGCAGTGAGCGGGTGCGTTGGATCTGCGGTGATGTGACAGCGCTTCCGCCGCTGCGGGTCGACCTCGCGACCATGACGGCGAATGTCGCCCAGGCCATCGTCGATCCGCGGATGTGGCGGCAGACCCTGCGGGGAGCCTTCGAGGCGCTACGGCCCGGCGGGCACCTGGTGTTCGAGACCCGGAATCCGGCGCGACGTGCTTGGGAGGAGTGGAACCGGGAGGCTTCGCACAGCGTGACGGAGATCCCGGGGGTCGGCGCGGTCGAAAGCTGGGTCGAGGTGATCGAGGTGCGCGGACCGCTGGTCACGTTCCGCTGGACCTACGTGTTCGCCGCGGACGGGCAGGTGCTGACGTCGGATTCGACGCTGCGTTTCCGTCAACGAGACGAGGTGCACGACGAGTTGACCACACAAGGGTACGTGGTGGAAGACGTGCGTGATGCGCCCGACCGTCAGGGCCGGGAGTTCGTCTTCGTCGCGCGGCGTCCCGGGAGCAGCCAGGACTGAGGGGCGAGGGAAGGGATCAGGCGCGGAAGGCAGGCGGTAGGCGCCCGGGGAGACGCCGATGATGGCGTGCAGGTGTTGTCGCAGGGTGACGTCCGTACCGAAGCCGACCCGTTCGGCGATCCCGGTCACCGGCAGATCCGTACTCTCGAGCTCTGGTGCGCGGCGCGCTCGTGGCGCAAGATCTGATGTCGGAGGGTCGCGCGCGTTGACCGCGCGCCCCGCCGACGGGATGAGCGCCGGCGCATCCCCGCCCGTGAGCCCCTGGGGCGTCCCGACCGGAACCGGGGCGCCCCAGGCCCGGCCTCCTCCCGGCGGGAGGTGCCGCGCCGGGACGTCGGCCACACTTCGGCGAGCACCGAAACGATCCACGCCTAGCGTTCCCGCATGACCGAAACGCAGTACGGAACCGGAACCCCGCACGCCGGCACGACCGAGCAGGAAACCCTGGCGGCGGGCGTCGTCGCCATGGTGGAACACGTCCTGGCTCTCGCGGCCACCTGGACCGTGTGGGACGGCAAGCCCATCCACACCGACGACCGCGTGTACACCCCGCACAAGGCGATCCGCCGGGTCGGCGATCATATGGTGGACCATCTAGCCGAGTTGGAGGCACGGCTGGTGGGGGAGGAGCCGTTGCCCGACCACTGGAACGCGTCGGCCAGTACCACACAGGCCGATCTCGCGCCGTTCACCCAGGAGGACCTCGACGAGGCGCGCAGCCGGTTGACCCGGCTGGCGCGGATCTGGGCCGCCCGGTTCCGCTCGCTCGACGACGAGCAGCTCGACCACTCGCCGGGCGACGGCTGGAGCTTCCGCCGACTGGCCGAACACGTCCAGGGTTCGACGTACTACGCCGATGCCGTGGGAGACCTGTCTTGACCGGCCCCGACGCTCACGGAGATGTCCGATGACCCCCTTCGCCGCCCTCCACCACACCGACGTTCCCCTTCTCCTTCCCAACGCCTGGGACCACGCTTCCGCGGTCGCTCTCGCCGAGGAGGGGTTCGCGGCGATCGGCACCACGAGCCTTGGCGTCGCCGCCGCCGCCGGGCTGCCCGACGGGACGGCGGCGACCCGCGAGGTGACCCTGCGCCTCGCCCGTCTGCTCGGCGCCGAGCCCTTCCTGCTGTCCGTCGATGCCGAGGGCGGCTTCAGCGAAGACCCCGAGCAAGTGGCCGAGTTGGCGCGTGAGCTGCGCTCCGCCGGAGTCGTCGGGATCAACCTGGAGGACGGGCTCGGCCCCGCCACGCTGCACGCCGCGAAGATCGCCGCCGTGAAGTCCGCCGTACCGGACCTCTTCGTCAACGCCCGCACCGACACCCACTGGCTCGGCGACGGCGACCCCGCGGACACCCTGCAACGCCTGGACACCTACCAACAGGCGGGTGCGGACGGGGTGTTCGTGCCGGGTCTCGCCGATCCGGTACGCATCGCCGACCTCGTACAGCACCTGGACGTCCCGCTCAACATCCTGTACTCACCGACCGGCCCCACCGTCTCCCAACTCGCCGACCTCGGCGTACGCCGTGTCAGCCTCGGCTCGCTGCTCTACCGGCGGGCGCTGGGAGCGGCCCTGGAGACGATGGCCGACATCGCGGCCGGCCGCACCCCGACGGGCGCGGCACCGTCGTACGACGACGTTCAGGAGCTGAGCTGAGCGGAAGGCCCCCGCAGTGTCTCCCTGAGCCGTGCCGCGAACTCCCGCGGATGCTCGAGGGCTCCGACGTGCCCGCCCGGGAACTCGGCGAAGCGGCTCCCGGTCGACTGGGCCGTGAGGGAAGCGGTGCGGTGGAGGAGCCCGCCGCGCGATCCCACGCCCGCGGCGAGGGTGAGGGGTGACGACTTCAGGGCCGGCAGGTCGGGCATGTGGGAGCTGAACGGGCACAGGACGCGGGTGAGGAAGACAGCCATGGGCGTGGCCAACTCCTCTTCGACGGGCGGAGGGTGCCCCTCCACGGGTGCGGGATCCACCTCGGCGAGCCCGGCGGCGAGCCGGGCTCCGGCCGCCTGGGGGCCCGCCTTTCGATAGGTGTCGTACACGTCGGTGAACATCGCGCGCTGCCGGGCCGCGTCCGGCAGCACCTCCACGACCGGAGGCTCGTGCGCGACCACGTGCCGCAGTCGCTCGGGGTGACGGGCCAGCAGGTCGAGCGCGGCGATACCGCCCGAGCTGGCCCCGAAGACATACGCCGACTCGCCGTCCGGGAGCACCTCGTCGAGCACGCGTCGCGCACCCTCGCTCCATGCCTCCACCCGCTGCTTTCCGACGGGCAGACCGAGCCGTCCGTGGGCTAGGCCGAGCGGGTCGTAGGTGACGACGGTGAAGTGGTCGGTGAGATGTTCCGTCATCGCGTCGAGGCCCATGGGGTGCCCGGCGCCACCGGGGATGACGAGCAGCACGGGACCATCGCCGCGTACGTCGTAGTGGAGGCTGGTCATCGATCCTTCTTCTCCTCGCGGGGCCAGTGTTCCAGTGCCGTGTGCAGGGCGTCGACGGCCTTGTCCCAGGAGGCCTGCACCTGTCGGGACGCGTTGAAGCCTCCGGAGGCCTCGAGGGAGCAGTAGCCGTGGAAGGTGCTGCGCAGCAGGCGTACGGCGTCGGTGAGGTCGGGCTCGTCGAGGCCGTAGGCGCGCAGCATGCCGTAGGTGATCTCGGCGGTGCGGCGCATCGCCCGGGTGTCGGTCACGAGGGAGTGGTCGAGCCGGATCTGGGTGGCCGCGTACCGTCCCGGGTGCCTCAGCGCGTACGCCCGGTAGGCGCCGGCGAAGGCAGCCAGCGCGTCCTTGCCCGCGCGACCGGCGACCGCCGCCGCGATGTGGTCGATCATCTCCTCGCCTGCCAGCAGGGCGAGCCGGGTGCGCAGGTCCTGCACGCTCCTGATGTGCGAGTACAAGCTGGCGTCCTTCACGCCGAAGTGGCGGGCCAGGGCGGACACGGTGACGTTGTCGAAGCCGGCCTCGTCCGCGAGGTCGGCTGCCGCCGCGACGATCCTCTCGACGGTGAGCCCCGCACGCGCCATCGGCGCCTCCTTGCCTAGGGGTCCTAGGTAAAACTCTAGCCTGCCTAAGCAATGCGGGGAAAGGGGTCTACGCGGAACCAACGGACTCGGTCGCCAACGGTCGGCCCGGCGGCGTGCCGGCGGTAGCGGCCGCCGCACTCGTCGGCGACCGGCCGTTCGGACTGCTCGGGCCCTGCCTGTGGTGTACCGGCCGGGTGCGACGCATCCGGCCGAGGTGTCACACGTGCGGATACCCCTACCGGCGAACAGCCGTCGCACGCCACGGGTGCGTATGTGACGTCGGGTGGGATGCCCTGGATCGGTCAGTGGTGACGGCGGTCGCGCAGGGCGTCCTGGGAGTCGACGTACTTGAGCATGAGGCGGGCGAATTCGAGGCGGTCACGCCCGGTCCAGTCGGCGGTGACGGACTCGAAGGCCGAACGCTGGTGGCGGACGAAGCGGGCCATCAACTCGGCGCCCTGGGGGCTGAGATGGAGGACGGTACGACGGCCGTCGCGCTGGGAGGCGGCGCGGACCAGACAGCCGACCGCGATGCAGTCGGAGACCATGCGGCTGGCGACCGACGGGTCCACACCCAGATGCTGGGCGACCGCGCCGACGGTGACCTCGTCGGCGCCCGCACGCTCGGCGTCCTGGACGATCCTGAGCACCAGCGTGCGGGTGAGGTCCTTCTGCGAGAGGGGATTCTCGACCTCGAGAAGTGAGGAGCGCCGCAGCCTCCCGAAGGCCGGACCCACGGCGTTCAGCAGGTCTTCCTCGGTCATCGGCTCACGCTTCGTCATGCCCGCATCGTATCGACATGGATGGCCCGGCGAATATATGTGTTGACTCTCAAATGCGTGCACGCAAGCATGTACATGTTGTCGGGCAATGATCCGAGCACTGATCCACGTGTCAACCACACCGAACGGAGTCCTTCCATGACCACTCTCGTCACCGGCGCCCGAGGCAAGGTCGGCCAGGCCGTCATCGGCCGCTTACACACCGCCGGCCACACCGTCCGCGCCGCCAGTGCCAACCCCGCCGAGCTGACCGTTCCGGCGGGCGTCGAGGCCCTCGAGCTCGTCCTCGACCGGCTGGAGACCTTCGACGCCGTACTCCATGGCGTCCGCCAGGTCTTCCTCTATCCCCAGCCCGCCGGGATCCATGAGTTCGTCAAGGCCGCCGAGGCCGCGGGCGTCGAGCACGTCGTCCTGCTCTCCTCGTCCTCCGTCCTCGGGCCCGACCCCGCCAACGACCCGCTCGCAAGCCACAACCTCCAGGTGGAGCGCGCCCTCGCCGACTCGGACCTCCCCTCCACATTCCTGCGCGCGGGAGCCTTCGCCGGTAACGCGCTCGGCTGGGCCCGGGCCATCGCCGACTCACTGCCGGTCCAGCTCGCCTACCCGGACGCGAGCGTCGCGCCCATCCATCCCGAGGACATCGCCGACATCGCCGTCGAGGCCCTGACCGGCACCTCGCTCACCGGCCGGTCGATCGCCCTGACCGGTGCCGAACCGCTCACCTTCCGCGAGCAGCTCGCCGTCCTCGCCGACACGATCGGCCGGGAGATCCCGGTCGAGCGGATCACCCGGGCCGAGGCCGAGCGGCAGTTGGGCCGCCACATGCCCGCGCCGCTGGTCACCTCACTGCTCGACTTCTGGGAGGCCGCCGAGCGCGGCCCCGCCACCGTCCACGACACCACCTGGACCCTCCTCGGGCGTCCCGCCCGCACCTTCCGGCAGTGGGCCGCCGAGAACGCCACCGCCTTCGCCCGGCACTGAGGTCGTCCGACGTCTTCCCGAAGCAGACAGTTCAGGAGAACCCTCATGAAGCCCATCGGCTATTGACTCAACCGCACCGACAAGGCGTTCACCACCGCGATGAACGGCCTGCTGGCGGAATGCGGCCTCACCCGCCTCGCCTGGCAGGTTCTCAACGTAGTCCAGGGCACCCCGGAGGTCACCGACACCGAGGTGCTGACCGTCCTGGCCGCCAACGCAGATGCTGCCGACCTGGCCGCCGCCGTCGAAACCCTCCTGCGTCACGGCTGGTTGACCCGTCCGGCACCCGGCCGCCTCGCGCTGACCGACGCCGGTCGGGAGCGCCTCACCGGGGCCGTGGAACGGGTCGACGCCTTCCGAGAGTTGTCGCTGACCGGCATCACCCACGAGGAGTACCGGATCACCGTCGCGGTCCTGGAGCGGATGACCCACAATGTGCAGCGCGGGCCGGGCGACGGCCGGGCAGAACGCGGCTGATCGGGTCGTTGCACTGAAGTGCTCGCCGCGCTCCACCTCGGGTGGACGCCGGAGTTGCCCGGGAAATGGGCAGCGGCCACCCTCGGCTGACAGACTTTCCGACCATGGCGAACAGCGGACTGTGGGTCGGCATCCTCACTGCGCTGACTGCACTCGGAGCCAGCTACATCACCTCGCGGGCGACCCTCCGCGCAGCGCGAGCCCAAGCCGAAACCACCACAAGGGCAGAGGCCCTGCGCGAGGAGCGTGAGCGGCGCCGATCGGCATATCGGGAGATGATGAGCTGCGTGCACGCATTCAACGCGGTCACGTGGCAGATTGATGACGTTGATGCGGCGCGTGACCGTGAGAGCAAGGGCCGGCTCCTGAATCAGATGTACGAGCGCATCGGCCCGGCCATCGGGGACATGAACAGGGCGATGCACGAGGTCCGGCTCGATGGTCCTGCCGCTGTGTCCGACGCGGCGGATCACGTGCGGAACTTGGCCCGGCGCGTACAGCAGCGGCTCAACGCGCTGCTCGGTGACGACAGTTCTGAGCGCCGGGACGCGTACGACGCTGCCTACCGGGATTTCCGGGAAGCGTACGTCACGTTCATCGGCTTGGCGCGAGGGGCGCTGGAGGTCAAGGGCAAATAGCAGGCTGCTCCTCGTCCTCTGCGCGATCCGACGCGCGCAGGCCAACAGCCCCGTTCGTCCGCTGCTGGTACTGCCGGTCCACGAGGCGCGAGACAAGCCAAAAGGCGCAGCGCCCGAGTCGTGGGCCCGCTGTCGTACGTTGGTACGTCTTGAACGCGCGTCAGCCTCGGGTCGGGGGCACATGTCGCAGAAGTGTGACGGGGGAGTCAGCGGTGGACGAGCAGCAAGCACCAAGGCGCAACCGGGACTTCGGGATGTTCTGGGCTGCCCAGACCCTCTCGTTCCTCGGGGACACCTTCGCCCTGATCGCGCTGCCCCTGCTGGTGCTGCAGGCGACCGGGTCCGTCGCGCGGATGGGTCTGTTGACGGCGGTCGGTGGCGCGGCGTCGGTGCTGGCCGGGGTCTTCGCCGGAGTGGTGGTGGACCGCGTGGACCGCAGGAAGCTGCTCATCACCTGCGATCTGGTGCGGATGGTCCTCTACGGAATCGTCCCGCTGCTATGGCTCGCCGGGCCCCGGATCTGGCTGCTGTACGTGGTGCTTCCGCTGTGCGAGGCGGTCGGCATGGTGTTCGCCGTCGCGTACGTGACCGTCGTACGCGGTCTGGTCGACGGTGACCGGATCACCGAGGCCAACGGCCGGCTGAACGCGACCGCGGCGGCGGCTGGAGTGGTCGGCCCGCTCGGCGCGGGCGTCGTGGCGGCCTGGGCGGGCCCGGCGGCGGCCATCGCGGTGGACGCGGC
This sequence comes from Streptomyces sp. NPDC001020, assembly GCF_053599115.1. NCBI lineage: Bacteria > Bacillati > Actinomycetota > Actinomycetes > Kitasatosporales > Streptomycetaceae > Streptomyces > Streptomyces sp. NPDC001020. The sequence continues at coordinate 44,943 of NZ_JBSFLQ010000010.1, read as the reverse complement.
GAGCTTCGGCGTGTCGGCGGTGTGTCTGAGCCTTGTACGGTTCCGGCGGGGCACGCCTCCCGAACCGGCCGCGGACCGGCAGGGGCTGTGGCGTGACCTGCGCGTCGGGGCGGCCTTCCTGCGGCGCCATCCGGTGCTGCGCGTCCTGACCTTGCTGCTTGGCCTGTTCAGCTTCCTTGAGCTGGGCCTGATGGACCTTCTCATCTACCACCTCAAGCATGATCTCGGGCAGGGCGACAGCACGGTCGGTACCGTTCTCGCGGTCGGCGCGCTCGGCACGATCACCGGAGCCCTGCTGGTGGCCCGGGTGCGTCGCGGGCTCGGCTTCGGACCCACCTGGATCGGCGCGGTGACCGTCTCCGGCTGTGCGCTGGCCGGCATCTGCCTGGCCGGTGACGTACCGTCCGTCGCCCTGCTGACCGCAGCATTCCTGGGCGTCAACAGCATCGCGGGAACGTGCTCCATGTCCCTGCGCCAGGAGGTGACCCCCGAGCATCTGCTCGGCCGGGTCACCTCTGCGTTCTGGACCATCCACAACGCGGCGGCCCCCATCGGCGCGGCCGTGATCACCTGGGCGGCTCAGCACCACGGCACGGCGGTGGTGGGCGCGGTGTCCGGCGTGGCCTGCGTCGGTATCGCGGGCCTGGCCCTGTTCACGCCGGTACGGACGCGCCGTCCGGAGGCTGCTCCCGAGGCCGCTTGAGTGACTGTATGTCGGTCAACCCGTCTTCGAGAAGACGAACGAGAACTCCGCGGGCTCGGCCCGCAGGAAGTACCGCGGCAGGGGCCCCGGCCCGCACGACTGCGAGCCGATGCCGTGCTGGCCGTGGTCGAGGTTGACCCACACCGTGTCGCCGGGCGTGAGGTCGGTGAGGTGTGTGGCGGCGTCCAGTTGCTCGTTCGTCCAGCGTCGTGCGCCGAACCAGAACTCCGGGTCCCCCTCGATCCTGAGGCCGCCGATCTCCGCCCAGCGGACGTCGGCGCGGGCGCCGTTCTCCTGGGGGCGGACGTACGGCGTCTGCAGTGCGTCGACAGTCGACTCCCAACGACCCAGGCGGGACGCCGACTTGGTGTCCGGGTAGGCCTCACCCGGGCCGCCGCCGAACCACCTCACACGGTCCGCCGAGCCGGGCAGGCCCAAGCGGATGCCGAGCCGTGGCAGCGGCACCGCCCAGTCACCCTCGGGCGTGACGGACACGGTCAGCTTCAGCCGGCTGCCGTCGGAGGTCCACCGGTACACCGTGGCCAGGCCCGCCCCCTGGGCGGCGGGCGCCACCCGGGTCCGTACGGTCAGTGCGTCGTCGCCCGCCTCGACCGCGTCCAGGCGGTGCCGCATGCGGTGCAGGCCCAGCTTGCGCCACCGCAGGCCGTAGCGGACGTCGGACTGCCACTCAGCGCCCAGGTCGTTGTCGGTCGGCGCCCGCCACACGTCCAGGCGCGGCTCGCTCACCTCGACTCCGCCGATGGTCGTGAGCGCGCCCGTACGGGCGTCGAAGGTGGCCGGGCCGAGGGTGATCCGGCCGTCGCCGGTCACGGGGGCCTGGCTCGGCGCGACCCGGACGGGAGGCCGCGCGGAGACGGGGAACTGGCCCCACGCCACCGGATGCCCCTGGGAGCCCCACGCCGTGTCGGCCGCCAGCAGCGCCCGTACCGTCCACCACGTCTCACCGGCCGGTGTGTCCGGGGGTGGCTGCGGCAGCTTCACGACGGCCGAATCTCCGGGCGCGAGCGCGGGCACCGGCAGCGGGCCCGACTCGATCGTCTCGCCGTCGACTTGGCAGGACCATTCGAAGGCGAGCGCCGACAGGTCCGCGAAGTCGTACATGTTGCGGACCCGCACGGCGCCGTCCGAACTGTGGCTTTCGATACGGACCGGCTCGATCACCTTCTTGTACTCGACCAGACCGGGAGACGGTGTCCGGTCGGGGAACAGCAGTCCGTCGCAGACGAAGTTCCCGTCGTGCAGCTCTTCGCCGAAGTCGCCTCCGTATGCGTAGCCGTGGCGTTCGTCCTCGATGCCGTGGTCGATCCACTCCCAGATGAAGCCGCCCTGGATCCGGTCGTACGTCTCGAAGAGACGCTGGTAGTCGGCGATACCCCCGGGGCCGTTGCCCATGGCGTGGCCGTACTCACAGAGAATGAAGGGGAGTTGACGGCGCTTGTGAGTGCCGCCGTCCAGGCCTCGGCCGATCCGCTCGACCTCGCCGTGGAACGCGTACATCCGTGAATACACGTCCGTGTCACGGCAGTTGATGTCCCCCTCGTAGTGCACCAGCCGCGAGGTGTCCCGGCTGTGGATCCACTCGGCCATCGCCGTCAGGCCCCGCCCGGTACCGGCCTCGTTACCGAGGGACCACAGGACGATCGAGGGGTGGTTCTTGTCCCGTTCGACCATACGGGCGGCGCGGTCCAGGAGCGCCGGGGTCCAGCGGTCGTCGTCGACCGGGTTGTCACGCCAGGCCTGTTCTTCGAAGCCGTGGGTCTCCAGGTCGCACTCGTCGATCACCCACAGGCCCAACTCGTCGCACAGGTCGAGGAAGGCCGGGTGCGGCGGGTAGTGCGAGGTGCGCACGGCGTTGATGTTGTGCTGCTTCATCAGCAGCACGTCCTCGCGCATGGTCGCCGGGTCGAGGGCGCGGCCCTTCTCGGGGTGCCACTCGTGGCGGTTGACGCCCTTGAAGAGGATCGGCGTCCCGTTGACCTTGATCAGACCGTCCTCGAGGGCGACGGTACGGAAGCCGATCCTGAGCGGCACGCGTTCACCCTCGGTGGCCAGCACGCCGTCATACAGCGTCGGGGTCTCCGCGGTCCACGGTTCGACGGGTACGGTCACGGCCTCCCCGGTGGCGACATCGACGCCGAGCGCGGGTACGCTCACCCGGCCCGCCACGTCCGAGTCGACCTTCAGCGTGCCCTCGCCCCTGACGTGGTCGTAGGAGGCGTGCACGAAGAAGTCGAGGACGCCGCTCGCGGGGCGGTGCAGCAAGGTGACGTCCCGGAAGATGCCCGGCAGCCACCACTGGTCCTGGTCCTCCAGGTAGGAGCCCGCCGACCACTGGTGGACCCGGACCGCGAGCACGTTGCCGGCCGGCTTGAGCAGCTGCCCGACCGCGAACTCGTGCGGCAGCCGCGAGCCCTTGAACTCGCCGAGGTCCGTGCCGTTCAGCCAGACACGGGCACAGGACTCGACGCCGTCGAAGCGGAGGACCGCTCCGCCGTCCGACGGCCAGTTCTCCGGCAGGTCGAAGACGCGCAGATGGTCACCCGTCGGGTTCTCGGTCGGCACCCGCGGCGGGTCGACCGGGAAGGGGTAGAGAACGTTGGTGTAGATGGGGGAGCCATGGCCCTGGAGGACCCAGTGGCCGGGGACCGAGAGCTCCGCCCAGTTCCCCGCGTCGAACCCCGGCTCGGCGAACGAGTCGTCCTCGGCGTCGGCTGTCGCGGACAGCCTGAAGCGCCACCTGCCGTTCAGCGAGAGGGATGCCGCGTCCGAGGACGCGTACCAGGCGCGCGGAGGCAGGACCCCGCTACCCGGTGCGACATCTTCGACGTAGTCGGTGGCGGTGCGGATGGACATCGGCATCGGTCTCCCGGACGAGATCGGCGTGTCGGTGGCGGGTGCCCTCGTGCTCTTGGCCAGGGACCATCCTGCACGCAGTCCGCATGGGTGCGCCCGACCTTGCGCGCACCGTTTCCCGGGCCGGTGTGCCACGGTCGGCCACGGACGGGGCTGACGGTCACCACGCCCGCCGTCACAACGACACCGCGACGATACGAAAACAGTCGAGTCGCACCTCATCCGCGACTGCTTTCGTATATTCATGGCCAGGACGGCGCGAAATCGGTAGCGTCCCCCTCATGGCGCAGACTCCGCACTCCTCCGTACTCCCGCAGACCGAACTCACCCGGCACCGTCGCCTGCGCGAGCAGGGCAGTCTTCGCCGGGCCGATCTCGACGCCATCCTCGACGCGGGATTCGTCTGCCACCTCGGAGTGATCGTCGAAGGGCGGCCCCTGGTGGTGCCCACCGTGTACGGAAGGGACGAGCGGGTGCTGTACCTGCACGGCTCGGTGGCCAGCCGGAGCATGGCCGGCGATGTCCCCGTCTGCGTCACCGTCACGCACGTCGACGGGCTCGTCCTCGCGCGCTCGGTGTTCGAGCACGGCGTGAACTACCGCAGCGCGGTCATCCACGGCACCGCCCGCAAGATCACTGAACCGGACCAGAAGCTGGAGGGGCTGCGCCGGCTCACCGAGCACGCGACACCGGGACAGTGGTCGTACGCCCGGCAGCCGAACCGGAAGGAACTCGCCGCCACCACCCTGCTCGCCCTGTCCCTCGAGGAGGCCTCGGTCAAGATCCGTACGGGCGCCCCCGACGACGGCGACGGATCCGACGCCGACCTGGGCGTCTGGGCCGGGACACTGCCGCTCAACGCCACCTGGGGCGCCCCTGAGCCCGACCCGCTGCTGCCGCCGGACATCCCCGTACCAGCACACATCGCGCGGCGCGAAGGGACCCGGCACGGCTGACGCACGAGCGGGGGCATACCGTGAGGAGCCGAACGCCTGAGCCGGGAGGAGACACGGGATGGCCAGCCGGACCGAACTGGTCGAGGATCTGATGGAGCGATTCCCCCACGTACCGCGGGAAGCCGTCTTCAAAGAGGACCTGCTGCGCGGAGGCGTGGCCTTCGACGCTTCCGCGCTCAGCGACAACGAGGACGGCGAGGTCAAGCCGAAGTCGTACTTCATCTTCTCCTTCGACCACGGGACCCTGCCCGAACTCGGCGAGGCGGCGCTGCGGCGCCCGCCCGAGGAGATCATCCTCACAGGCGGCCCGTACGACCTGCGGCGGACCGTCGTCTCGGTCCGCGTCAACCCGGCCTCGCCCTACCGGGTGGCCGCCGACGACGAGGGACTGCTCGGGCTCTACCTCGACGGCCGACGGATCGCGGACGTCGGCGTCCCGCCCATGCCCGAGTACTACCGGCACACCCTCTCCAACGGGAAGTCCGTGATGGAGGTGGCCCCGACCATCCAGTGGGGCTATCTGATCTACCTCACCGTCTTCCGCGTATGCCAGTACTTCGGCGCCAAGGAGGAGTGCCAGTACTGCGACATCAACCACAACTGGCGCCAGCACAAGGCGGCCGGGCGGCCCTACACCGGTGTGAAGGACGTCGAGGAGGTCCTCGAAGCACTGGAGATCATCGACCGGTACGACACCCAGAAGGCCTCCACCGCCTACACGCTCACCGGCGGCGCGATCACGTCCAAGGTCGCGGGCCGCGACGAGGCGGACTTCTACGGGCAGTACGCCAAGGCCATCGAGGAGCGCTTCCCCGGACGGTGGATCGGCAAGGTGGTCGCGCAGGCCCTGCCGAAGGACGACGTACAGCGGTTCAAGGACTACGGGGTGCAGATCTACCACCCCAACTTCGAGGTGTGGGACCGGCGCCTGTTCGAGCTGTACTGCCCCGGCAAGGAGCGGTACGTCGGCCGCGACGAGTGGCACCGGCGCATCCTGGACTCGACCGACGTCTTCGGCGCGCGCAACGTGATCCCCAACTTCGTGGCGGGCGTGGAGATGGCCGAACCCTTCGGCTTCACCACCGTCGACGAGGCGATCGCCTCGACCACCGAGGGCCTGCGCTTCTTCATGTCGCACGGCATCACGCCCCGCTTCACCACCTGGTGCCCGGAGCCGACGACCCCGCTCGGCAAGGCCAACCCGCAGGGCGCACCGCTGGAGTACCACATCCGCCTGCTGGAGGCCTACCGCGCCACCATGGACGAGTTCGGGCTCTCCTCGCCTCCCGGCTACGGCCCGCCCGGTCCCGGCCGTGCGGTGTTCTCCGTCAGTTCGTTCATGGACAGCCTCCCGGCGCAGGAGGAGGCCGGGGCGTCGGCGCAGGCATAGCAAGGCGGCCGAGGAAAAGAATTACGCGTGGATCACGTCGGCCGAGCCGTGGGAACGGAGGGGGCGGTCGGCCACGCCGCAGAGCCGTCCGCGAAACGCTCAGGGCCCCGTACAGCATCCGCAGTACAGGCGCATGCTGTACGGGAGCCCCGGCTGCCGCGCGGGCCGGACAACCGGAATCCGGGTTGGGCCGACACCCCCGTGGCCGGCTCACCGTTCCGCGGTCACCGTCAGAGCGGCTTGGGCGTGGTGTAGCCGACGACGTACCGGGACACCGCGGACTGCTTGGTGTTCTTGTAGTTGAGTTTCTCGCTGGAGTTGCCCTCGACGGAGAAGTACGCCTTGTACTTGGTGCTGTACGCGGTCAGGACACCGACGTGATCGATGACACCGTCGCCGTCCCAGTCGTAGCTGACGACATCGCCCTTCTTCGGTACATAGCGGCCGGCGGCCACGTCGGCGCGGGAGTGCCAGGTGCGGTTGGTGCTCCCGTAGCTGCGGAAGGACCCCGCGGAGGCGTTGATCCCCGTGACCTTCGCGCCGCCCCAGTACCAGGTGTACTTCGCGAAGTCGGAGCACCAGGCACGGGACTTCCACTTCACGGACGTCCAGGTCTTGGTGCCGTTGACATACAGGTAGCCCTTGCTCGTACCGCAGGTCGCACCATTGGTGCCGGTGCGTGGGGCGTTTGTGCCGTCGAAGCGGCGATTGCGCGGGTCGGTCCAGAAACCGGTGTAGAAGTTGCAGTTGTTCTTGGCATTGACGCCGTTGGCCGCGCCCTCGTACTTGCGCTTCATCACCTCGGCGTTGGTGCTGGTGTACTGGCTGAGGGCCTGACTGGCTATCTTGTCGCCGACCGCATTGGCCTGGATCGCCGTTGCGGGTGATGCCGAGGCCCCCAGGACAAGGGCGGTGCCGAGGGATGCCGTCGCCAGGGCATGACGCGTACGCATGCGTGCTCCTTGAAATCGGGATGATGTCCTGCTTCTCAGCAGGCGAGTCCTCGTCCGCCGGCTCGGCAGCACGGGCGGGCCCGGTTCGAGGCCGTGCCCTGACCAGCAGGTCTCCGGCCCGTCCCGGAAAACCCAGGCAAGATCGCTCGCCTCCTCCCCGTCACCGAACCTGTCCGACGAGATGGCCACCACCCTGCTCGACCGGCCGTGTCCGAACCTTGAACGAACTTTGAAATACCTGCTCAGAGCCGGTGGCATGGGCCCTAAGATCCCGCCTCGGGGGTGGTTCGCGTGGAGGTCGAATTACGTGTGCTGGGAGAGGTCGAGGTCCGGGTCGACGGCCATCGGCTGGACCTCGGACCCGCACGGCAGCAGCGCGTTCTCGCGGCGCTGCTGCTGGAAGCCGACCAAGTGGTCACGGTGGACGAACTGGTGGACCGGGTCTGGGGAGACCGGTCACCGCAGCGTGCCCGGTCGACGCTGTACAGCTATCTCTCCAGGCTGCGCCACGTGCTGGGCACCCAGGTCCAGGAGGTGCGGATCGCGCGGCGGTCGGGAGGATACGTACTGACCGTCGCCGCCACGGCCGTCGACCTGTACCGCTTCCGGGGCCTCGCCGCCACGGCCCGGACCGCCGCACACGCAGGGGACGAGGACGGGGCAGCGCGCCTCTTCGAGGACGCCCTCGCGATCTGGCAGGGCGACGTGTGTCCCGGCATGGACACCCCGTGGTTCCACTCCCAACGCGAGGCGGCCCGCGTCGAACACCTCGCGACCGTTCTGGACTGGGGCGATCTCCAATTACGTCGTGGGTGCCACGCCGAGTTGGTGGGTGTGCTGGCCGCGCTGACCGAGAGCCACTCGCTGGACGAACGGCTCGTCGGCCAGCTGATGCTGGCCCTTTACCGCGTCGGACGCCCCGCGGACGCCCTCAACCACTACGAGGACCTGCGTCGTCGCCTCGCCGAGGAACTCGGCATCGACCCGGCACCGCCGCTGCGGAAGCTGCACCAGCAGATCCTGATCTCGGATCCGCGGCTCGCGCCACCCGCACGGAGCACCACGCCCGACCCGGTGCAGGCACCGCCGACACACCCCCGGCAACTGCCGGCTCTGCCACCCCTGTTGATGGGACGGGAGGAGGAACTGGCTCACCTGGACAAACTGTTGGCCCCGCAGGGCGAGCCGTACAGCGGCACCGTACCGATTGCCGCGATCTGCGGCACCGGCGGCGTAGGCAAGACGTCGCTGGCGCTGCGCTGGGCTCACAGCCGGCAAGAGCGCTTTCCCGACGGTCAGCTGTTCGCCGCTCTGCAGGGCTTCACCCCCTCCGGTGAACCGGCGGACCCGTACGCGGTCATGCGGGGATTCCTGGAAGCCCTCGGCGCCGACACCGGGAGCCTTCCCGCCACCCCGCAGGCCCAGGCCGCGCTGTACCGAAGCCTCACGGCAGGCCGACGACTGCTCGTCGTGCTCGACAACGCCCGTGACACCGAGCAGGTGGCGCCTCTGCTACCGGGCAGCGCCGACTGTACGGTCCTGATCACGAGCCGCCACCAACTCCCCGGCCTCGCCGCCTCCCACGGCGCCGTCCAGCTCACCCTGGAAACACTCGGCCTCGCCGAGGCGCGCAACCTGCTCGTCCGCCGCCTCGGTGCTGACCGGCTTGCCGCGGAACCTGCGGCGGCGACGGAACTCCTCCACCACTGCGCCGGGCTCCCGATCGCCATCAGCGTCCTCGCCGCCCGTCTCACGACGAACCCGATACTCACCCTGACCGCCCTGGCGGCCGAACTGCGAGAAGCGACGACCCCGCTGGACGCCCTGGAGACGGGCGAGGAGAGCAGCGGCATACGGGTCGTCTTCGCCTCGTCCTACCGCGCACTCGACGCCGATTCCGCCCGCGTGTTCCGACAACTCGCCCAGGCTCCTGGGGCCGACATCAGCCTGGCCGCCGCCGCCAGCCTTACCGCTCTGCCGCTGCCCCGCCTCCGTACCCGGCTGCACCGGCTCCAGGCCCACCACCTCGTTCAGGAGCGCGTACCCGGCCGCTTCACCTGCCACGACCTGCTGCGTGCCTACGCCTTGGAGGTGACGGAAACCGACGCCCCCGCCGACGAAGCGGACGCGGCACTCACCCGTGTTCTCGACCACTACGCGCACACGGCGTACGCAGCCGACCGGCTTCTGCTGCCCTACCGCGACCCGCTCCCGTCGGCATCACCCGCGGACGGCACGCGCCTTGAGGAACTCGCCGACGCAGACCGGGCCATGACGTGGTTCGCGAACGAGCACACTGTGCTGATGGCCGCCGTCAGCCACGCGGTACGCACCGGACACGATGTTCAGGCATGGCGGACGGCATGGGCGATCACCACCTTCCTCGCCCGCCGGTCGTGGTGGGCCGATGTCACCGCCGCGCACAGCACCGCGTTCGCCGCCGCGGTTCGTCTCGGGGACCCGACGGCCCAGGCCGAGTCCCATCGCGCGCTGGCCTGGGCCTGTACGGAGACCGGCCGCTTCGCGGAAGCCCACCAGGAACTGGCCCGGGCGCTGGCCCTCTCCGAGGCGAACGGCAATGTCCCCTCCGCCGCCTACACCCACCTGGCTCTGGGCTGGTTGTACGAGCGCGAGGGCGACAGTCGGGCCGCCCTGCGGCACGATCAGCAGGCCGTGGACCTGTTCACGTCGGCCGGACACCTCCCGGGGCTGGCCGGCGCGTTGAACGCGGTGGCCTGGGACCACGCCCACCTCGGGGACTATGCCGCGTCGGTACACCGCGGCGAGGAGGCGCTGGCCATCCAGCGGGAACTGGGCGACGTACGAGGCCAGGCCAGCACCTGGGACACCCTCGGCTACGCCTACCATCAGCTCGGCGAATACGCGAAGGCCGTCGACTGCTACCAGCACGGCCTGGACCTCAATCGTGCGCTGCACCACCGCTACAACGAAGCGTTGGCGCTGGCCCACCTGGGCGAGACCTACCGTGCCTTGGGAGCCGTCGAATCGGCCAGGGGAGCCTTGCGCGAGGCCCTCGACATCCACCTCGAAATCCGCGTGGTCCATTCCGAAGTGGACCGGATCCGCACATTCCTGCGAGAACTCGGTGATCCACCGGTTCTGGACGGTCCAGACAGTGCGGCCCGGAACTCCAGCGGTGGCGATGAACCGTCACCTGGGCAGTGAGGTGCCGACGGCGACCCCTCCGCCGCAGTGGCGCGTCACGTCGCGGCGCGCCTCGATTTCGCGGTCGGTCCGTGCACGAGGGTGCGCGGCGGAGGGAGCAGGTAATTCGGTGGCATCCGAGCGCGTGCCACTCTAGAGTGAAGACTGCTTCTTGCGGCGGTCATTGGCTGCCACTGTCGGCTGAGTGAGGAACGGGAGGTGTGACTGATGGCTGTCTCTGTGATGGGCGCTGCCCGCAACCAGAAGATCATCCACTCCACCTCCGTGGCCTCCGGCTGACCTCTCTCACAGCGCAGACTTGCGCGATGCCGGGGCCGCCCCTTTGAAGGGTTCCCCCTTGAATCTCTCTTCTCTTTCGGCTTCGGCGCACCCTCTCACCCCGTACGGCTGGGACGAGGGCTGGGAGTCGGAGTTCGCCCCTTACGACGCCGAAGGACTGATCGCCGGGCGGGTCGTCCGGGTCGACCGCGGCCAGTGCGACGTGGTCACCCCCGACGGGGTGCTGCGCGCCGACACCGCCTTCGTCACACCGCACGACCCCATGCGGGTCGTGTGCACCGGCGACTGGGTCGCCGTCGAACCCGGGGGAAGCCCCCGCTACGTACGGACGTATCTGCCGCGCCGTACCGCCTTCGTGCGCTCCACCTCCTCCAAGCGGTCCGAGGGGCAGATCCTCGCGGCCAACGTCGACCACGCCGTCGTCGCCGTGTCGCTCGCCGTGGAGCTGGACCTCGGCCGCGTCGAACGGTTCCTCGCGCTGGCCTGGGAGTCCGGGGCACAGCCGGTCGTGGTGCTCACCAAGGCCGACCTGGTGCCGGACGCGACGACACTCTCGTACCTCGTCCAGGACGTGGAGACGACCGCGCCCGGAGTGCAGGTCCTGCCGGTCAGCTCCCAGCGGGGAGAGGGGCTCGATGTCCTCGCCGCGCTCCTGTCCGGCGGTACGTCCGTGCTGCTCGGGCAGTCCGGCGCGGGGAAATCGACCCTCGCGAACGTGCTCCTCGGCGAGGACGTCATGACCGTGCACGCCACGCGGGACGTGGACGGGAAGGGGCGTCACACCACGACCACGCGCAATCTGCTCGCCCTGCCCGGTGGAGGCGTCCTCATCGACACGCCCGGCCTGCGCGGGGTGGGGCTCTGGGACGCCGAGACCGGTGTCGGTCAGGTGTTCTCGGAGATCCAGGAACTGGCGGAGGACTGCCGCTTCGACGACTGCGCCCACGACACCGAGCCCGGTTGCGCGGTGCGCGCGGCGGTCGAGGACGGGGACCTGCCCGAGCGGCGCCTGGAGAGCTACCGGAAGCTGCTCAGGGAGAACCAGTGGATCGTCGCCAAGACGGACGCTCGGGTACGGGCGGAGCTGCGGCGCGAGTGGAAGCGGAAGGGAGCCCAGGGGAGGGCCGCGATGGAGGCGAAGCGCGGACGGTGGCGGTAGGCGGGAGCGGCTCTGCCTGACCCACCGGACCCTCTGGAGTGGGGAGTCGGCCCGTCCGGCTCCCCCTTCGCCGCCGTCAGGCGGTCGACCTGGCCAGGATCCTCCAGCGGGAACCGGCGATTGGGTTGCTCGCAATGAGTAATTCGCCTTATGCACTCGAAGGTGTGACGGCGTGTTGACTCGTCGGCGTGTCGTGGGAAGTCAGGGAACGCCGGCCCCGCGCCCGGGGCCGCCCGCGAAAAGAGTGTCTGCGCATGATTCAACTGCTCCGCGCGAGGGGGACCTTGCGCCGCTGCCTCGTCGTTCTCGCCTTCACCGTCGTGTCGACCACGGCCACCTTCCAAGGTGCATCAGCCCGTTCCGAGACCGTCCCGCACTGGACCGGCACCTGGGAGGCCGCCCCTTCCGGAATCGCCCCCGCCCTCCCGGACGCCTCCATCCGAAATGTCGTGCACATCAGCGTCGGCGGCACCGCCCTCCGTATCCACGTCTCCAACCGACTCGGCACCGCCCCCCTCCAACTCGACGCAGTCACCGTCGCGTTGCAGCGGCCGGGTGTGTCCGTCGGTCCCGACGCGGTTCCCGGCTCCATGCGCAGCGCCACCTTCGCCGGTGCCGCCTCCGTGACCGTCCCGGTGGGCGAGGACCGCGTCAGCGACCCCGTCGGGCTCAGCGTCCACGCGGAGACCGACCTCCTCGTCACCGTGCACACCCCCGGCGACTTCGGCCCTGCGACGTTCCACGAGACCGCCCTGCAGACCAACTTCATCGCCGAGGGGGGCAATCGGGCCACCGACATCGACGGGGCCGCTTACACCAGGACCGTCTCCCACTGGTACTACGTGACCGGGGTCGACGTCCTGGGCCCGGCCGCCGCCGGCAGTGTCGTCGCGTTCGGCGACTCCCTCACCGATGGCACCGGATCCTCCTACGGCGCCAACCACCGCTGGCCCGACCTGCTTTCGGAGCGTCTGCGCGCGCTGCCCGTAAGCCGCAGGCCCGGTGTTCTCAACGCCGGGATCGGCGGCAACCGGCTCCTCATGGACGGAACGGGCCCGAGCGCCCTCGCTCGCCTGGACGCCGATGCCCTCTCCCGCAGCGGAGTACACACACTGATCGTCCTGGAGGGGATCAACGACCTCATCCTCACCCCACCCCAGATGAATCCGAGCGCCTACGTACAGGCCTACCGCCGGATCGTGACCCGCGCGCACACCCACCGCATCCGCGTCATCGGCGCCACGCTCACGCCGTTCAGCGGTCACAGCACCTGGACACCGGAGCGGGAGGCCGTACGGCAGAAGATCAACACCCTCATGCGTGGGGAACTCTTCGACGCGGTCGCGGACTTCGACGCCGTCATCCGCGACCCCGCCCACCCCGCCCGCATCCTGCCCGCCTACGACCCGGGCGATCACCTTCACTTCAACGACGCGGGGATGAGCGCGCTCGCGGACACGATCGATCCGGCGTCCCTCGGCTGACAACGGGCGCCAGCCGTAGTGGAGCGGGCCCCTTCCGACCGGCTCGTCGGGCGCAGGGAGCGCGGGTCAGTCCCGCGCCACCCAGCCCCGTTCGTACGCGTGCCAGCCGAGCTGCAGCCGGGTCGTCACCCCGCTCAGCTCCATCAGCCGTTTCACCCGGCGCTGTACGGTACGCAGGCCCAGGTCGAGCTGTTTGGCGACACTCGCGTCGGTCAGGCCGGCGAGCAGCAGGGACAGGACTTGCAGATCGGTGCCGTCGGGGCCGTTCGGCTCCTGCTCGGTGACGTCGGACGTCCCGAGCTGCAGGGGCAGCGCCTCCCGCCACACGGACTCGAAGAGACCGGACAGCAGTTCCAGCAGCCCGCTCGCGTGCACGACGAGCGCGGCCGGCTCCGCGGTGGGGGAGGTGAGCGGCACCATCGCCAGCGAACGGTCGGCGACCACCAGTTTGGTCGGAACCTTGTCGACCACCCGCACATGTTCGTCGCGGACGAGCGCGGCGGTCAGTTCGGTGATGCCCTGGGGCTGGTCCAGCACGGTCCGCTCGACCACGACGCGGTAGTGGACACCACGGCCCGCCGCCTGCTCCTCCGCGTCGTTCTCCATACCGGTCACGGCGACCGGGGCACCGGTGACCAGTGCGCAGACCTCCTCGGTCGCGCCGAGCTGGAGCTGCAGAAACCGCTGGGTGACCGCGGCCGCGCCGATGACCACCTCGACCAGGTCGTGCACCGCGGGCTCGGCGGCCGCCGCCCGGTACTCCTCGGCGAGCATCGCGGCCGCCAGTTCCGCCTTCTCCAACTCATGCCGCTGCTGGGTGAGCAGCGCGCCCAGGGCGACCCCGGGCGGTGCGGCGACCCAGCGGCCGGGGCGCGCCGACGACTGGGCCGCGAGGCCGTGCCGCTCCAGTCGGCGCAGGGCGCGCTCGGTGGCATGCTCACCGATCGTCAGCCTCCGTGCGAGATCGGGCACATCGGCGGCGCCCACGGACACCAGTGCCCGGTAGGCCGACTCGTGAGTCTCGTCCAGACCTATCACTGCCAGCATCAGCCGTCGTTCCTCCCCAAAGACCACCCCCGTGGTGCGGTGCCATGGCGGAAACCGGCCAAGGCACAATCCCGCCTCAGCACATCATCGCCGTATCCCCTTCCCCTCTGCCAAAGTGGCATCACTGCTGAAACAACAGCCGCTCCCGATACTCGGATCGAGCCTACTTGGCTTGCCGCGATGTGGATGTGCGGCCGGTAAGGGGGGCTTGGCGAACCCCGTCGCTGCTCATCGCGTACGACGAAAGTGGACAGTCGCCCCAAATCTCGCGATGCCGGTTGCGCATGGCCTGCCAGGCCGAGGGCTACTCGGACGCAAGAACGTGACGGGACCCTGGACACGTGCCAGGTCCGGTCACCGCGGCTCCGCCGGGCGGTCCACCTGTGGGGGGTGGAACCGTTCGGCGGGCCGTCTCGCGATGGCCGGATTTCTCTCACCGTGCGTGGTCCCGTCCGGCGCACAGCGCGGGAGCCGGTGGCGTACCGGCCACACGCCCATCGTCTGGCCGATTTTCTTGTTGCCCCATTTTCATACGGCCCGTGCGGTGGACAATTGGGGGCATGAGCCAACAGGGGGAGAGGCCCGCCGAGCACGAGGACGACTGGTGGGGGCAGTTGTACGACGACTCCGGAGGGGACACGGGAGCGGCCCCCGCGGCCGACACGCTCGATGACCGCTTCGCCTCGGCGGCGGGCGCGGTGGTGGGCCAGGAATCCGTCGGTGACGGGGACAGAGACGGAGCGTCGCCGGCTCCCGAGGTGCCGTTACCCGCTGCGGGACCGTCGGCCCCTGAGGCGCCTCCGGTCGTGCCTGGGCCGGGGGACGGTGCTGTGGGCCGGGGGAGTGGGGCCACCTCCGACGAGCCCGTCGCGGACGCCTCCGCGCCGGGCGCGGAGGCCGCAGCCCGGCGCATCGGCCCCGCCCCGCTCCCGGACTCGGCCGACCGAGCGGATACCCGGGGAAGCGCCCCGTGGGAGCCCCCCTCCAGCCGGCCGCCGGGCCCCGTGACGTTCCCCCTCGGCCCTCAACCACCGGGGTTGCGCGCACGGCCACCGCGCAGCGGCCCCCGGCCCGAGGTTTCGTCCGCCCCGGCCCCCCTGACTCCGCTTCCGAGCAAGCCGCCCGCGCCACCGGGTCGCCCCGCGGCCCCGCCGACCGGGATCGCGTCATCCGCTCCCGCTCCCGCTCCCGCTCCCGCTCCCGCGCCCGTGGTCCCGGCCCCGCCCGGTGGCGCGGAACCCGCCCCTGCGGCCGCGGAACCCGCGCCGCCGCGACTCACCGTCCCCCGCACCCCACCCTCGCTCGGACACGTCGGCTCGGGACCGCCCACCTACGACGCCGAGCCCACCACCCTCCCTCCCGCCGATCCGGACGGCCTGGAGGACCTGGTCGCCGACACCGTGCTGGACGGGGCGCAGTACGGAGCCTGCACGTTGCGCGCGGCGTCCGTGCGCGGCGACTCCGCCCGCTACCGGGGCGAGCCGCGCCGGGACTCCCTGCTGACCGCCCGCTTCGGCACCGGCGACCAGGCGCTCGTCCTTGTCGCCATGGCCACCGGCGTACGGGATACGCCCGGGGCACATCGGGCCGCGATCGAGGTGTGTCATTGGATCGGGCGGGCCGTCGGGCGCAGTCATGTCCGTCTTGGCGAGGACATCAGGGCCGCCCGGCGCGGCGACCTCAAGTCGGGCCTGAACCGGCTGACCGACCGCAGCCTCGGCAAGCTCCGCGCCAGCGCCGCCGAGCAGGGCGTCGAGCCCGAGGAGTACGCCGCCACGCTCCGCTGCTTGCTGCTGCCGGCCGATCCGGCCTGTCGAACACGGGTGTTCTTCGGTGTCGGAGAGGGTGGGCTGTTCCGGCTACGGGGCGGCGAGTGGCAGGACATCGAGCCGCGGGTGGCCGAGGTGACCGGCGACGCGGTGGTCGGCTTCGGCTCGCTCCCCTCCGAGACTCCCGAGGGTGACCGGCTCACCATGGACCTGGGGATCACGACGCCCCCGAGCCCGTACGAACCGGCCCCCGAACCGCCGCGTGCCCCCTTCCGCTTCCGTGCCTCCATCGCCCACCCGGGTGACACCCTCCTGCTGTGCACCAGCGGCCTCGCCGACCCGCTGCGTGGTGAGCCGCAGCTCGCCGAGCACCTGACGACCCGCTGGTCGACGGCTGGACCGCCGGGCCTCGCCGCCTTCCTGGCGGACACCGCGGTACGGGTGAAGGGCTACGCCGACGACCGTACGGCGGCGGCCGTTTGGGAGGCGTGATCCTGGCCACTGTGGATTGATGGATACCAAGGCTCTGTCGCCGGGCTTCCGCCCACCGGCCGGACGACGGCGGTTCGACGACAGGATCTCGAAACCGAAGGGGTGCATGGATCCATGGCCAAGCAGAAGGTCGCCGATCAGTTCGTCGACATCCTCGCCCGTGCCGGAGTCAAACGCCTGTACGGAGTGGTCGGCGACAGTCTGAACCCGATCGTGGACGCCGTGCGCCGGAACTCGGCCATCGACTGGATCCATGTGCGACACGAGGAGACCGCCGCCTTCGCGGCGGGAGCCGAGGCGCAGATCACCGGGAAGCTGACCGCGTGCGCGGGCTCCTGCGGCCCCGGCAACCTCCACCTCATCAACGGCCTGTACGACGCCCACCGCTCCATGGCCCCGGTGCTTGCTCTCGCCTCGCACATCCCGTCCAGCGAGATCGGCCTGGGTTACTTCCAGGAGACCCATCCGGACCAGCTGTTCCGCGAGTGTTCCCACTACAGCGAGCTGATCTCCAACCCCAAGCAGATGCCCAGGCTGCTGCAGACGGCGATCCAGAACGCGGTCGGCCGCAGCGGGGTGAGCGTCGTCTCGCTTCCCGGTGACATCGCCGACGAGCCCGCCCCTGACCGGCCCGCCGAGACGGCGCTCGTCACCTCCCGGCCCACCGTCCGTCCCGGCGACGAGGAGATCGACAAGCTCGTCGAGATGATCGACCGGGCCGAGAAGGTCACCCTCTTCTGCGGCAGCGGCACGGCGGGCGCCCACGCCGAGGTCATGGAGTTCGCCGGGAAGATCAAGTCCCCGGTGGGGCATGCCCTGCGCGGCAAGGAGTGGATCCAGTACGACAACCCCTACGACGTCGGTATGAGCGGACTGCTCGGTTACGGCGCCGCGTACGAGGCCACCCATGAGTGCGATCTGCTGATCCTGCTGGGCACCGACTTTCCGTACAACGCCTTCCTCCCCAATGACGTGACGATCGCTCAGATCGACGTGCGACCGGAGAACCTTGGCCGCCGCTCCAAGCTGGACCTCGCGGTGTGGGGCGATGTGAAGGAGACCCTGAGCTGTCTCGTCCCGCGCGTGAAGCCCAAGGAGAACCGCCGCTTCCTCGACAAAATGCTGAAGAAACACGCGGACACGCTCGAGGGTGTGGTGAAGGCGTACACGCGCAAGGTCGAGAAGCACATCCCGATCCACCCCGAGTACGTGGCCGCGGTGCTCGACGAGATGGCGGACGAGGACGCGGTCTTCACGGTCGACACCGGGATGTGCAACGTGTGGGCCGCCCGCTACATCTCTCCCAACGGCCGTCGACGCATCATCGGTTCGTTCTCCCACGGGTCGATGGCGAACGCACTGCCGATGGCGATCGGTGCGCAGTTCACCGACCTGGGCCGGCAGGTCGTGTCGATGTCCGGAGACGGCGGGTTCTCCATGCTGATGGGCGACTTCCTGACCCTTGTGCAGTACGACCTGCCGGTGAAGGTGGTTCTGTTCAACAACTCCTCGCTGAGCATGGTGGAGCTGGAGATGATGGTCGCCGGGCTGCCCTCGTACGGCACCGCCACCAAGAACCCCGACTTCGCCGCGGTGGCCCGCGCGTGCGGGGCGTACGGCATCCGGGTCGAGAAGCCCAAGCAGCTCGCGGGCGCCCTGAAGGACGCCTTCCGGCATCCGGGACCGGCCCTGGTCGACGTGGTCACCGACCCGCACGCGCTGTCCATCCCACCCAAGATCAGTGCGGAGATGGTGACGGGCTTCGCGCTCTCCGCCTCGAAGATGGTGCTGGACGGCGGGGTCGGACGCATGGTGCAGATGGCCCGCTCCAACCTGCGCAACGTGCCCCGTCCGTGACGCTGACGTGCCCTCCACGAGAGACCTCGTCTTCCGCGCGCACACGGGCCTGCGACCGTTGCAAATCGGTCAAGTGGCGCGCAACCAGGCACGTACGGTTGGTTGTTGACGATTCCACATGACTGGGGTCCTTCGTACGGGGCATGGATCCCGTGAGGGTGTTCGAGCAGGAAGGGCATCACATTCATGTGCGGGGGGTCATGAAGAGGCGAGCACGAGGGGGTGGTCCCGTGGTTCTCGGGGCCATGTCGGTGAGGAAGGCCAAGAAGACGACCGACAGCGCGGCGGGCCGGTCGGACGGCGTGCAACTCAGGCGCAGGCTGGGGCGGGCCGATCTGAAGGCGGTGCCCGAGGCGCGCAGGGCGCTGCGGGAGCTGCTGACGCACTGGGGTAGGCCGGGAAGGTCGGAGACAGCCGAACTGCTCACCAGCGAGCTGGTCACCAACGCGCTGATCCACACCGATGACGACGCCGTCCTGACGGCCACCGTCTCCTCGCGTGGACTCCGTGTGGAGGTACGTGACTTCGTGGGGCGCAGGCCGAGCCCGCGGATGCCGACCGCCGAGGACGGTACGCACGGCAGGGGCCTGGTCCTGGTGCAGTCCCTGGCGGACGCCTGGGGCGTACGGGCGCACGGCGTCGGGAAGTCGGTGTGG
The DNA here is from genome assembly GCF_053599115.1 of Streptomyces sp. NPDC001020. NCBI lineage: Bacteria > Bacillati > Actinomycetota > Actinomycetes > Kitasatosporales > Streptomycetaceae > Streptomyces > Streptomyces sp. NPDC001020. The sequence goes on along the minus strand of NZ_JBSFLQ010000010.1, from coordinate 26,138 downwards.
TTCGAGCTCGACGCGGGGGTCGCCTGAGCAACGGGTGAGGGGCGCGGCATTCCGCCGCGCCCCTCGGCCCTGTGAGTGCGTTCTGTGCTAGCCGAACTGCTGCTCGAGGTCCTTGAGCTTGCGCTCCAGGGAGTCGAGTCGCGGCAGAGCCATGGTGTCGTCCTCGGCGGTGAGGTCGACGGTGATCGCGTCAGCGGAGGAGGGCCGGACCGGCTGGAGCGAGGGGCGAGTGTGCACGGGCAGCTCCGCCGCCGGTAGGGCAGGCTCCGAAGGGACCGGTTCGCTCGCCCGCTCCACGGTCTGCACCTCGACCTTGCGACCGCCGTTGCCGCCGGTCAGCGAGCGGTGGCCGCGGCTGAGCGCCTTGAGGTGCACCCGCTCGACCCGCCGCTGCTCGCGCTGGCGCGCCTTGTTCTGCTCCTTGTTGCGTTGGTCCTCGCGGACCTCCTCGACGGCCTCGTCCAGGCTGCGCACGTTCTCCAGGAGCATCAGCGACCAGGCCTTGTACGTCTCACGGGGGGCTCGCAGCCAGCGGACGATACGGATCTGCGGCAGTGGCCTGGGCACCAGGCCCTGCTCGCGCAGTGCGGCGCGGCGGGTCTGCTTCAGTGCGCGGTCGAAGAGCACCGCCGCCGACAGCGACATGCCCGCGAAGAAGTGCGGGGCGCCCGCGTGGTCGATGCCCCGCGGGGCGTGCACCCAGTTGAACCAGGCCGCGGCGCCGGCGAACGCCCACACGAGGATCCGGGAGCCGAGCGCGGCGTCACCGTGGCTGGCCTCGCGCACCGCGAGCACGGAGCAGAACATGGCCGCGCCGTCCAGGCCGAACGGGACCAGGTACTCCCAGCCTCCGGAGAGGCCGAGGTTCTGCTCGCCGAAGCCGACCAGGCCGTGGAAGGAGAGCGCCGCGGCGACGGCCGCACAGCAGAAGAGCAGCGCGTAGGACGCGATGCCGTAGATGGCTTCCTTGCGCCTGCGGCGCTCCTCGCTGCGCTCCCACGAGTCGTCGGCGCTCGTGCTTTCCTTGGACCGCTTGCCGCGTGCGAGCACCGCCACCGCCGCCACCACGCCCAGGAGCAGCACGGCGCCCGGAAGCAACCAGTTCAGCGATATGTCGGTCAGTGTCATCTGGGGTCCCTTGCATGGGGATAGGGTGTAACGCCCGCCATAGTGGCCCAATCCCGTCGTTCCTCAGGGGGTTTCGGGGCAAGAGGCCGCCAAGGAAGCGCAAGGGGATGCCCTGGATGGCGTTCTGCTCGAACTGGTGCTTGAGGGGCGGGAGTTGAGTTCGAACAAGATACCCGTACGGCTGCTTCCACGGGAAATTCCTGCGGCGAATGAGGAGCTCGTGAAACGCATGTGACCCGCGTGGGATCTTATCCGGAGGGGATCTTACGGTACGCGGCGCACGACCGGCCGACGAGGGGCTGAATCGGCATCAGCAGACCGTGGCACCAATAGGTTTGGTGATGTGGCGATCAGGCTGAAGTCGGGGCCGTCAGCTTGGTGACGCGGTCGGCGTCGCACAGCCGAGGGCAGGTGACGCAGGTGTCCTTGGGGCGCAGCGTGTAGAACAAGCAGCAGCTCGCACGGTCGCGCGTGGGCAGCGACTCGCCGTTCGGGCCGGTCAGTTCACGGAACGCGGCCGAGCCTGCGTACGGCCGTGTCGCGCCCGGCAACAACAGGTCCAACTCCTGCCTCGCGCGTGGCTCCTCGCCGAGCAGGTGGGCCACGTACCAGAGCCCCTCGACGACCTCGTCGGTCGCCATGCCCCACAGCGCCCGCCCGCGTCGGCGCATGCGCGGCGCGAAGCCCGTGAGGACCGGCTCCAGGTGCTCGGCCACGGCCGCCCGCACCTCGGCACGCAGCGCCTCCTCGTCCGCCACCACCCGGGCGCCGGGCAGGGAGGCGGCCGGGTCGTCCGGCAGGCAGGCGAACGCGCTCGGTCGCACCGCCATGTGTCCGAGGGAGCGCTGGAACGCGACGTGCTCGACGGGCAGGCGCGGCACCCGGCGCAGAAGGAACCAGGGGGCGGTGATCAGCAGGCAGGCCGGCGATGCGTACCGGTGCAGCCCGAAGCTCGCCACCACGTCCGGGCGGGCCCGCTGCCCGTAGTCGCGGAGCACCTGTGCCTCGTCCCAGGCCAGGAACGAGTCGAGCGCGGCCCCGCCCTGAGCGAGCCATGCCGTGCGGGCCCAGCCGTCGCCCTCGGGTAGCGCCTCACCGGGATCGAGTTGAGTGACCGTCAGGTACGGGTAGACCTCGGTCAGCCGGGCGTACGCGTCCGTGAGCGCGGACGAGAGCGAGACGGTGAGGGGCATACGGGCCGCCATTTCACGATCGTTCAAAGGCAAGCCTTACCTTACCTGATGAGATTGATGTTTGAACTGGAGCGCAAGACGCTTAAGGTGCTTTACGAGCAGTAAAACCCCATGAATGACCCCAAGTGCCGCCCGGCGTAGTCAGACCGGAGGAGGAGCCCGTGGAACAGGCCCGTTCCCGCAGTGCGGAGGGCTCCGTCGAGACGGGGGTTCCGGAGTTCCGTACGGACGCCGCCCGGATGCCGGCACTGCTTGGGCCGGGCGGTGAAGTGCGCGAGCGGGGCGCCGCCGCGGCCTCCACGCGTGGTGAGCACCCCGCCAGCGAGCCCCCGATCCCGTGGCCGCGCCCGATGGGCGAGCGCCCCGTCGTCCAGCGGGCCTCGGTGCGCCGGCAGGTACTCGACGCCCTGCGTGCCGCGCTGGTCGCGGGGGAGCTGGAGCCCGGCGAGGTCTACTCGGCGCCCGCGCTCGGCGAGCGGTTCGGGGTGTCCGCGACCCCGGTGCGCGAGGCCATGCAACAACTCGCCCAGGAGGGCGCCGTCGAGGTCGTGCCCAACCGGGGCTTCCGGGTCGTCGTGCGCGGCGCCCGCGAGCTGGCCGAACTCGCCGAGGTACGGGCGCTGGTCGAGGTCCCGGTGATGCTGCGGCTGGCCCGGACGGTGCCGGTCGAACACTGGGCGGAGCTACGCCCGCTGGCCGAGGCGACAGTCCTGGCCGCGTCCCTGGGGTGCCCGGCTACCTACGCCGAGTCCGACCGGGCCTTCCACCGCGCCGTGCTCATCCTCGCGGGCAACGAGCAGCTCGCGCGGGTCGCGGAGGACCTGCACCGCCGCGCCCAGTGGCCGCTCCTCGGCGGGCAGGTCTCGCGGGACCGAACCGACCTGCTCGCCGATGCGTCCGAGCACGTGGCACTGCTGGACGCGCTGGCCGCCCGGGACCTTGCGGTGGTGCAGTCCCTGGTGCGGGAGCACTTCGCGGTGACGGCCTGAGGGCCGGGTACCGCACCGCTCCCACCGGGCTGTCAGTCTCCCTCTCCCTCTCCGTGCGTCGTGGCCTTCTGTGAGAAGCCGTCGTGCCAGGCTGCCTTCGCTCCGGAGTCACCGATGCGGTAGACGTCGACGACCGCGCCGGCGGCCACCACGACGGACAGCACGGCCGCCGCGATCCGGACGGCCGCGCCGCCGCGCGTCCCGGCCGCCGCCGAGGAGCCGGCCTGCGGTGCGGGCGTCCGGCGGGTCGTCCACCAGACGACCGTCGCCAGCGCGAACAGGCCCGCGACCCAGGGCAGCAGCCCGTCGCCGAGTTCGGCGTGTCGGCGCACCAGCGCGTCGCTGCCGACGTGCCGCTCCAGCCACTCACCGGCCTGGGTGGTCAGAGGCACGGCCGCCAGGGTGGCGAACGCGAGCACGGGCAGGATCAGGCCCAGCCGTCGCGCGGCCTTCGGCCAGAAAGCGCCGACCACGAGCGCCAGCGCGCTCAGGGGGACCAGTACGACGACTATGTGGACGAACAGAACGTGCGCGGGCAAGCCGTTGACGAGGTTCATCAGGTGCTCCTCCAAGAGGCGACCGTGGGGACGAGCGGCACGGTTGTGGCCCGTGTCGGCCGATCGGCGCGCCAGCCTGGCACAGCAATTTCTCAGAGCCCTCTGAACTCGGAACGGGGCGAATGCGAAGAAACGCCTACGAAGCGGCCGGTTCTGGTGGCGGTTCCGCCGCTGTCAGCTGGCGTGCCAGCCAGGTCGGCACCCCGCCCAGGAGACGGAACAGCCGGCCCGCCTCGGCGCGCAGCCGGGACGCCTCGGGTTCGCTCTCCGTGTCCGCGAGCGACGCGAGCGCCGGTGCCGTACCGACGAGGTAGCCCAGTTCCTCGCGGATGCGCAGCGACTCGCCGAAACCGTGCCGTGCCTCCGCCAGCTCGCCGTCCCGCAGGGCTAGTCCGGAGAGGTGGCGCCAGGTGAAGGAAAGCAGTAACTCGTCGCCGTGCGCGGAGGCGTTCGCGTGGGCGCGCTGGTAGGCGGCGCGGGCCGCCTGCGGGGAGTGGGTCAGGTTCTCGGCGAGGAGTCCGCGCCGGAAGTCCAGCAGCGCCCGGCCCGGGGTGCCGGGCGGGATCAGCGCGGCGGCCCGGCCGAGCGCGGCCCGTGCCTCGTCCGCCCGGTCGCGTACCCCGTGCAGCGTGGCCGCGTACGCCAGTTGTCCGCGCTCACAGGCCGCCGCGCCACGCTCCTCGTCGCTGTGGGCCTGCGCTTCGGCCGTGCGTAGCGCGTCCTCGGCGTCCTCCCAGCCCCGCTCGGTGTACAGGCATCGCTCGACGAGCAACGAGGCCCGCTGGAGCGAGGCCCCGGCCGTGTGCGGCTGGAGGAGGGCAGCCGCGTCGGCCCAGCATGCGCGTGAGCGCAACCGCCATACCGCGGTCTGGAGGGGATCGTCAGCTGAGGTCGTTCCGGAACCAGACATGGCGGTATGCGCCACATTGCCCTCCCAGAGCACGCCATTGAGCTGTTGAGTGGTGGCGGCATTCCAGCACCAATCGCGGCACCGGGCCAAGAGGTCGGGTGAAAGTTTTCACAAAGTCTGGGGCTTCAGGGGCACCAGTGACAGCGGCTCCCCGGTGCCGCGACCTCAGCTCATGCGCAACGCGAGGAAGAAATCGAGCTTGTCCTCGAGGCGCGAGAGGTCACGGCTCGTCAACTGCTCGATGCGGCCGACCCGGTAGCGCAGTGTGTTGACGTGCAGGTGGAGCCGGGTCGCGCAGCGGGTCCAGGAGCCGTCGCAGTCGAGGAACGCCTCCAGGGTCGGGATCAGCTCGGCGCGGTGCCGGCGGTCGTAGTCGCGCAGCGGGTCCAGGAGGCGGGCCGTGAAGGCACGGCGCACGTCGTCCGGGACGAACGGCAGCAGCAGGACGTGCGAGGCCAGTTCCTGATGGCCGGCCGCGCAGACCCGTCCGGGGCGGGCCGCGGCGACCCGGCGGGCGTGCCGCGCCTCCTCGAGGGCGCCGCGCAGCCCGTCGGCCGAGTGCACAGCGGCGCTGACGCCCAGGGTGATCCGGCCGTCGTCGTCGAGCCCCGCGGACAGCGGGCCTTGTACGGCATCCAGCAGAGTGTCCGCGAGGATGCCCGACTCGGCGCCGGCGTGCTCCGAGGAGACCCCCGGCAGCGGGACCAGAGCGATCGCCTCGTCACCCATGTGGGCCACGGCGATGCGGTCGGGGTGCTCCGGGCCCGTCGGCTGGGGGTACTCCCTGTTCGAGGAGTTCGCGGGAGCGCCGACCAGGATCTCCTCGAGGAGCGACTGGGCGACCGGTCCACTCTCGACCGAGCCGCCGTCCCACTCGACCTGGGCCACGACGACCTGCCAGTGCGGGGCCACGCCGAGACCGGGCAGCAGCACGGGCGTGGCCACCCGCAGCCGGGCGGCGATCTCCGTGGGCGCGGCCCCCGTCTGTGTCAGCTCCAGTACTTCCTGAGCGAGCCGGCGCCGCACGGTGCGCGCCGCGTCCCGCCGGTCCCGCTCCACCGCTATCAGCTGGGTGACGCCCTGGAGCAGGTCGAGCCGCTCCGCGGGCCAGTCCCCGGCGTCCGCCTCCACCGCGAGCAGCCAGCCGGACAGCACGGTCTCGCGCACGTCCGGCGCGGCTTCGCCCGTGTGGCTGCCGCTGGGGATGGGGAAGAGCGAGTACGTCGTCGTGCCGATCGTCACCCGGTGCGGTCCGCGGCGGCCCGTGCGCACCGCGGCCAGGTGCTCGGCGGCCAGCGCGGAGCACACGTCCGCCGCAAGGCCCGGCGTCGGGCCGGCGATCGGACGGCCGACGGGGGAGAGCACCCAGGCGCGCAGATCCAGGTCCGAGCCGAGCAGGTCCAGGACCACCTCCGGGCCGCCGCCCGCCGGACCCGAGGTCATCATCCGGCGGTGCCGGTCCACCACGGCCGCCAGGTCCCCGGCCCGCTCGCCGGAGACCTGCCGTACGACGTGCTCGGTCACCGTGGCGAACGCCACCGACTGGTCCACGGCGAACAGCGGCAGACGGTGCCGGGCGCAGGCCGCGATCAGGTCGTCCGGGACGCCGCCCAGCTCGGCCGTGCCCGAGGCGAGAGCGGCGACGCCCGCGGCGATGAGGATGCGGACGAACGGCTCGGAGTCGGCGGCGTCGTGCCGCCACGCGAGGCCGGTGAGGACCAGTTCACCGCCCGAGAGGTAACGGCTCGGGTCCTTCAGGTCCGTGGTCATCACACCGCGCACGGTGCGGTCCAGCTCGTCCTCGCCGCCGAGCAGGCGCAGCCCCAGCGCGTCGGTGTTCAGCAGTGCGCGCAGCCGCATGTCTCGTCGCCGCCGTTCTTGTCGCCGCATGTGTCCTTCCGGAAGCCGGGTCCGCGATTCCCCTGGCCGGGTGTCGTGTTGCCAGGGGGAAGCCGGGAGGTTACTGGTGACTTCCGTTCATACGAATCTACAAGATGGGCGGCGTGGCCAGCCAACTCCTTCATGTTTTCCGTGACTGACCCCGCTGGAGGACACAGCGGTGTACTGGCATCACTCCCCGTGAACAGCACATGAAAGAGCCGGGCCTGCCGCACCCACCTGGCTCCGACCCAACGATCATGAGACGAAGAAGAGAGCCGGTCATGGACTTCCTTCGCCCCGCCAGCTGGGAGGAGGCGCTCGCCGCGAAGGCGGAGCACCCCACCGCTGTTCCGATTGCGGGTGGCACCGACGTGATGGTCGAGATCAACTTCGACCACCGGCGGCCCGAGTACCTGATGGACCTGACCCGTATCGCGGACCTCTACGAGTGGGAGGTCGGCGAGGACAGCGTGCGGCTCGGGGCCTCGGTCCCGTACACCCGGATCATGGAGAACCTGCGGAGCGAGCTGCCGGGACTGGCCCTCGCCTCGCACACGGTCGCCTCGCCCCAGATCCGCAACCGCGGAGGTGTCGGCGGCAACCTGGGCACCGCCTCCCCGGCCGGCGATGCCCACCCCGCGCTCCTCGCGGCCGGCGCCGAGGTGGAGGCCGAGTCGGTGCGCGGCACCCGGCTCATCCCGATCGACGCGTTCTACACCGGGGTGAAGCGCAACGCACTCGCCCCCGACGAACTGATCCGGGCGGTGCACATCAAGAAGGCCGACGGCCCGCAGCAGTTCTCGAAGGTCGGCACCCGCAACGCCATGGTGATCGCCGTGTGCGCCTTCGGTCTCGCGCTGCACCCCGGGACCCGCACGGTCCGTACGGGCATCGGCTCGGCGGCGCCCACCCCGATCCGGGCCGCGGCGGCCGAGGAGTTCCTGAACGCGGCGCTCGACGAGGGCGGTTTCTGGGACAACGGGAAGACCGTCACCCCGTCCATCGCCCAGCAGTTCGCGGACCTGTGCTCCGCCGCCTGCAACCCGATCGACGACGTCCGGGGCACGGCGAGCTACCGACGTCGCGCGGTCGGCGTCCTGGCCCGCCGCACCCTGACCTGGACCTGGGAGTCGTACCGCGGAGCCGCCCGCGCCTCGGAGGGAGTTGCGTAATGCGTATCCACTTCACCGTCAACGGGCGTCCGCAGGAGGCCGACGACGTGTGGGAGGGCGAGTCCCTGCTCTACGTCCTCAGGGAGCGGCTTGGCCTTCCGGGGTCGAAGAACGCCTGCGAGCAGGGCGAGTGCGGCTCCTGCACGGTCCGCCTCGACGGTGTCCCGGTGTGTTCCTGTCTGGTCGCCGCCGGGCAGGCGGAGGGCCGCGAGGTCCTCACCGTCGAGGGCCTCGCGGACTACGCCGAGCAGCGGTCCCATGGGGCGGGCGCGTGCGGAACCCCGCTGGACGAGGCCAGGCCGGGGGTCCCCCCGAGGGGGGCCGGCGGCACTGACTCCCAGACCGGTGGGGGCGGGGAGCTCGCCCCGATCCAGCAGGCGTTCATCGACGCCGGCGCCGTCCAGTGCGGCTTCTGCACGCCCGGCCTGCTGGTCGCCGCCGACGAGATGCTGGAACGCAACCCGAACCCCAGCGACGCGGACATCCGTGAGGCGCTGTCGGGCAACCTGTGCCGCTGCACCGGGTACGAGAAGATCATGGACGCGGTCCGCCTGGCGGCCGCCCGGCAGTCCGAGGGGGTCTGAGCATGCCGAACGGTGCTCCCACCAAGATCACACAGGGCTCGGGGACCAAGGGCGGCATCGGCGAGTCCACGCTCCGCCCGGACGGCACCCTCAAGGTCACCGGCGAGTTCGCGTACGGGTCCGACATGTGGCACGAGGACATGCTCTGGGGCCACATCCTGCGCTCCACGGTCGCGCACGCCGAGATCGTGTCGATCGACACCGGCGAGGCCCTCGCCACGCCCGGCGTGTACGCCGTCATGACGTACGACGACCTGCCGACCGAGACGAAGAACTACGGCCTGGAGGTCCAGGACACCCCCGTCCTCGCCCACGGCAAGGTGCGCCACCACGGTGAGCCGGTCGCGATGGTCGCCGCCGACCACCCGGAGACCGCGCGCCGCGCCGCCGCCAAGATCAAAGTGGAGTACCGCGAGCTTCCGGTGATCACGGACGAGGCGTCCGCGCTGGCCCCGGACGCGATCCTCGTCCACGAGAACCGCACGGATCTCCCCCAAGGGCCTCCGACAAGCTCCGGTCCAGGGGGGACCCCCATCTCGGCCCACGTCCCGCACCCCAACATCCTCCACCGCCAGCCGATCGTCCGCGGTGACGTGGCCGAGGCCCGCCGCCGGGCCGATGTGATCGTCGAGGGCGAGTACGTCTTCGGCATGCAGGACCAGGCCTTCCTCGGCCCCGAGTCAGGTCTCGCGGTGCCGGCCGAGGACGGCGGCGTCGACCTGTACATCGCCACCCAGTGGCTGCACGCCGACCTCCGTCAGATCGCGCCCGTGCTCGGCCTGCCCGAGGAGAAGGTGCGGATGACCCTGGCAGGCGTCGGCGGGGCCTTCGGTGGCCGTGAGGACCTGTCGATGCAGATCCACGCCTGCCTGCTCGCTCTGCGCACCGGAAAGCCCGTCAAGATCGTCTACAACCGGTTCGAGTCCTTCTTCGGACACGTCCATCGCCACCCGGCGAAGCTGTACTACGAGCACGGCGCCACGAAGGACGGCAAGCTCACCCACGTCAAGGGGCGGATCGTCCTCGACGGCGGCGCGTACGCCTCCTCCTCCCCGGCAGTGGTCGGTAACGCGGCCTCGCTCGGGGTGGGTCCGTACGATGTCGACGACGTCGAGATCGAGGCCCTCGCCCTCTACACGAACAACCCGCCCTGCGGCGCCATGCGCGGCTTCGGCGCGGTCCAGGCGTGCTTCGCCTACGAGGCCCAGATGGACAAGGTCGCCAGGGAACTCGGCATGGACCCGGTCGAGTTCCGCCGGCGCAACGCGATGTCGCAGGGTTCGGTCATGCCGACCGGTCAGGTCGTCGACTCCCCGGCCCCGGTCGCCGAACTCCTGCGCCGCGTCAAGGCGTTGCCGATGCCGCCGGAGCGCCAGTGGGAGAGCTCCGAGGGCACGGACGTACGGCAGTTGCCCGGCGGCCTGTCCAACACCACGCACGGCGAAGGCGTCGTACGCGGAGTGGGCTACGCGGTCGGCATCAAGAACGTCGGCTTCTCCGAGGGCTTCGACGACTACTCGACCGCCAGGGTCCGTATGGAGGTCGTCGCGGGTGAGCCCGTCGCCACCGTGCACACGGCCATGGCGGAGGTCGGCCAGGGCGGTGTCACCGTCCACGCGCAGATCGCCCGTACCGAACTGGGCGTCACACAGGTGACGATCCACCCGGCCGACACCCAGGTGGGGTCGGCGGGATCGACGTCCGCGTCCCGCCAGACGTACGTCACCGGTGGCGCCGTGAAGAACGCCTGCGAGCTGGTGCGAGAGAGAGTTTTGGAGATGGGGCGCCGCAGGTTCGGCCCGTCCCATCCCGCCTGGGCCACGGCTGAGTTGCTGCTGGAGGGCGGAAAGGTCGTCACCGACGCCGGTGAGGTGCTCGCCGATCTTGCGGACGTCCTCGGGGAGGAGGCCGTGGAGGTCGAGCGCGAGTGGCGGCACCGGCCGACCGAGCCGTTCGACCTGAGCACGGGCCAGGGCAACGGCCATGTGCAGTACAGCTTCGCCGCGCACCGCGCCGTCGTCGAGGTCGACACCGAGCTGGGCCTGGTCAAGGTTGTCGAGCTGGCCTGCGCCCAGGACGTCGGCAAGGCGCTCAACCCGCTGTCCGTCGTCGGCCAGATCCAGGGTGGCACGACCCAGGGACTGGGCATCGCAGTCATGGAGGAGATCGTCGTCGACCCGAAGACGGCGAAGGTGAAGAACCCCTCTTTCACGGACTATCTGATCCCCACCATCCTCGACACCCCGACCATCCCCGTCGATGTGCTCGAACTCGCCGACGAGCACGCCCCGTACGGGCTGCGCGGAGTCGGCGAGGCACCCACGCTGTCGTCGACTCCGGCCGTGCTCGCGGCGATTCGCGACGCGACGGGACTGGACCTGAACAGGACGCCGGTACGCCCGGAACACCTGACCGGCGCATAACCGTTCGGTGACGGTGGGGAGTTCCCGCCTGGGGCATCGTCCCAGGCACCCCCTTCGCTCGCCTCGGGCCGTCCCTCGGGTCGTCCGTGCATGGGTTGCTGAGGAGGAGACCGAGAGATGCTGGACATCGCCGAGGAGCTGAGCCGGTGGGCCGAGCAAGGGCGGGACTTCGCCGTCGCCACGGTGGTGGCGGTCGGCGGCAGCGCCCCCCGCGGGCCGGGCGCCGCCCTCGCGGTGGACGCCGACGGCACGGCGATCGGCTCCGTCTCCGGAGGCTGTGTGGAGGGCGCGGTCTACGACCTGTGCCGGCGGGCGCTTGACGACGGCGAAACAGTGGTGGAGCGCTTCGGCTACAGCGACGAGGACGCCTTCGCCGTCGGCCTGACGTGCGGCGGCGTCATCGACATCCTCGTCATGCCGGTCCGGGCGGCCGATGCCGCCCGGCCGGTGGTGGTGTCCGCGCTGGCCGAGGCCGCCGCCGGTTCGGCCGCGGCGGTGGCACGGATCGTGACCGGCCCGGCCCGGATGCTGGGCCGGGCACTGCTCGTCCGCCCCGACGGCACATACGAGGGCGGCTTCGGCGCCCACCTCGAACTGGACCGCTCGGTGGCGGCCGAGGCGGGTGCGTACCTGGAAGCGGGCCGCACCGGAACGCTGGAAATCGGAGAGCAGGGCTCTCGCTGTGGAGCGCCGCTCACGGTCCTGGTCGAGTCCTCCGTCCCGCCACCCCGGATGATCGTCTTCGGCGCGATCGACTTCGCCTCCGCGCTGGTTCGTGTCGGCAAGTTCCTGAAGTACCACGTGACGGTGTGCGATGCCCGCCCGGTGTTCGCCACCCGCACCCGGTTCCCGGAGGCGGACGAGATCGTCGTCCAGTGGCCGCACCGGTACCTGGAGCGCACACAGGTCGACGCCCGCACGGTCCTGTGCGTGCTCACCCACGACGCGAAGTTCGACGTACCCCTGCTGAAGCTGGCGCTGAGACTCCCGGTCGCCTATGTAGGCGCGCTGGGCTCCCGCCGCACCCACCTGGACCGTAACGAGCGGCTGCGTGAAGTCGGCGTCTCGGAAAGGGAATTGGCGCGCCTGAGGTCACCGATCGGCCTGGACCTCGGCGCCCGTACGCCCGAGGAGACGGCCTTGTCGATCGCGTCGGAGATCGTCGCCGAGCGGCGCGGCGGCAGTGGGGTTCCACTGGCCGGCGCGCACACGCCGATCCATCATGACGGGGCGTCGCTCCCGGCGGGATAGACGGAGTTGATGGCCTGGAAGTCACCGGAACCCTTGGACATGGTTGAGCAGACGCCCCTCCGCACAAGCGAGATGTTCAGTGGACGCAGAACTCGTTGCCTTCCGGGTCCTGCATCACGACGGCGATGGAATTGGAGTCCTCCGAGTCCTGGATGCGCAGCCTGGACGCGCCCGCGCTCTCCAGACGCGTCACCTTGGCGAGCACTCGCTCCTTGCGAACGGCAAACGGGACGCTCCGCCCTCCGCTCACGCCCAGATCGAGGTGCAGCCGGTTCTTGACGCCCTTCGGCTCAGGCACCTGCTGGAACCAGATCCGTGGGCCGGTGCCTCGCGGATCGATGACGGAGTCGCTGCAGTCGCCTGTACCCAACTCCTCCTCAGAAAGGCCCTGGTCCAGCCAGTACGCGCGCCAGGTGGCGAACGGCGCGGGCGGCGGCTCGACTTCGTACCCCAGTGCAGCGGCCCAGAATGCCGCGAGCCGCTCCGGGTCAGCACAGTCGATGGTCAACTGGAGCTTGAGATCGGTAATCATCGGCCAACTGTAGTGGCCGGACCGGACACGGGAGTTGGGAACGACTCCGCCGGTCCTGAAGACGGACGAGTCGACCGGGCCGCGCGCTGAAGACGGAAGTACGGTCGTGCCGCACGCGCGGGACGCAATGCCGCAAGCGGCTTGCAGGATGGGCAAGATCGGCTCCGACGCCCGGCTCGTGGAAGTCCTCACGTTTGTGGCGCCCAAGGAGCGAGCCGGGGGTCAGCCCTACCTGAAGCTGGGCGGGTAGCACGATCGTCTCGCGCGATCGTGTCCGGAGATGGTGGAGCCGTACGTCGCTGGTTTCCCCAGAATCCGTAGGAGTTGACTCGTGCATGAGCAGGCATGGCAGAGTTTTCGTTCGTCCGCGCGGCGGAGTGGCCGGCGTAGAACCCTGTCGGCCGTGGCCGCAGTGGCCGCCGGCATCATGACGATGGGCGCTCTGGCTCCGCCCGCGGCGTCTGCCGCCGCCAGGCCGGACGCCGTCCAAGAGGGCCTGGACGCGCTGGTGCACACCGAGGGCGTGCCCGCCGCGCTGGCGAGCGTCAAAAACCCTGACGACCGCACCCGCACCTACACCGCGGGGGTCGGCGACCTTGCCACCGGTTCGAAGGTGCCCCGGGACGGCCAGGTACGCATCGGCAGCAACACCAAGACGTTCACCGCGGTGGTCGTGCTGCAATTGGTCGGTGAAGGCAAGATCGGCCTTGACGCCACGGTCGACACCTATCTGCCCGGTCTCGTCCGCGGAAACAGGATCGACGGACGCCACATCACCGTCCACCAACTGCTCCAGCACACCAGCGGACTTCCCAACTACAGCAACTACCTCAGCGAGGACATCCGCTACTACGAGCCCCGCGAACTCCTCGACCTCGCTCTCCGGCACAAGGCCGACTTCGCCCCCGGCAGGAAATGGGCCTACAGCAACACGAACTACCTCGTGGCCGGCCTGATCGTTCAGAAGGTCACCGGCCACCCCCTCGCCGACGAGATCGACCGGCGCGTCATCAAACGCATCGGACTGCGCGACACCTACTTCCCCGCCCCCGGCGAGGTTGCGATTCGCAAGCGCCATCCCAAGGGTTACTATCAGGATTCGGCGGATGCTCCTCTGGTCGACGCCACGGAATGGGACCCTTCCTGGGCCTGGGCTGCGGGCCAGATGGTGTCCACCGACTCCGACCTGAACCGTTTCTTCACCGCACTGTTGGCCGGCCGGCTTCTCCCGAAGGCTCAGCTCGACCAGATGCGCACCACCGTCCCCGCCAGTTACCCCTTTCCCGCTGGTGCCCGATACGGGCTGGGACTCGTGAGCACGCCACTGTCGTGCGGCGGTGTGTACTGGGGCCACGGCGGCAGCATGACGGGATACGAGACCCGAGGTGGCGCCACCGAGGACGGTCGCGCCGCCCATGTCGCCGTGACCACGCAGCCGGGCCAGGTGACCAAGGAGCGCATGGACGGTGTCGTGGACACAGCCCTGTGTCGCTGAACCGCGCCTGATGAGGGGTGTCCGGCCGGTCACTGTCTTTCGTTGAGCGACATGGAGGATGGTTTTGCCATGAGGGCGTCGACTCAGCCCGGTGCCCGGAGGACTGTTCTGCCAGAACAGGCGGTCATGCCGATGAGCGTTGAGCGGGGGATCGCGCGCCGGGATCGTCTTCGGCTTGCGGTGGTTCCAGCCTCCGGGCGATCTGTTCGAGGGCGGCGAGGTCTGCCGGGGTGAGCCGGTCGATGAAGTGGTGTCGCACCGACTCGACGTGGGCCGGTGCGGCGTTCTCGAGTGCGTCCAGACCTTCGGCGGTGAGCACCAGGAGGCAGCCCCTGCCGTCGGTCGGGTCCGGTGCGCGCCGCAGCAGTCCGCGTGCTTCCATGCGGGTTGCGTGACGCGAAAGACGGCTACGTGACCAGCCCATCTTCTCGGCTTGTTCTTGGGTGCCACGGTCGCGATCCGCATCGGTGATTCCGTGCGGAAGGGGCGGTTACGGCCGGACACTGCCCGCGACGCGGCGGGTGTCGCCCTCTTGGAGGAGCTGGTCCGGGTCGCGCACGCCCTGCGGCCGATGCGCGAGCGCGCGCGAGCCGGGGCCTCGTCCGGCCCCTTGCCCGGGTCCTACGTGAGGCGGCTGACCCCGGACGATGCTTCGCAGGTCGCTGTGCTGCAGCGGTGCTGCTGGGTGGAGGAGGCCGTCGTCAACGACACTCTTGCCGTACCGGCGCTGCACGAGTCGCTGGAGGAGGTGCGTGAGTGGCTGGCGAGTTGGCACACCGCGGGCATCTGGCTCGACGGCCGACTGCTGGGCATGGTGCGAGCCCGTCCCGTCGAAACCGACTGGCACGTGGGTCGGCTCGCCGTCGTGCCCGACCTGCGCAGCCGAGGGCTGGGTCGGTGGCTGCTGCGTACCGCAGAAGCCGCCGCCGGACCGGACTTCCGCTGGGTTCTGCTGTTCACCGGCGCCAAGAGCAAGCGGAACATCGGCCTTTATCAGGGCCAGGGCTACCAGCCCATGTCACTGGCCGACGGAGCTGACGGGGTCGTCTGCCTCGCCAAGGACATATCCGGTACACCATTGACAGGTGAGTGCACTTGATGGCGTGTGCTCCTACATGAGATCCGGTTCCGGCGGCACCGCCGACCCGGCCCGATACCGATCGAAACGGGATTTGACATGACCGAACTGTGGAACGCCGATACTCCCAAGGTGATTCAGCTCCCCTCGGGGCGAATGATCCGCGGGCGCGGCCTCAGATATGACCTGCCCGAGGGACAGACCCCCACGTTCGCAGTACACATGACGGGTTATCAACCACTTGACCAGCCGTGGGAATCCGTGTGGGTCCCTTGGCGGGACTTCTGGCTTCCTGCCGACCCCATGGATGCGATACGCAAACTCCGCCTGGCCTACGAGCGCGCCGCGACCGAACGCGTGGAGGTCTGCTGCGGGGGCGGCGTCGGCCGGACCGGTACGGCACTGTCCGCGATCTGCGTCTTCGAGGGAATGAATCCCAAGGAAGCGGTCAAGTGGGTGCGGCAGAACTATCACTCCCGTGCGGTCGAGGTGCCATGGCAGCGACGTTTCATCCGCCAGGTCTTCGCCGCCGACTCGACTACCGGGTCCGCTACGAGGCGACCGTCCTCGTAGCAGCCGTCAACGAGCGGGTGTGGCCAGCACGCCAGAAGCAGTGAGAAGGGCATCCACTGGGGCGGACGCCCGCTCACCGCGGCATCCCGGCTTACGGAACCGGCAGTCGTTCCCGCTGGACCCACTACATGGGGAAAGGTGATGTGACGGCGGGTCCGGCGAGCCGGTCAGTCTTCAGTCGGAGCTCAGGCTCTGAAGTCGGCGGGGTCGTCCGTCATGGTGGTGGACAGTTGCCCGGCCCAGGACGAATGGGAAGCCGAGGCCAACACCAGTCGCTCACGAGGCGGCTTCGGGCCGACAGGACGCCATAGGAGATCGGGATCGCCGATCGAAGCGCCGCGCGTGCGCAGCGCGACCAGGTCGTCGCTGCCGACGAGGCGATGACGGAACAGCGTATGGCTGCCGTGATCCTCGGGAAGCGTCCTGGGCGTCCACCCGTGGTCCCGCAGGCACGCGAGGACGGCGGCCGCATAGCCGGGGGCACGCTCAGAGGGAAACCACAGCAAACGCTGACCGGACAGCTCGGGCCAGGTCAGTTCCGGCCGGTCGGCCAGTGGGTGCCGTCTGTGCAGTACGACGCCGAGTGGTTCGTCGTTGACCGTGCACAGCTTCAGGCCCGAGTCGTCCACGGGTGTGCGCAGGATGCCGAACGCCAGGGTGCCCGCGCGCAGCAGACGCCCCTGAGACCGGGAGTCGACTTGTTGATAGTCGATCCGTAGCTGCCGGCCGCGCGTCATGATCTGTTCCGCTCGCGTCAGGACGGACTGTGGCACGCCTCGGCACAGACCGGCGGTGGCTTTCAGCGGAACTGTGCGTGCGGCCGCGATGGATGAACGCAGCTCGCCCAGTGCCCGGTTGACTCCGCCCAGAAGCAGCCGCCCCTGCTCGGTCAGTTCCATTCCCTTCGGAAGGCGTTGGAACAGCGGTGTGCCGATGGACTGCTCCAGTCGCCTGATCTGCTGGCTGAGGCTGGGCTGGGCGATGTGCAGGCGTCGGGCCGCCTCGGTGACGGTGCCGGCCTCGGCAACGGTGGCGAAGTACCGCAGCTGGCGCAACTCCACGCCCGGAAGTTCATCCACGCCCGGTACGCCCCCTGTGATCAGCTGCCATAGGCGTCAGCCTATAGGTGCGTCACCAACTGGTCTTGGCGTCGCGGGGACCACCTGGCGTTTGCTGAGGTCATGTTCGTCATTGTGCTGAAGTACCGTGCGCCGCTGGAGACGATCGATGAGCTCAGGGACGCCCACTACGCCAACCCCGACGGAGTGTTCGCCAGGGGAATGGCGCGCCTGGCAGGCCCACTGGAGCCACGTACGGGCGGGGTGATCGTCGCTGACGGCGATCGATCCGCGATCGAGGCGGCCGTCGCCTCCGACCCCTTCGTCATCAGCGGCGCCGCCACAGCCCAAATCCTCGAGTTCCGGCCCGTCTGGACGGCTGATCCGGCTGTCGTGCCGCGGGCGACCGAGGTCGTGGCGTAGCAGTGCATGCTGCTCATGCACACCGACGCCACCGGCCACCCTGATGCCCTTCAGCCGGTCATGACGGTTGGACGGGCTTGCGGGCGAGGACGTAGGCCTGTGGGGTTTTCTCCGGCTCCTCGGCCGCGCGCACGAGCCGGGCGACCTCATCGAAACCGGCCCGCCCCAGCAGGTCGGCGACCAGCTCAGGAGGGAAGCGGTAGACGTCGAGGGACAGGTCGTGACCGTAGGCGTGCTCCAGGTGCACGCTCCCGTCGCCCACCTTGAACGCGAGCAGCAGGTGACCGCCCGGTGCCAGCACGCGGTTGAACTCGCGGAAGAGCAAGGGAAGTTCGTGTGGCGGGGTGTGCACGGTGGAGTACCAGGCGAGGGCTCCGGCGAGCGTGCCGTCGGGAAGGTCGAGGTCGGTCATCGTCCCCACCTCGAACCGCAGCCCGGAGTGGGTCCGTCGGGCCACGGTGATCATCTCCGGTGACAGGTCGATCCCGAAGGCCTCCAGACCCAGCTTGTCCAGATGGGTGGTCACCCGCCCCGGCCCACATCCGAGATCGCCGACCGGCCCGCCCCCGCCGCCGAGCACCCGTTCGGCGAACGCGCCCAGCATGGCCCGGTCGAAGGTGTTCGTGTCGAGGTCGTCCCGGAGCAGCCGCTCGTAGTCGACGGCCACGGTGTCGTACGACGCCCTGGTGATCTGCACATGCGAGGTGTCGGTCATGGGGCCGGACTCTAGGCGTCGCCACCGACACCGGGGTCCGGATTCCGCCGCAGCAGCCCGTCGACCGCCCGCCCGAACATCCGCCGGGCCAGCCATCCGAGCGGCGGGTCGAAGAACCCCGGCAGGGGGCATACGGCCAGGTCCTCCCGCCACACCACGCGCGTGTTCCCCATGGCGTGCGGACGCACCTCGATCTCCGCCCAACCGGTGACGAAGCCGCCCCGCTTGGCCAGGCGGCACAGGTGCGGCGGCTGCCAGGCGACCACCTCCATCGGGTCGTCGAAGGCGAGCGGTCCGATGCCGGTGCGGGCCACGAACACCGTGCCCACGTCCGTCGGTGGCGGAGTGAGTACCGTGACCCGGGTCAACGGCACCACGTCCGCGTGGCGCGGCCAGTCCGTGAGCCGGAGCCAGGCCTGGTCGGCGGCGAGCGGAACGAGACGTTCGAGGGTGAAGAGGACCACCAGGGGGATCGTACGCGGCGGACGTCCCCGTGCGGCACAACGTGACTGACGGCGCGTCAGGGGCGGTACACCGTACCGGGTTCGGCCTTTCCGGGCGCCAGCAACTGGGGCACGGTGACGAAGACGTATCCCCGTTCCTTCAGATCGTCGATGATCCCGGGCACCGCGGGCACGGTGCCCTTGTAGATGTCGTGGAGCAGGATGATCCCGTCCCGGGACACCTGCTGCAGCACCCGCTTGCGGATCAGCTCGGAGTCGTCGGTCGTGTAGTCCTTGGCGGTGACGCTCCACAGCACTTCGGCGAGCCCCTGCTCGCGGGAGATCCGGTGCACGGTGTCGTTCGTACGGCCCTGGGGCGGGCGCATCAGCGTGGGCTTGTGCCCGGTGAGCTTCTCTATCGCGTCGTCGGGCTTCTTCAGCTCCTCGCGTATCTGCTGCTCCGATATATCGGTGAGTATCTTGTGGTTCCAGGTGTGGCTGGCCACTTCGTGTCCCTCGGCGGCCATCCGTCGCACAAGCTCCGGGTACTTCTCGATGTGCCGCTTGCCGAGCAGGAAGAACGTGGCGGGGACCTTCTTGTCCTTGAGGATGTCGAGCAGATGTGCCGAGTTCTCGCTGGGCCCGGCGTCGAAGGTCAGCGCGATGCACTTGGCCTGGCGGCAGTCCACGGTCCC
This sequence comes from Streptomyces sp. NPDC001020, assembly GCF_053599115.1. Lineage (NCBI taxonomy): Bacteria > Bacillati > Actinomycetota > Actinomycetes > Kitasatosporales > Streptomycetaceae > Streptomyces > Streptomyces sp. NPDC001020. Next base: position 7,038 of record NZ_JBSFLQ010000010.1, on the reverse strand, counting down.
GAACTTGGCCGGCGTGCCCGCCGCGGGGTTCGCGCGGACGGTGGCGGGTGCGGTGGTGTGAACCGTGGTGCACCCCGAGAGCATGAAGGCCGTCGTGAACAAAATGGCGGCGGCGGGCAACCCGGCCGCACGCTTGATCGTCTTCCCCGTCGAAAGCATGTGCGTGACTTTACATGCCGTGTACACGCAGCCTGCAGGGTCCACATTGCTGGCTGAATGTCCAGCTCAGAGGCGTTCGGCGTGGTCTGGGACGTAGGTCTGCCGATCGCGTGGCGGGCGCTCGTAACCGGTCGACGGCGGGCGCGGAGGCAGCTCCAACACCGGCGGCTGCACCTCGTGGTAGGGCACGGACTCCAGCAGGTGGGCGATCATGTTCAGTCGCGCCCGGCGCTTGTCGTCGCTCTCCACGATGTACCACGGCGCCTCGGAGATGTCGGTGTGTACCAGCATTTCGTCCTTGGCCCGGGAGTAGGCCTCCCAACGAATGATCGACTCCAGGTCCATCGGCGACAGCTTCCAGCGTCGCACCGGGTCGGTCAGACGCCGCTGGAAGCGTTTCTGCTGCACGGCGTCGCTCACCGAGAACCAGTACTTGCGCAGCAGGATCCCGTCCTCCACCAGCATCCGCTCGAAGATCGGGCACTGGCGCAGGAAGCGCTGGTACTCCTCGTTCGTACAGAAGCCCATCACATGCTCGACGCCGGCCCGGTTGTACCAGCTACGGTCGAACAGCACGATCTCCCCGGCGGCCGGCAGATGCTCGATGTACCGCTGGAAGTACCACTGAGTGCGTTCGCGCTCGGTCGGGTTCGGCAGCGCCGCGACCCGGGCCACGCGGGGATTGAGGTGTTCGGTGACCCGCTTGATCGTGCTGCCCTTGCCGGCCGCGTCCCGCCCCTCGAAGATGATGACCAGCCGGGTGCCCGACACCCGCACCCATTCCTGCAGCTTCACCAACTCCTGCTGCAGACGGAGCAGCTCGGGCTCGTACACCTTGCGCGGCAGTTTCGCCGACGCCTTCTTGCCGGCCATGTCTCCTCCCCGCGTCGATGACCAACGTAAGTCGCATCCCCCATCGTGTACCCAAGGGCGGCGTCGAGGGCGCTCGGGGCGTCGGGCATCCTGAATGGGTTCAGGTCGGAGAAAAGTGAAGGAGCCTGGTGAGCGAGCGCGGGCAGGGTCGGCACGAAGGGACCCCCGGGGCGTCTCCGCAGCTGCGGCTGGACGAACTGCTGGACGGCCTGCAGGAGCAGGTTCAGCAGGTGCGAGCGGCCCAGGATAGGATGCGCCCCCTGCTGGACGCGGTACTGGCCGTCGGCTCCGACCTGGACCTGGGGGTGGTTCTCCACCGCATCGTGGAGTCCGCCGCCACCCTGGTCGACGCCCGGTACGGGGCGCTCGGCGTGCTCGGCGACGACGGCACGATCAAGCAGTTCGTCACGGTCGGCATGGACGAGGGCACCATCGCCCGGATCGGGCACTATCCGCGCGGCGAGGGCATCCTGGGCCTGCTCATCCGCCATCCGGAGCCGCTGCGGCTGGCGAACCTGGCCGACCATCCGGCGTCCGCGGGCTTCCCGCCGGGGCATCCGCCGATGACCAGCTTCCTCGGCGCCCCGGTCCGAGTGCGCGACCAGATGTTCGGCAACCTGTATCTGACCAACAAGGAGGGTGCCGCGCAGTTCGACGCCGATGACGAGGCGGTGCTGCGCACGCTCGCCGCGGCGGCCGGCGTGGCGATCGACAACGCCCGGCTGTACGACGACGCCCGCCGCAAGCAGCGGTGGCTGGCGGCGAGCGACGAGCTGACCCGGGGCCTGCTGTCGGGCGGGAATCCCGCCGAAGTCCTGGAGTCCGTCGCCGCCACCGTACGGGAGCTGGCCGGTGCCGACCTGGTCACCCTGGCGGTACCGGTCGGCGACAGCGGCGAACTGGTCGTCGAGGTCGCGTCCGGGAAGCGGGCCGAAGCACTGCGCGGCATGGTGCTGCCGGGCACCAACCTGGCCGCGAAGGTCTTCGCGTCCGGAGAGACGATCATCAGCGAGGCCGTCAGCGCGGACCCGCGCGCCGAGGGCGGCAGCGCCTCGGTGGTGGAGCTGGGACCGGCCTTCTTCGTGCCGCTGGGCACGCGCGACCACGTGCGCGGCGTGCTGCTGGTGGCGAACGTGCCCGGCGGCCCGGCGTTCCCGGATGAGGTCGTCGACATGATCACCGGGTTCGGTAACCAGGCGGCACTGACCCTGGACGTGGCCGAGCACCGGCGGGACGCGGAACGCATGCTGGTCCTCAGGGACCGCGACAGGATCGCCCGCGATCTGCACGACCTGGTCATCCAGCGGCTGTTCGCCGGAGCGCTGTCGCTGCAGTCCACACTCGGGCGGGTCGCCGACCGGCCCCAGGTGGGCGAGCGGATCCAGCGGGTCGTGGAGGACCTGGACGACACGATCAGGGTGATCCGCTCCACGATCTACGCCCTGCGGGAGAGCGACCGGGCCCGGGGCAGCGGGCTGCGCACCCGGCTCGTGACGGCCACCGACCGGGCCGCCGAGGTCCTCGGCTTCACCCCGGCGCTGCGCATGACCGGTCTGCTGGACACCGGAGTGCCCGCCGAGCACGCGAGCCATCTGCTGGCCGTGCTCGGTGAGGCGCTGTCCAACACGGCCCGGCACGCCCACGCCACCGCGGTCGACGTGAGCGTCGAAGCGTCCCGTACGTCCCTTCGGCTGTGGGTGGCCGACGACGGCCGGGGGATCGATCCCGCCGTCACCCGCCGCAGCGGTCTGGCCAATCTGAGGCTGCGCGCCGAGGAACTGGGCGGCACCTTCACCCTGGACTCGAACACGCCGAGCGGCACCGTGGTCGAATGGGTCGTCCCCCTGCCCGCACCGGCGTGACGCCGTCGCTCACGGTCGCCCGGCGCATTCCGGCACCGGGGCGGCGGCCCGCGGGTCGTGGTGCGGGTCGGCCGTGAGGTGCGCGGAGGCACGCGGTGTGCGACCCCCCTCGGGGCCGTAGCCGAAACGGATCAGCAGTTGGGGGAAGCACCGTGACCTCGGTCCGCCGACGGCGGCCCGCAGGTCCGGCCACTCCATGGCCTGATGCAGCATCGAGGTGCGCACGCCGTGCGTGGTGGCCACCAGCAGTACGCGCTCCAGGGCCTGGCCCGCCCGCAGCCAGTCCTCCGGGTGGTCGCGCACGGTCCACAACATGGCCACCTGCGCATGACGTTCGAACCGCAGCGCCGGCAGGCGCACCCCGGGCAGCGAACCGGTGAAGTCCCGCATCGGTATCCGCCCGGCCGCCTCCCGCGGACCCAGAGCGCTGACCGGGATTCCGTAGGGGTCCGCGTCGTCGGGGGCGTTGACCCACGTACAGGCCTCGGCGGTACGGGCCGGGTGAGCGGCGTTGCGCGCCTCGGCCGCGGCGGCGAGACGCAGCAGACGCCGGGTCCGGACGATGTCGGGGACGTCCAGGCGCGCGTGCTCGACCCGTGCGGCCGCGATCATCTCCGTCACGATGCGTTCCGGCACCGGGCGGCCCGTGAAGGGCATACGGCTGGTGTGGCGCCGCTCGACGGCCTCGTACAGAGCGCGATACGACGGCTGCCCGCCCGGTTGGGGGCCGGTCAGGCGCACGGTGGCCAGCAGATCGGGATCACCGGGATCGGGGAGCAGCCGTACGACGGGACCCCAGCCCAGATGGGCCGCGGCCACGCGGAGATTGAAGACGGCGGCGCCCACGGACACGTGCAGGGCGCGCCGCTTCGGATCGGCCAGCGGCAGCGGGCGCCTGCGGTCGGCGCGCACCTCGATCGCCCGGGTCACCGGGTCCATGCCGAACCGCCAGGGCTGCGTGTTGTGGATCGACGGCGCCGCGACCGCTGCCGACAACAGGGTCTCCAGGGCAGTCGCATCGACTTCCGGCGTCTGCAAGGCGGCTCCTTCATCGGGCACACAGCGGGGCCGTGCGTCCGGCCGCCCAGGAGTCAGGGCAGACGTGGCGGGCGGCCGGACGGTGATCTGACCGGACGGCATCGGCCGCACCGCCACGCGCCTGCCCCGGCCGGGACGGGGGACAGGACCGGTTCGGCGCTGGGTGCGGTCGTCCACGCGAGTACCTCCGGTTCGATCACCGTCAGCATGCCGTCCCGGACCCGTCGGTGGCGTCGGCCAACCGGTCCCCGGACAGGGGCCATTGGGCCCTGTCTCGGCGCACCTGATGCAGGTCAGGCGCACCGAGACCGATTCCCTGCCGGACCGAACCGGCCGGGAGCGCCCGCCGGGGCCGTCCGCTGCGGACGGCCCCGGCGGGCGATGGCTGCCGGCGGCCTGGGAACGTTCGCCGTCGTGCGGCCGGAAGGGGGCAGCCGGTCATCTTGTTCTCCGCTCGATCACGCCTTCCGTGCCCGGCGGCGGGGCCGGAGCGACGGGCCGCGGTGACGGTGGAGCTCGATGGCCACCGGGGCGGCGGTGAAGACGGAGGAGTAGGTGCCGACCGCGAGGCCGATGAGCAGGGCCAGGGCGAAGTCGGTGAGCGAGTCCCCGCCGAGCAGGGCCAGAGCGGTCAGGATGAACGCCGCGCCCATACCGGTGTTGACGGTGCGGGGCAGCGTCTGCAGGACCGCCTGGTTGGTGACGCGGGCCAGAGGCGTCTTCTGCTCGCGTCGCCACAGTTCCCGGATGCGGTCGAAGACGACGACGGAGTCGTTGACCGAGTAGCCGATGACCGTGAGGACGGCGGCGAGGAACAGTCCGTCGATGGGCTTGCCGAGCCAGGCGAAGACCCCGGTGAGGATGAGCACGTCGTGGGCCAGGGCGGCGACCGCGGCCGTGCCGAACACCCAGCGGAACCGTGCGGCGAGATAGAGGAGTTGGGCGCCGAGGGCCACGGCGAAGGCGATGAGGGCGCCACGGCGCAGCTCCTTGCCGAGGCTGGGCCCGATGAGTTCGTCGCGGACCTTCTCCGTGGTGCCGCCGAGGCCGCGCACGGTGTCGGCGACGGTGGCCTCCTCGGCATCGGTCAGCCGGTCGGTGCGCACGGCCAGGCCGGTGTCGCCGGAGGACTGGACGACCGCGCGTGGGAATCCGGCGTCGGTGAGCGCGGTGCGGGCCCGCTCGGGATCGACGGGGGTCGTGGTGGAGTACTCGATGAGACGGCCTCCGGTGAACTCGACACCGAAGTCCAGGCCACGGACCGCGATACCCGAGGCCGCCAGGACGAGGACGGCGGCGGAGGCGGCCAGCCAGCGGCGCGGACGCCGCATCAGGTCCGGGGCGCGGCGCATGAGGCGGTCGCGGACCGCGCCGGTGTGCGCGATGCCGGTGACGCGGGGGCGGCGGCGGACCCTGGGGCGGGCCGCGGCGTACTCGGCGAGCACCCGGGTGATCACCAGCGCGCTGACCATGGAGGCGAGGACACCGATGCCGAGGGTGACCCCGAAGCCGCGCACCGGCCCGGAGGCCAGGAAGAACAGCAGTGCGGCCGCGATCAGCGTGGTGACGTTGGAGTCGGCGATCGCGCTGAAGGCGTTGCGGAAGCCGGCCGCCAGGGCCGAGCGCGGAGTGGGGCGGTGGCGGGTGGCGTACTCCTCGCGGGCGCGTTCGAAGACGAGCACGTTGGCGTCCACGGCCATGCCGATCGCCAGGACGAAGCCGGCCAGGCCCGGCAGGGTCAGGGTGGCGCCGAGGGCAGCCAGGGCGGCGTAGGAGATGAGCCCGTAGCAGGCCAGGGCCACGGTGGCCAGGACGCCCATGAGCCGGTAGACGGCGATGATGAACAGCGAGGTCAGTGCGGTGCCGATGGCGGCGGCCCAGGCGCTTGCCGTGATGGCCTGCGCGCCCAGGGTGGGGCCGACGACGCGCTGTTCGACGGTCTCGACCGGTACGGGCAGCGCTCCGCCGTTGATGAGCAGGGCCAGTTCGCGGGCCTCGTTGTCGCTGAAGGCGCCGGTGATCTGGGTGGAGCCGCCGGCGATGCCGGACCGGCAGGTGACGGACGGGTCGACCTGGGGCGAGGAGATCACGGTGTCGTCCAGCACGATGGCGACCCGGCGGGCGGGGTTCCCCGCCGGGTGACAGGCGGCCTCCCCGGTCAGCCGGGCCCACCCGTCACGGCCGGCGCCCTTGAAGTCGAGGGCGACATGCCATCCGGCACCGCCCTGCTGGTCGAACCGGGCGTCGGCGCCCTTGACGTCCTTACCGGTCAGCGCCGCCTCCCGGAGGCGCAGCAGTTGGCCGGACTCGTCGGCGAGCACACGTTCCCGGGGCTGTTCCGGCGTCGCCCGGTCGGTGCCGTCGGCCTTGTCGGCCGTGCCCAGCACCGGGTGGAACGTGAGCTGAGCGGTACGGCCGAGGACGTCGGCCGCCTTCTTCGGATCCTGCACGCCCGGCAGCTCGACGATGATCCGGTTGCCGCCGGAGCGGACGATGGTGGGTTCGGCGACGCCGAGCGCGTCGACACGGCCGCGCAGCACCTCCACGGTGCGGTCGGTGGCCTCGGCGCCGGCGGTGACCGTGGGGGTGGAGCGGGTTTCCAGCACGATCTGGGTGCCGCCCCGCAGATCGAGTCCGAGGCGGACCGGCACGGTGACGGCGACGTACAGCGACAGGGCGATCACGGCGAGGGCGATGAGCGCTCTCACCCGTTGGGAACGGTTCAACAGGGGCCTCCAGCAGGCACACCACAGCCGCGGCCGGCGCGGCCGAAGAAAGGGAAAGGGGTGTCAGGTGCTGGAAGGCATGGGCGGTGCCCGCCCGCGGTCATGGGTGGTGTGCTCCGCGGTGGGCGGCGGGTGCGCGGACGACGGCGGTGCCCGCAGGAGACGTGCCGGGGCGGCGGTCGTGCCCTGGGGGATGGTGATGAGGCGAGCGGGAGGTGCCGTGCGCTCACCCAGGGGGTCGCGGTGGGCTCTGGCCCGGGTTTTACAGGAGATGCCGCACGCGTCGTCGGCGTAGGGGCCGGTGTCGGGGTCGTGGGCGCCCAAGCCCAGCTCGATCAGCGTCCGTGCGCCGGTGGCGGCGGCTATCTCCCCGGCACGGG
>NZ_JBSFLQ010000009.1:0-245111 GCF_053599115.1 Streptomyces sp. NPDC001020 | reverse complement strand
GTTGATAGGCCAGATCTGGAAGCACGGTAACGTGTGGAGGTGACTGGTACTAATAGGCCGAGGGCTTGTCCTCAGTTGCTCGCGTCCACTGTGTTGGTTCTGAAACCACGAACAATCATTGCTGGTTGTCAGTTTCATAGTGTTTCGGTGGTTATAGCGTGAGGGAAACGCCCGGTTACATTCCGAACCCGGAAGCTAAGCCTTACAGCGCCGATGGTACTGCAGGGGGGACCCTGTGGGAGAGTAGGACGCCGCCGAACAAAATTTGAGGGAAACCCCGCACCTTATGGTGCGGGGTTTTCTGCGTTTTCAGCCCGTTCCCGTTCCTTCAAACGCGCTCGTTTAGGCTCGCTCCCATGCGCTATGACCTCGTCATCTTCGACAACGACGGCGTACTCGTCGACAGCGAGCCCCTCTCCAACACGATCCTCGCCGCCCACCTCACCGAGCTGGGGCACCCGACCACGTACGAGGAATCCATCCGTGACTACATGGGCTCCGCCATGCACCGCATCCACGACCTCATCGAGGAGCGGACAGGACAGCGGCTGCCCGACGACTTCGACGACGCCTTCCACGCACGCGTCTTCGCCGCGTTCGAGCGGGAGCTGAAGCCCGTCCCCGGGGCTGTGGACGTACTGGAGAAGCTCACCGCCGACGGTGTTCCCTACTGCGTGGCCTCGTCGGGGAGCCATGAGCGGATCCGGGTGGGACACCGCACAACCGGGCTCGACCGATGGTTCGACGACGGGCGGATCTTCAGCTCCCAGGACGTGGGGCGGGGAAAGCCGGCCCCTGACCTCTTCCTCCACGCCGCGGAGCGCATGGGGGTCGCGCCCGAGAAGTGTGTCGTCGTCGAGGACAGTCCACTCGGCGTACAGGCCGCCGTCGCCGCCGGGATGGACGTCTACGGGTTCACCGCGATGACGCCCGCCGCGAAGCTTGCTGCGGCGGATCAACTCTTCTCCAGCATGGGAGAGTTGGCCGACCTGCTGATGTGAAACCCGGCAAGGTCCCGCCCACGGGACTGGCACTGACATTTGTCACACCCAGCTCCGGACGATCGTTTCTACTGCCGAACCCGCTCGGACCGCAAAGCTGAGTGCATGACGACGAACACGGTTACCCAGCGCCAGAGCAAGAAGAACAGCTTCGCGCCGCTGATCATGGACGTGGCGGTGCCCGTAGGGTCGTACTACCTGTTCAAGAACGGGTTCGGGGCGAGCACGCTCATGGCGCTCGGCCTCAGCAGCGTCCTACCGGCCGTACGGACGGCGTGGGGCGCGATCAAGGAGCGCAAGGTCAACGGACTCGCCGCGCTCATCCTGTTCGTGAACGTCGTCGGGCTGTCGCTCAGCTTCAACGCCGGCGACCCACGGCTGATGCTCGCCAAGGACAGCGCGGCCAGCAGCGCGATCGGCATCGGGATCCTGGTCTCCGTGGCACTGGGGAAGCCGATGATGACCGCCGGTATGAAGCCCTGGCTCGTGAAGGGCGACGCGGTCAGGGAGGCCGCCTTCGCGCGGCTGCAGAGCCAGTCCCCGGCCTTCCAGCGGGCCGAGCGGGTCTTCTCCCTCGTATGGGGCGCGATCCTGCTCACCGAGTGCGTGGTGCGAGTCGTGGGCGCCTACACCCTGCCCGCGGACACGATGGTCTGGCTCGGCTCGGTCATCATGGGCGTCTCGCTGCTCCTCGCGTTCCTCGTCAGCGGCGCCCTCGCCGCCGGCCCCATGGTGGGGATGCTCGCCGCCGAGCTGAAGGCCGACGCCGACCGCTCAGCCGCCCCCAAGCTCGTCCTCGCCCAGTGAAGTTGAGCAAAAATCATCTTCGGCTGAATCTATCCACCGATAGACCGGGGCCCTACGCTCGCCGCCATGACAGATGTGCTGCGGCGCGGCAGGGCCTCGCTGGCGTTCAGCTTCTTCGCCCAGGGCGCCGCCTTCGCCCTGCTCGTGACCCGTATCCCGGCCGTCCAGGACCGGTACGGGCTCTCCGACGCGCTGCTGCCCGTCGCTCTCGCCGCCGTACCGATCCTCGCCGGTGTCGGGAGCGTGAGCACCGAGAAGCTCGTCAAGCGCGTACGACCCAGCCGACTGCTCCGCTGGTCGCAGGCCATCGCGATGCTCGCCCTGCTCGGCGTCGGGGCCGGAGACGGCATGGTCGAACTGGGGCTCGCTCTGGCCGTGTTCGGGCTGACCGTGGGGGCGCTCGACGCCTCCATGAACATGCTCGGGGTGAGCCTCCAGCGGTCCTATGGGCGCAGCATCATGCTCGGTTTCCACGCCGCGTACAGCCTCGGCGGGATCGTGGGCGCCTCGCTCGCCTGGGTAGGGGCACACTGGCACCTGGCGCTGTGGATGTCGTACCTGCCTGTCTTCGCGGTGCTGCTTCCCGCCACCCTCGTCGGCAGCCGGTGGTACGTGGACGGGGATGTGGCCGCGGCGGAAGCACAGAAGGCCACGGCCGCACCCGTGGCCTTCCGGCTGCTGCTGCCGCTGTGCCTGGTGATGACCTTCGCGTACATCGGGGACTCGACCGTCTCCAACTGGAGCGCCAAATACCTCCAGGACACGCTCGGGAGCTCGGAGCAGCTTGCGACGGTTCCGTACAACGTCTACATGGTCACCATGCTGCTAGGGCGGTCCGTCGGGGACTTCGGGGTGCGACGCTTCGGGGCTGCGGCCGTCGTACGGCTCGGGACCCTGGTGGCGGCGGCCGGGTTCGCCGTGGTGGCGGGCGCGCCCGCGGCATGGGTGGGGATGCTCGGGTTCACTCTGCTGGGTCTCGGACTGTGTGTGCTCGTACCGCAGACCTTCGCGGCCGCGGGACGGCTGTTCCCCGAGGCTTCGGACACGGCCGTCGCACGCCTCAACATCTTCAACTACGTGGGCTTTCTGGTCGGGTCTCCCCTGGTCGGAGCGCTCGGGGACGCCTGGAGCTACCGGGGCGCCATGCTCGTACCGATGGCGCTGGTCCTGGTGACGCTGGTGTACGCGCGATCGTTCGCACCCGCGGCGGACCGCTACGGTGACGACCATGAGCGGTCGCGCGCAGCTGATGTGGGACGAGGCGGTAACGGGATATGACTTCGGTCCGGACCATCCGATGGACCCGGTCCGGCTCGCGCTGACCAGGAGGCTCGTCGACGCCTTCGGACTCGACAGGGACATCGAGGTGGTCGCCGCGAAGCCCGCCGGTGACTCGACGCTGCGGCTCGTGCACCGCGAGGACTACGTCCAGGCCGTGAAGGCCGCGTCCGCGGACCCGGCGGCGGCCGACGTGTCGTACGGGCTCGGGACCATGGACGACCCCGCCTTCGCCGGGATGCACGAGGTGTCGGCCCTGATCGCCGGGCAGTCGGTGGCGGCGGCCGAGGCCGTGTGGCGCAAAGACGCCCTGCACGCCGTGAACTTCGCCGGTGGCCTGCACCATGCGATGCCGGGCGCTGCCTCCGGATTCTGCATCTACAACGACGCCGCGCTCGCCATCGCCCGGCTGCTGGAACTGGGCGCGGAGCGGGTGGCGTACGTGGACGTGGACGTGCACCACGGAGACGGGGTGCAGGCCGCTTTCTGGGAGGATCCCCGGGTTCTGACCATCTCGCTGCACGAGCATCCGCGGACCCTCTTCCCGCAGACCGGGTGGCCGCAGGAGACAGGGGCCCCGAACGCGGAGGGCAGCGCGGTGAACGTGGCGCTGCCGGCCGGGACCGGGGACGCCGGGTGGGTGCGGGCCTTCCACGCCGTCGTGCCGGAGCTGGTCGCCGACTTCCGGCCACAGGTGCTGGTCAGCCAGCACGGCGCCGACACCCACTTCGAGGACCCGCTCGCGCACCTCGCTGTCTCGCTGGACGCGCAGCGGGCCGTGCAGACCGCGTGCCACGACCTCGCGCACCGGTACGCCGAGGGACGCTGGATCGCGCTGGGCGGGGGCGGGTACGCGGTCGTGGAGGTCGTGCCACGCTCATGGACGCATCTGGTGGCCATCGCGGCGGGGCGGCCGATCGCCCCGGAGACCGTGCTCCCCGACAGCTGGCGGCAGGAAGTCTTCGCCCGCACACGGCAGTTGGCGCCGGCTCGGATGACGGACGGGCGATGGCCGGTGGCGTACGCGGACTGGGAGGCGGGGTACGACCCGGCGGACCGGCTGGACCAGGCGGTGCTCGCGGCACGCAGGGCGGTGTTTCCGCTGCGCGGCCTGCTGGCATAGCCGGGCGCCGCCTTGCCTCGACGCCAATCAATGCGCAGGATCACACGATTACGCCGACTGTGGGGTGTTTCCTGCGTTCCGCTCGTGCGGCGGTGACGGTTGGGCCAGCATCGCTGACGTGTTGAGCCCCGGAGCGCTGCGTGCGCATCTGCTGGCCGCGGGGCTGGCCGGCCCCGTGGCCACCTCGCGTGAGGAGAGCCTGCGCAGCTACCGGCTCTTCGCCGCCCGCGACCCCCGCGTGCTGATCGGACTCGATCCCGAATGGACATGGGGGCATCAGGATGTGATCGAGTTGATGGCGGACAAGTGCGGGGTGTCGGCCGACCTCCGGCATACGGCCGGCCGTGATGTGATCGACCCCGAGCGTACGCTGGAGGCCCTCGAAACCTTCGCCGAGCGGATCGGCAGAGCGGCGCGGGACAGGGCGCCGGTCCTGCTGGGCACCGGCCACCCGCACCGGCTGCTGGGTTTCTACGCCACGCTTGCGGACGCCTTGTCGACGGCGGGATGTGCTGTCCTCACCCCGGCGCATGGTCGCCGTATCGACATAACGACCCGGTTCGGTCTACGCATGTACAACCTCGATTACGTACGAGGAGTCGCATTCATGCGCAAAGCGGGGCGCGGAACCGCGGGTGGTGAGCCCGGCGCACACACGCACTCGCCGTTCCCGGTTCGTATCGCGCTGGCCGCCGCCGCGGAGGTCGGCGGGCCGCTGCCGGAGCTGGTCATCGGTGACCATGGATGGGTCTGCGGGGCAGGTCAGCTGGGGTTCGAGGCGATCGGGCTGGCCGATACGGACGATCCTGCGCTCTTCGTCGGAGAGGCAGAGGGGCGGGTGTCCGTCGTCGTTCCGCTTGATGACGCTGTGCGGTCTGCTTACTACCGACCGCTTACTCGCTATGTACTCAATCGAGCGTGTCTGTCACAGTAGGTGGCGGATGCCATCCCCTCTTCCCCACTTGCATCACACGCCCCTAGTCTGGGGAGTGAGCACGCAACGACGAAGAGTCACCGGAAGGGGAAGCCGGTGGCCGTCGAGTGCGGAAGGTTCAGGTGTGTCATGGCTGCTGCTGGCGAGAGGCCTCTGAACGAGGTTCAGTTTCTGACCGTGGCGGAAGTCGCCTCGGTGATGCGCGTGTCGAAGATGACCGTGTACCGACTGGTGCACAGTGGTCATCTGCCGGCGATCCGGGTGGGGAGGTCCTTCCGGGTGCCGGAGCAAGCGGTTCACGAGTACCTCCGCGAAAGCTATGTGGGGGTGGAGACGGCCTGAGGGCGGCCCGGTGGGGCCCTCTTCGGCCCCCCGGGTCACCTCGATTACGACCTCAGCGCTCGGGCGGGTAGGCTAGCCCCTCGTAGGTCGTGTGGGCCCATGGCGCCCAGCACTGAATGATGAGAAGTGAGCGAGGGTAGTCGTGGGCTCTGTTATCAAGAAGCGGCGCAAGCGGATGGCCAAGAAGAAGCACCGCAAGCTGCTCAAGCGCACTCGCGTTCAGCGTCGCAACAAGAAGTAAGTCGCTGCCCCCGCAGGGGGCGCCCTTACTTGTTGCGCGAGCGCGCACCATGGCCCCCCACCGCCGGTGGGGGGCCATGGCCGTCTCCGGGCACCAGGGCGGCGAGGACTCCGTGCGTACGGCGAAGACCATGTGCGTGCGGTTGTGGGGCAAATGGCTTGCTCTGATCGTTCGTACGGGGGTGTCGTCACTTCGTGCATCGGGCGGTCGTCACAGCGCAACACCGACCCGCTAAGTTGGCCGCACACGGGGAACGCGGCAGCGCCGCGTCCGCGACTGGACGCGGTGTGACGCGACGGGAAGAGAGGCGCTGATCTTGGGGCAGGTCGTGCTCGTGACCGGGGTGGCCCGCCGGCTCGGGGGCCGGTTCGTACGAAGGATCCAGCGCGACCCGGAGGTCGACCGGGTCGTCGGGGTGGACGCGATCACGCCCGAGCACCTTCTGGGCGGCGCCGACTTCGTCCGAGCCGACATTCGCCAGCCCGCCATCGCCCGTGTGCTCGCCGAGTACTCCGTCGACACGGTCGTTCACATGGACGTGACCGGCACCCCGCTGGGCAGCGGCAGCCGAGCCACGGTCAAGGAGACCAACGTCATCGGCACCATGCAGTTGCTGGGCGCTTGCCAGAAGTCGCCGACCGTCAAACGGCTGGTCGTGAAGTCCAGTACGAACGTGTACGGGTCCGCGCCCCGTGACCCGGCCGTGTTCACCGAGACGACCCCGGCCAAGTCCCTGCCCAGTGGGGGATTCGCCAAGGACACCGTTGAGGTCGAGGGGTATGTGCGGGGGTTCGCGCGGCGCCGGCCCGACGTCGCCGTCTGCGTGCTGCGCTTCGCCAACATCCTCGGCCCGGACGCTGATTCGCCGCTCGCCTCGTACTTCTCACTGCCCGTCCTGCCCACTGTCTTCGGCTATGACCCGCGGTTGCAGTTCGTGCACGAGGACGACGTGATCGACGTGCTGCGGATCGCGTCGCACGAGCCGCGACGCGGCACGCTCAACAGCGGCACGTTCAATGTCGCGGGCGACGGGGTCCTCCTGCTGTCGCAGTGCGCGCGACGGCTCGGGCGACCCACCGTGCCGCTGCTGTTGCCCGCGGTGACCTGGGTCGGCTCGGCGGTGCGCAGGGTGGGTATGACGGACTTCTCGCCCGAGCAGATCCGGCTTCTCACCCATGGCCGGGTCGTGTCGACGGACCAGATGCGCGAGACTCTTGGGTACGAGCCGAAATACACGACCGCGGAGACTTTCGGGGACTTCGCGCGCAGCCGTGGCGCCGGACTGCTGCCACCGGAGGCCCTCGCGGCGGCCATCGACCGGATCGCCGCGCTGCCCGCCTTGGGCGGTGGCCACCCCCCGACGCAGAGCGCCAACTGAGGAGCGCATCAACGATGGCGGACGCCAAGGTCATTCCGTTCGACGACGACCGGTCCCGCGGGGCGGCCGCGCAGCGGTCGCAGCGGCGCCGGAGCACGGGGAGCCGACGCAAGGGCGAGCCCGCGGTGGTCCGCGAGGTTCGGACGGCCCCGCAGCGTGACGTTCCCGTGACAGGTGAGGAGAAGCCGCCGGTCACGCCGCAGGAGGCGAGCCTGGAGCAGCGCGTCGCCGGGGGCCTGGCCTTCCTGCGCCGCCGGCTCACGGGCGACTACGAGGTCGATGACTTCGGCTATGACGAGGAGCTCACCGACCAGGTCCTGATGTCGCTGCTGCGGCCGCTGTACGAGAAGTACTTCCGGGTCGAGGTGAAGGGCATCGACAACATCCCGTCGAAGGGCGGGGCGCTGATCGTCGCCAACCACTCCGGGACACTGCCGCTGGACGGCCTGATGCTGCAGGTCGCCGTGCACGACAACCACCCGGAGGACCGCCACCTCAGGCTGCTCGCCGCGGACCTGGTCTTCGTACTGCCGGTGGTCAACGAACTGGCCCGCAAGGCCGGACACACCCTGGCGTGCACGGAGGACGCCCAGCGGCTGCTGGAGCGCGGCGAGCTGGTCGGTGTGATGCCGGAGGGCTTCAAGGGCATCGGCAAGCCGTTCAGTGAGCGCTACAAGCTGCAGCGTTTCGGGCGTGGCGGCTTTGTCTCCACGGCGCTGCGCGCGAGGACGCCGATCATCCCGTGCTCGATCGTCGGGGCCGAGGAGATCTACCCGATGATCGGCAATGTGAAGACCCTCGCTCGGCTGTTGGGCTTCCCGTACTTCCCGATCACGCCGACGTTCCCGTGGCTGGGCCCACTGGGTGCGATCCCGCTGCCGACGAAGTGGACGATCGAGTTCGGGGAGCCGATTCCCACGGACGGCTATCCGCCGGAGGCCGCCGAGGACCCGATGCTGATGTTCAATCTGACGGATCAGGTCAGGGAGCAGATCCAGCACACGCTGTACAAGCTGCTGGTGCAGCGCAGGTCGGTCTTCTTCTGAGCCGTTCCGTCCGTTCTGGTACGAGGACGGGGCGCCCCTGCCGAAAGGGGCGCCCCGTCCTCGTACGAGAGCCCTACTTGTTCTCCTCGCTGTTGATGCCCAGGCCCGGCAGGAGGCCGGGGAGCAGCGGGGGCAGTGTCACGTGCTGGTCCGGCGAGGGGCTCTTGCTCGGCGAGGGTGAGCTGCTGGCGCTGTCCTTCGGCGGGTCCAGCAGGCCGCCCGTGCCGCCGAGCAGGCCGGCGCTGTCCCCACTGGTGGACGTGGAGGGCCGGGGCCGGCCGCTGCTATGGCTGTCGGTGGGAGGCCCGCTGGTGGCGCTGGGCGTCGGCCCTTTCGTGCCGGTGGGGCTCGTGGAGGCGGTGGGTTCGCTGCCGGAGCCCTGGTGCCGGTCGGGGCTGCTCTGGGACGAGGGCTGTGGCAGCAGCGACTGCAGCGGGGCGACCTCCTGGTCTATGGCGTCGAGGACCGACGAGACCTGCTGACTGACGTCGCCGAGCTGGACGGGCAGCCGGTCGCGCAGGGCGCCCCAGGCCTCGCGGTGGGACTCCGAGAAGGCGGAGAGGGCTTGGATGGGGCCGAGCGAGCCGTTCCGCTTGTAGGCGTCGTGCAGCAGGCGGTGGCCTTCGGACGCGTCGCGCTGCATGCCGGACAGAGTGTGGCGGATCTCGCCGATGGACTCGTGGTCGAGCTGGCCGCTGCGGCCGCGCTCCATCAGCCTGCGGGCCTCGCTCAACCGGGTCGATGCCTGGTCCAGGTAGAGCTGTCCTCGTGCGTTGTCCCCGTCGGCCATGCCGAGTTTGACGTCCTCGATGCCGCGTTTGAGGCCATAGAGCGAGTCACCGGGCAGGGCGTCGGAGCTGGCGGCGGCCACTCCTCCGAAGGAGGCGGCAGCCACCCCCATGCTGAGCCCGCCCGCGGCGAGGCCTTTGGTGAGCCGGGTCCGTGGTCGCAACTTTCCCAGCGGGCTTGCCCGGTGAGCGCCCCGGGCCCGGTGGGGCCGCTGCTGGGGGACCGAAGGGCCCGCCGCCTCGCCGCTCGCGGCCGTGCCCTCCTGCAGCATGGCCTCCATCGCGGCCACCAGCCGCGCGCGCTGGACGACCTTGACCTCGGGGCTGAGCGCCGGTTTGGGCAGCTCGCCGAGACGGGTCGCGAGGCCCAACAGGCGGGGCTGGTCGGTCCGTTCCTGGACGGCCAGGGTCGGGCTCGGCCCTCCGGGCCACTCGGCCGCCGTGCCCCGGTCGTCGGGCTGGTCCTCCAGGGCCTGGGCGAAGGCGTTCGCCCGCCGGTGCGCCGATACGTTCGCGATCACTGGCGGCACCTCCTCTCGTCATGACGGTCGGACTCCCCAGGGGATCCTGAGGGTTGCACGCCCCGATCGCTGCCACACGATCGAGTGATCGAGGGTAGCCGGAGTGTGACCACAGGGAGCCTGTATCCCGCACAACGAGCGGCTCGGCACTTCGGTTACGGAAGTCGGAGGGCCGGGTTGGAAAGCCAACTAGTGGCATATGGAAGCAAGTTGACTGACATTCAGGAAGTGTGGCCGAGCGGGCGGGCAGGGGCTGCGATGTGGCTCGACGCGGACGGAGGGGCAGTCCGACGCTGGTGCGTGGGCCGTGCGTGGGCCGTGCGTGGGCCGTGCGTGGTTCGGGGCGTGCGCAGTGTGCGTGGCGGCTCGGTGCGGGGTCGGGCTCGCGGGTTCAGCGGGCGTCTTCCGGCAGCAGCCGGGCGAGGGTGCGGACGGCGCGGTACTGGAGGGTCTTGATCGCGCCCTCGTTCTTGCCCATCACGCGAGCGGTCTCGGCGACGGAGAGGCCCTGGAGGAACCGGAGCGTCACGCACTCCTGCTGCTGCGGGTTGAGCCGCCGTACGGCGTCGAGCAGCGCGGCGTTGGAGAGGGACTCCAGGACGGAGTCCTCGGGGGAACGCTCGACCTCGTTGGCGTCGAGCATCTCCCCGGTGGTCACTTCGAGCCGGAAGCGGCTGGACTTGAAGTGGTCGGCGACGAGGTTGCGGGCGATGGTGACGAGCCAGGCACCGAAGTCGCGGCCCTGCCAGGTGAAGGTGCCGATCCGCCGGAGAGCGCGCAGGAAGGTCTCGCTGGTGAGGTCCTCGGCGGTCGCCCTGCCGCCCACGCGGTAGTAGATGTAGCGGTACACGGTGTCGCTGTACTGGTCGTACAGACGTCCGAAGGCGTCCGCCTCGCCGGCCTGGGCCCGCTCGACGAGCTCCATCATGCGGGCGCTGTCACTGTCCGCGGCCGGGCGGCGTGCCGTGGCGGCGGCGGAGCCGGAGCGGCCCCGTCTGCCGCCGACCGTGGTGCTGCCGTCCGCCAGTGCGTAGCACGGGCCGACAGGGGCGGCGGTGGCGAAGGCGGGGACTGCGTACGCGGGGGGGACGAAGCCGCGCAACAGGTCGCGGACCGTTGCGCGCAGCGCAGCCAGGCCCGAGGTGTCAACCCCGACGTGTGGGTACACGGGACTCCCAGAGGCAGAGCTTGCATCACGTTCAGTGCGGGACCGTTCACCCGTCGTGGCGACGGAGGGGTACCGGATTGCGTCTGAGGAGAATAACGCTTAGTACAGGGGGCGCTACACCCAGTTGCTCAAATCATCGATTACGTCGCTTCCGTAACCGATTGACGCCCACTCAAATACCGCACAGTGAACGATTGTTGATCGAATGATTCCGATTTCCGTTTGAGTACGTCGCGTGTTGTGGCCGGGCGCGGGTGAGGAGGGGGCCCGTGGGAGTGCGGCCCCGGAGGCTGAAGTCGTGTGCGGAGGGTGAGGGTCCGGGAGCGGGAATCAGCCCGAACGGACCAGCCCTCCTCTGCCGCACGTCAGCGAGCGGCCGGTGGCTTCCGCCGCCAAGTGGCGTAACCGTGCAGGGAGTGGCCCCGTAGCTGTCCCGATCTCAGGCGGCGGCTGTCAGCGGCGGCGGCGGTGCAGGGCGATCGCCGCCGCCGTGCCGCCCGCCACCGCGCCCACGCCGGCCGCCGCCGGCAGGCCCACCTTCGCCGCCTTGCGGGCCGTGCGGTAATCGCGCAGTCGCCAGTCGTGGGCGCGGGCGTGTTTGCGGAGCTTCGCGTCCGGGTTGATCGCGTAGGGGTGGCCCACCAGCGACAGCATCGGGATGTCGTTGTGGGAGTCGCTGTATGCAGCGCAGCGGGAGAGGGTCAGGCCTTCCGCCGCCGCCAGCGCGCGCACAGCCTCCGCCTTCGCCGGGCCGTGCAGGGGCTCGCCCACCAGCTTGCCCGTGTACACGCCGTCGACGGACTCCGCCACCGTGCCCAGCGCCCCTGTCAGGCCCAGGCGGCGGGCGATCACCGTGGCGATCTCGACGGGCGCGGCCGTGACCAGCCACACCCGCTGACCCGCGTCCAGGTGTGCCTGCGCCAGCGCCCGCGTGCCCGGCCAGATCCGCTCGGCCATGTACTCGTCGTAGATCTCCTCGCCGATCGACATCAGCTCGGCGACGCGATGGCCCTTCACGATCGACAGCGCCGAGTCCCGCGCGTCCTGCATGTGCTCGGGGTCCTCCACCCCGGCCAGCCGAAACCATGCCTGCTGCCACGCGAACTTCGCCAGATCGCGCGTCTCGAAGAACTTTCGCTTGTACAGGCCGCGGCCGAAGTGGAACAGCGCGGCGCCCTGCATCACAGTGTTGTCCAGGTCGAAGAACGCGGCGGCTTTGTCGTCGCCGAGAACCGGGAACTGGGCCTCCGGCTCGGAGGCGTCCTGTGAGGCGGTGTCCTGCGACGACCTGCGCGCTGCCTCCGCCGAGGCCTCGCCTGCCAACACGCTCCGCGCCGTGGCGGAGCGCCTACGGGGGGTGAGCCATCCGAGAGCGGCCATGCCGTGAGCATAGCCAGTTTGTTCGGTGCATCCGGAGTCGAGAGGTCGGAGGCTGCGGACTCTGCGTTACGTGTCGTTGACGCAGCCGGGAAGGAGTCGTTCCGGAAGGCGTCGCCGTCGGCGTGGCGGCCGGGCCCGAACGTGGCCGGTCGGGGTGCCAGGTAGGGCCGGACGGGGTGCCGGTTGCGGCCGGTCGGCCCCTCATCTTTTTGCCCGGCGGGGCGAGAATGGCCGACATGAGTCCCCTCTTTCGGCGGGAGCCCGCCCAGAAGGCCCGGAACGAGCAGGCCGCCCAGGAGCACCTCGTCACCCTCATCGGGAAGCCCGGCTGTCATCTGTGCGATGACGCACGGGTCGTCATCGAGAAGGTCTGCGGTGAGCTCGGCGTCCCCTGGGAGCAGAAGGACATCACCCAGGACGAGGAGCTCCATCGTCAGTACTGGGAACAGATCCCGGTCGTTCTGGTCGACGGCGCGCAGCACACGTTCTGGCGTGTGAACGAGGACCGGCTGCGCAAGGCCCTCGCCTGAGGGGCCCTGGACGTCCCCGCGGAACTGACCGAGCAGTCCAAGTGGTCCGGAAAGTCGCTTAGGATCGACGGCGATCGGTCTCGGGGGCATGGATTGTTGAGGAGAGTGTGCGGTTTTGCCCCCAGGACGAAAGGGACGCTGGTGCGCGTGCGCCGGTTCCGCATCAAGGCGCCAGGGGTGCGTGACCCCGGTCACGTTGGCCGGGCAAATCGGACACTATCTTTGTGCACGCGTTCACAAAGACATAGCCTGCATTCGACGGGGCGGTCTGGGGACGTATGACCGCCTGCAGCCCCGCTCTACCCGCAGGAGCACCGTGGCAACTGGCCGAACTCACCGACCGGCGACCCGCAGCCGAGGCATTCCCGAGGCCACCGTCGCCAGGCTTCCGCTGTACCTCCGAGCGCTGACCGCACTGTCGGAGCGCTCGGTACCCACCGTCTCCTCCGAGGAGCTGGCCGCTGCCGCGGGCGTCAATTCCGCGAAGCTGCGCAAGGACTTCTCCTACCTCGGTTCCTACGGGACCCGGGGCGTGGGCTACGACGTCGAGTATCTCGTGTACCAGATCTCCCGCGAGCTGGGCCTGACCCAGGACTGGCCGGTTGTGATCGTCGGTATCGGTAACCTCGGCGCGGCGCTGGCCAATTACGGCGGGTTCGCGTCCCGTGGTTTCCGGATCGCGGCGCTCATCGACGCGGATCCGGCGATGGCCGGGAAGCCGGTCGCGGGTATCCCGGTCCAGCACACCGACGACCTGGAAAAGATCATCAAGAGCAACGGCGTGTCGATCGGTGTCATCGCGACCCCGGCAGGCGCCGCTCAGCAGGTCTGTGACCGGCTCGTGGGCGCGGGTGTGACCTCCATCCTGAACTTCGCGCCGACCGTGCTGTCCGTCCCGGACGGCGTCGACGTACGCAAGGTCGACCTCTCCATCGAGCTGCAGATCCTCGCCTTCCACGAGCAGCGCAAGGCCGGCGAGGAGACCCTGCCCGACGGCCTGCCGGCCTCCTCAGCCGCGGCCCGCGAGGCCACTGACAAGGGGCCCGACGGGGACGTCCCCGCCGTGATGCCGGCATGAGTCTCCTCGTTGTCGGGCTGAGCCACCGCAGCGCGCCGGTCAGTGTCCTCGAGCGAGCCGCGCTGGCCGCGGACGCCCAGGCCAAGCTGGTCCAGGACACGCTTGCCGCCGAGCCGGCCACCGAGGCCGCGGTGCTCGCCACCTGCAACCGCATCGAGCTGTACGCCGACGTGGACAAGTTCCACGCCGGTGTCGCCGAGCTGTCCACCCTCCTCGCCCAGCACAGCGGGGTCGGCCTCGACGAGCTGACCCCGTACCTCTACGTGCACTACGAGGACCGGGCCGTACACCACCTGTTCTCGGTGGCCTGCGGGCTCGATTCCATGGTCGTGGGCGAGGGGCAGATCCTCGGCCAGATCAAGGACTCCCTGGCCGCGGCGCAGGAACGCCACACCGCCGGCCGACTGCTGAACGACCTGTTCCAGCAGGCCCTGCGGGTCGGCAAGCGCGCCCACTCGGAAACGGGTATCGACCGGGCCGGGCAGTCGCTGGTGACCTTCGGCCTGGAGCAGCTGTCGTCCGGTACGCCGGTCGAGACCTGGGCCAAGGGCAAGCGCGCCCTCGTGATCGGCGCCGGCTCCATGTCCTCGCTGGCCGCGGCGACCCTCGCGCGCGCCGGGGTCACCGAGGTCGTGATCGCCAACCGCACCTTCGAGCGCGCCGAGCGGCTCGCGCAGATCCTGACGGAGGCGGACGACACGGAGGTGTCGGCGCGCGCCGTACCGATGGCGGCGGTGCCGGACGAGCTGACGCGTGCCGACGTCGCGGTGTCCTGTACGGGCGCGACCGGCCTGGTCCTCACGGCCCAGGCGGTCGCCACCGCGCTGGAGGGACGCGTGGAGGGGCCGGTGACGCCCGTGACCCCGCTCGCTCCCGCTCAAGGGGCCGAGTCCCGGGACGAGGGCCCGGCCACGGGCTCGGACACCGAGGACGGTTGCCCGCTCGACCTGGCTGCGGTGCAGGGCACGGCCGGCTTCTCGGTGCTCGGCGAGGCCGCCGTCGCCGGGATGGCCGCCGCCGAGCTGGAGCAGCACGCCGCCTGGGTGGACAAGGGTACCGAGGAGCCGCGCAGCGGCCGTGCCGCCGCCACTGCCGTGCTCGCCCCGGAGGCCGAAGCCGACGCGATCACCGCGCTGGTCGCGACCGTCGCCACCACCGGCCGGGTCCCCGAGCGTCGTCGTCCCGAACCCGTTGAGATCCCCCGCCCCGCGCCCGTGCTCGCGCTGCTCGACCTCGCGATGCCGCGGGACATCGACGCGGCCGTGCACCGGCTGCTCGGCGCACGGCTCGTCGACATCGAGTCGCTCGCCGAGGCGTCCGCGGACGCGCCGATGGCCGCCGACGTGGACCGGGTGCGGCGGATCGTCTCAGACGAGGTCGCCGCGTTCGGCGCCGCCTTGCGCGCCGCGCACATCACGCCCACGGTCGTGGCGCTGCGCACGATGGCCGCCGACGTGGTGGCGAACGAGATCGCGCGCCTGGAGGGACGCCTGCCCGGCCTCGACACCAAGCACCGCGCCGAGATCACGCAGACCGTGCGGCGCGTCGTCGACAAGCTGTTGCACGCGCCGACCGTACGGATCAAGCAGCTGGCGGCCGAGCCCGGCGGCGCGGGATACGCGGACGCGCTACGCACCCTGTTCGACCTCGACCCCGAGACGGTTGCCTCCGTCTCCCGGGCCGAGGACACCGAGAACGACACGAACATCGAGAACGCCAAGAACCGAGGGCGAGCATGAGTGAGCAGGCACTGAGGCTGGGGACCAGGCGCAGCAAGCTGGCCATGGCCCAGTCCGGTCAGGTCGCGGACGCCGTGACCAGGGTGACCGGACGGCCCGTGGAGCTCGTGGAGATCACGACGTACGGCGACACCTCCCGCGAGCACCTCGCGCAGATCGGCGGCACCGGTGTGTTCGTGGCGGCCCTGCGCGAGGCGCTCCTGCGCGGCGAGGTCGACTTCGCGGTGCACTCCCTCAAGGATCTGCCGACCGCGCAGCCGGAGGGCCTGGTGCTGGCCGCCGTACCCCTGCGTGAGGACCCGCGTGACGTGATCATCGCGCGTGACGCCCTGAAGTTCGCCGACCTGCCCCGCGGGGCCCGCATAGGCACCGGTTCGCCGCGCCGCATGGCGCAGCTGAACGCGTACGCCCGCGCCCACGGCCTCGACATCGAGACGGTCCCGATCCGGGGCAACGTCGACACACGCATCGGATTCGTCCGTGACGGAGAGCTGGACGCGGTGGTTCTCGCCGCGGCCGGACTCAACCGCCTCGGGCGCATCGACGAGGTGACCGACTTCCTGTCGGTCGACACGGTTCTGCCCGCCCCCGGCCAGGGGGCACTGGCGATCGAATGCAGGGCGGGGAAGACCGCCCAAGACACCGCACTGATTGCCGCGCTCGCCGAGCTCGACGACCCCTTCACCCGGGTCGCCGTGACCGCTGAGCGGTCCCTGCTCGCCGCCCTGGAGGCCGGTTGCAGCGCCCCCGTGGGCGCGTTGGCCGACCTTCCCCCACTCTCGGCTCCGCTCGAGCGGGGGGACCCCCAGGCCGACGGGCAGACTGTCAAGGAAATGCGCCTGCGCGGCGTCGTCGGCACGCCCGACGGCTCGTCGCTGGTGCAGCTGTCCACCACCGGTCCCGTGCCTGAGACGCATGACCAGGCGATGGCGCTCGGTCGCGAACTCGCCACCGAGATGCTCACCAAGGGCGCGGCCGGTCTGATGGGGGAGCGAGCACATTGAGCCCCACCACCCTTCCCGCCGGCCTCGACCACGGGCACGTCACCTTCCTCGGTGCCGGACCCGGGGATCCGGGACTTCTCACTCTGCGCGCCGTGGAGGCGCTGGCGAACGCGGACGTTCTCGTCGGCGAGCACGAGGTGCTCGACGTGGTGCGTACGCATGCCAGGGCCGGCGTCGCCGTCCTGAACACGGACCCGTCGGCGGGCACGCCCCAACTAGCGGTAGTCGGCGGTGAGTCGACAACCGCTGGCGTCCCTGCGCCGAGGGATGCCGCACATCTTGTCATGGAGGCAGCGCGGGGCGGCAGGCGGGTCGTCCGTGCGGTGACCGGGGACCCGGGCCTTGACGCGTACGCGGCCGAGGAGATGCTGGCGTGCGCCGCCGCGGGCGTCCCGTTCGAGGTCGTCCCGGGTATCGCCACCGCTGTGGGTGTGCCCGCGTACGCGGGTGTGCCGCTGCGGGACGCGGAGGGCACGGACGTCCGGTTCGTGGACGCGCGGACCGCCTCCGACCGCTGCTGGACCGAGGTCGGTGCTTCGGACTGCACGGTCGTGGTCTCCACGACCCTGGACTCGGTGGCCGCCGCCGCCGGAGAACTGGTGGCCGCGGGCCGTAAGCCGGACACCGCGCTCACGGTGACGATCGGCGGTACGACGACCCGGCAGCGCACCTGGTCCGCGACGCTCGGCTCGATCGCGCAGACGCTGAAGCAGGCGAAGGTCCTGCCGTCCCCCGAGGGCGGCCGGCCGGTGATAGCCGTGGTCGGTGAGCGTTCCGCCGCGCAGCGCGACCAACTGTCGTGGTTCGAGAGCAAGCCGCTGTTCGGCTGGAAGGTTCTCGTCCCGCGGACGAAGGAGCAGGCGGCGTCGCTCTCCGACCAACTGCGGTCGTACGGGGCCGTGCCGCACGAGGTGCCGACGATCGCCGTCGAGCCGCCGCGCACCCCCCAGCAGATGGAGCGGGCGGTCAAGGGCCTGGTGACGGGCCGGTACGAGTGGATCGCGTTCACGTCGGTCAACGCGGTGAAGGCGGTCCGGGAGAAGTTCGAGGAGTACGGCCTCGACGCGCGGGCCTTCGCGGGTATCAAGGTGGCCGCGGTCGGCGAGCAGACGGCGAAGGCGCTGGTGGCCTTCGGTGTGAAGCCGGACCTGATCCCGTCCGGGGAGCAGTCCGCCGCGGGCCTGCTGGAGGACTGGCCGCCGTACGACCCGGTGTTCGACCCGATCGACCGTGTCTTCCTGCCGCGCGCCGACATCGCCACGGAGACCCTGGTCGCCGGCCTGATCGAACTGGGCTGGGAAGTCGACGACGTCACGGCGTACCGGACGGTCCGCGCCTCGCCGCCGCCGGCCGAGACCCGCGAGGCGATCAAGGGCGGTGGCTTCGACGCGGTCCTGTTCACGTCGTCGTCGACGGTCCGGAACCTGGTGGGCATCGCGGGCAAGCCGCACAACGTGACGGTGATCGCGTGCATCGGCCCGGCGACCGCGAAGACGGCAGAGGAGCACGGCCTGCGGGTCGACGTCATGGCGCCCGAGCCGTCGGTCCACAAGCTGACCGAGGCGCTGGCGGACTTCGGCCTCAAGCGGCGCGCCGCCGCGCTGGCGGCCGGGGACCCGGTGACGCGGCCGAGCGAGCGGAGGCCGGGGGCGCGGAGGCGTCGTTCGACCACCTGACGCAGGTCCCTGCATCGGCGTGCGTCTGGCCGCACAGATAGAGAGAAAGGCGCCCCCGGTTCGGGGGGCGCCCTCTTCTTCTGCTTCTTGCGCTCCCGCAAGCCGGGGGTGCGGCGGAGGTCCCGTGGGTCGTCATGCGACCGGTTCTCCGTGCTCGAGGACCGCCTCGGTGGAGCGGGGAGGGCAGGGGTCGCGGAGGCGGAAACAGGCGGCCTCCGCCCCGACGTCGCGTCGGCAAAAGGACCCCCGGGGCGGGCGTAGCGTAGGTGGCATGACGAAGTACGGATCCTTCCCTGGTACCCGTCCCCGGCGGCTGCGTACGACGCCCGCCATGCGCCGTATGGTCGCCGAGACCCGGCTTCACCCGGCCGACTTCATCCTTCCCGCCTTCGTGCGGGAGGGCGTCAGCGAGCCCGTGCCGATCGCCGCCATGCCCGGGGTCGTGCAGCACACCCGCGACAGCCTCAAGAAGGCCGCGCTGGAGGCCGTGGAGGCCGGAATCTCCGGGATCATGCTGTTCGGTGTGCCCGAGGAGTCGAAGAAGGACGCCGTCGGGACGCCGGGTACCGACCCGGACGGGATCCTGCAGGTCGCGCTGCGGGACGTGCGCGCCGAGGTCGGGGACGAACTGCTCGTCATGTCCGACCTGTGCCTGGACGAGGTCACCGACCACGGGCACTGCGGCGTCCTCGACGCCGACGGCCGGGTCGACAACGACGCCACGTTGGAGCGGTACGCCGAGATGGCGCAGGTGCAGGCCGACGCGGGGGCACACATCGTGGGCCCCAGCGGGATGATGGACGGCCAGATCGGCGTCATCCGCGACGCGCTCGACCAGATCGGGCGCGAGGACGTGTCCATCCTCGCCTACACCGTCAAGTACTCCTCCGCCTTCTACGGGCCCTTCCGGGAGGCTGTCGGCTCCTCGCTGCAGGGTGACCGCAAGACCTACCAGCAGGACCCCGCCAACCTGCGCGAGTCGCTGCGGGAACTGGCCCTCGACCTGGAGGAGGGCGCCGACATGGTGATGGTGAAGCCGGCCGGGCCCTACCTCGACATCCTCGCGCGGGTCGCCGACGCCGTGGACGTGCCCGTCGCCGCGTACCAGATCTCCGGCGAGTACTCGATGGTCGAGGCCGCCGCCGAGAAGGGCTGGGTCGACCGGGACCGGGCGATCCTGGAGACCCTGACCGGCATCAAGCGGGCCGGGGCCCGCAACATCCTCACCTACTGGGCCGTCGAGGCCGCGCAGAAGCTGCGCTGAGACACACCGTCGCCGCAGGGCCCGCCCACCGTCTCCACGGATCCGGAGACGGTGGGCGGGCCCTCGTCGCGTACGCCCGACCGTCCTGGCAGCCCGTGAGGGCGGCGGTCGCGGTGAGCACGAGCACCGTGGCGATCGAGCCGTCGTCGAACGGGTTGGCCGGCTTGCGGACGGCGTGGCTCCGGTTCGCCGCAGGGGAGGGCGCCAAACGGCCCTGGAGGCTAGGTTGTTGACCATCAGTCGGACCGTCCAGGGAGACGCCTCATGCCCGGTGATGCCCTCAACCACGACCCCGCCGAGCTGCGAAGGAGGATCGACACCACCAAGGCGCACCCCGCCCGGGTCTACGACGTCTTCCTCGGCGGCAAGGACCACTACCCGGCCGACCTCGCGGCGGCCGCCGCCGGGCTCGCCGCCAACCCCCGTGGCTACCTCGACGTCCGGCACAACCGGGACTTCCTGCGCCGTGCCGTGACCACGCTGGCGGCACAGGACGGCATCCGCCAGTTCCTGGACATCGGCACCGGCCTGCCCACCGCGGAGAACGTCCACCAGATCGCCCAGCGGATCAACCCCGAGGCACGGGTGGTGTACGTCGACAACGACCCGATCGTCCTCGCGCACGCGCGTGCGCTGCTCACCAGCGGCCCCGAGGGACGCACCGACTACATCGACGCCGACCTGAAGAACCCGGCGCACATCCTCGAACAGGCCGCGAAGACCCTGGACTTCGACCAGCCGATCGCGCTGTGCCTGGTCGCGATCCTCCACTTCGTCGAGGACGAGGAGGCCTACCCGATCGTGCGCGAACTGGTCGACGCCCTGCCCTCCGGCAGTCGTCTGGTGCTCAGCCACCTCACCGAGGACCTGAACGCCGAGAACATCCGCGCGGTGCAACGCACGTACACCGAACGCGGCTTCACCTTCGTCCTGCGCTCCAAGGCGGAGGTGGAACGCTTCTTCACCGACAGCGCGCTGGAACTCGCCGAGCCGGGCGTCGTCCCCGCCCATCACTGGCACCCGGACCATGCCGCCCCGGTCCCGGACCAGCCGGAACCGGCGTACCTGGACACCCTCGACGACATCGAGAAGGTCCGCTACCACGACATCAACGACGTGACGGACGCCGACATCAACGTGTACGCGGCGATGGCCGGTAAGAGGTAAGTCTGCGACTGCGAAACGGCAATGGAAGGGCCCGTACCCGGCAGGTGCCGGGTACGGGCCCTTCCTCGGTCTGCTCAGAGGCGCTCAGGGGTCCTGATGCCCAGCAGCGCCATGCCCTGGTGCAGGGTGCGGGCGGTGACGTCGCACAGGAAGAGGCGGTTCTCGACCTGCTCCGGCGTCTCGGCCTTCAGGACCGGGCACTTGTCGTAGAAGGCGGTGTAGAGGGACGCCAACTGGTAGAGGTACGCGGCCAGCTTGTGTGGGGCGTACTCCGCCGCGGCCTCCGCGACCGTCTCCGCGAACCGGTCCACGTGCAGGCCCAACGCGCGCTCCGCGCCGGCCAGTTCCAGCTCCGGGTGCGCGGCCGGGCGTACCTCGCCGGCCTTGCGGAGGATGGACTGGATACGGGCGTACGCGTACTGGAGATAGACGGACGTGTCGCCGTTCAGCGACACCATCTGGTCCAGGTCGAACTTGTAGTCGCGGCTCGCCGACGTCGACAGGTCCGCGTACTTCACCGCGCCGATGCCCACCTGGGTACCCCGCTCGGCGATCTCCTCCTCGGAGAGGTCCTGGGCCTTCTCCCGTACGACCGCCGACGCGCGCTCGATCGCCTCGTCGAGAAGGTCGACCAGCCGGACCGTCTCGCCCGCACGCGTCTTGAACGGCTTGCCGTCCTTGCCGAGGACCGTGCCGAAGGCGAGGTGGACCGCCTGCACGCCGTCGTTCAGCCAGCCCGCCCTGCGGGCCGTCTCGAAGACCATCTTCAGGTGCAGGGCCTGACGGGCGTCGATGACGTAGAGGAGGGTGCTCGACTTCAGGTTGACGACACGGTCACGGATCGCGGACAGGTCGGTCGCCGCGTAGCCGTAGCCGCCGTCGGACTTGCGGACGATCAGCGGGACCGGGTTGCCGTCCGGGCCCTTGATGTCGTCGAAGAACACGCACAGCGCGCCCTCCGACTCGACCGCGATGCCCGCCTCCTGAAGGAGCCGGCACGTCTCGTCCAGCATGTCGTTGTAACCCGACTCACCGACGATGTCCGGGTCCCGGATCTCCATGTCCAGCTTCTCGAAGACGGAGAAGAAGTAGATCTTCGACTCGTCGACGAACTTCTGCCACATGGCCAGGGTCTCGGGGTCCCCCGCCTGAAGGGCGACCACCCGGCGCCGGGCGCGCGTCTTGAACTCCTCGTCGGAGTCGAACTTCTTGCGCGCGGCCTTGTAGAGGCGGTCGAGGTTCGACATCGCCTCCTCGCCCGAAGTCGCGGTGTCCTCGGCGGACGCCTTGTGGTCCAGCTCGTGCGGGTGCTCCTCCAGGTACTGGATGAGCATGCCGAACTGGGTTCCCCAGTCGCCGATGTGGTGGCGGCGGATCACGGTCTCGCCGGTGAACTCCAGGAGCTGGACGAGCGAGTCGCCGATCACCGCGGAGCGCAGGTGGCCGACGTGCATCTCCTTGGCCACGTTCGGCTGGGCGTAGTCGATGACCGTGGTGCCCGGGTGCTCCGCGTACGGCACGCCCAGACGGCCCTCGGAGTCGGCGAGGCGGGCGGCGAGGTTCTCGGTGATCGCCCGGTCGGTGACCGTGATGTTGAGGAAGCCGGGGCCGGAGACCTCGATGTCCTTGATCACGTCACCGGTGACGACCTTGTCCACGACCTGGGTCGCCAGTTCCCGGGGGTTCGCCTTCGACTTCTTCGCCAGCGCCAGGATCCCGTTGGCCTGGAAGTCGGCCCGGTCGCTTCGTCGCAGCAGCGGGTCCGCGTCGGCCTGAGGCACGGTGGCCGTGAGGGCGGTCGCGAGGTGCTGGTTGACGGAGGCGGTGAGGGACGTGACCGAGGCCATGGGGTGGGTGCCGTTCTCCTCGAGGATCTGATGGTCAGGCTCAGTATCCCACGGGGGGTAAAGCGGTTTTCGCGCAAGCGCCGGGCCGGGCGTGTGCCGGTCTCCTGGTGTCGCGGCGGTCGCGGCAGCGTCGCGGCCAGGGGCTTTGCCGTCTCCGGGCAAGGCCTTGAAAAGCGGTTTTCGTGGATGTGGCTCGGGCTGGGACAATGGAGCGGCCAGCCGTGTGACCATGCCGGCTGCTTGTGAGGAACTCCCAGATAAAGAGGACGTGCCGATCGTGGCTCAGAGCACCGAGACCACCGACTGGGTCTCCCGTTTCGCGGATGAGGTCATCGAAGAGTCGGAGCGCCGGGCCCCGGGCAAACCGGTCGTCGTCGCGTCGGGACTTTCCCCCTCGGGCCCCATCCACCTGGGGAACCTGCGCGAGGTCATGACCCCGCACCTCGTCGCCGACGAGATCCGGCGGCGCGGGTACCAGGTCCGGCACGTGATCTCCTGGGACGACTACGACCGGTACCGGAAGGTGCCTGCGGGCATCGCGGGCATCGACGAGTCCTGGGCCGAGCACATCGGCAAGCCGCTGACCTCGGTGCCGGCGCCCAAGGGCTCCGCGTACCCGAACTGGGCCGAGCACTTCAAGGCCGCGATGATCGAGTCGCTGGCAGCGCTGGGCGTGGAGTTCGACGGAATCAGTCAGACGGCCCAGTACACCTCCGGCGCCTACCGCGAGCAGATCCTGCACGCCATGAAGCACCGCGGCGACATCGACGCGATCCTCGCCCAGTACCGGACCAAGCCGAAGCCGGCCAAGAAGCAGCAGCAGAAGCCGGTCGACGAGGCCGAGCTGGAGGCCGAGGAGGGCTCGGGCGCCGCATCCGAGGACGACGGCAGCTCCGGCTCCGCCGGGTACTTCCCGTACAAGCCGTACTGCGGCAACTGCGAGAAGGACCTGACGACCGTCACCTCGTACGACGACGACAGCACCGAGCTGGCGTACACGTGCGACGCGTGCGGCTTCTCGGAGACCGTCCGGCTGAGCGAGTTCAACCGCGGCAAGCTGGTCTGGAAGGTCGACTGGCCCATGCGCTGGGCGTACGAGGGTGTCGTCTTCGAGCCCTCGGGCGTCGACCACTCGTCCCCCGGCTCCAGCTTCCAGGTCGGTGGCCAGATCGTCGGGATCTTCGGCGGCAAGCAGCCCATCGGGCCCATGTACGCGTTCGTCGGCATCAGCGGGATGGCGAAGATGTCGTCGTCCCGGGGCGGTGTCCCCACCCCCGCCGACGCGCTGAAGATCATGGAGCCGCAGCTCCTGCGGTGGCTGTACGCCCGCCGCAGGCCCAACCAGTCCTTCAAGATCGCCTTCGACCAGGAGATCCAGCGGCTCTACGACGAGTGGGACAAGCTGGCGGGCAAGGTCGCCGACGGCAGCGCGCTGCCGGGCGACGTGGCCGCGTACACCCGGGCGGTCGGTACGGCCGGCGCCCCGCTGCCGGCCACCTCGCGCCCGCTGCCGTACCGCACGCTCGCGTCCGTCGCCGACATCACCGCCGGCCACCAGGACCAGGCCCTGCGCATCCTGTCCGACCTCGACCCGGCCAACCCGCTGGCCTCGCTCGACGAGGCCCGCCCGCGGTACGACAGGGCCGAGGCGTGGATCAACACCCACGTCCCCGCCGACCAGCGCACCATCGTCCGTGACGAGCCCGACACCGAGCTGCTGAAGTCCCTGGACGAGCAGGCGCAGCAGTCGCTGCGGCTGCTGCTCGACGGGCTGGCGGAGAACTGGTCCCTGGACGGGCTCACCCACCTCGTGTACGGCGTGCCCAAGGTCCAGGCCGGCTTCGCCGCCGACGCCACGCCCAAGGAACTGCCGCCGGAGATCAAGACCGCCCAGCGGACGTTCTTCGCGCTCCTCTACCACCTGCTCGTCGGCCGCGACACCGGGCCGCGGCTGCCCACCCTGCTGCTCGCGGTGGGGCAGGACCGGGTACGGACCCTGCTCGGGGAGTAGTAGGAGAACCACTTGAGTACGACGAGGGGGCGCCCGGTGTTCACCGGGCGCCCCCTCGTCGTACTCGCCTGTGGTCAGGCGATGTGGTCCTCCTGCAGCTCCGTGTTGAAGCGCTTGGAGAAGCGGGTCACCATGCGCTTGGCGGCGGCGTCGCCGAGGGAGATGTTGTACGTCGCCTCGACGCTGTCGCTGAACTCACGGGGCGTGGGCAGGCTGCCGTTGATCGACTGGCGGAAGACCTGGTAGTAGTCCTCCTCGCCCGGTTCCGTGCCGGCACCCTCACCGAGCTGGCGGGTGCGGTTCGGGCCCGCCGGGATGGGGAAGCTGCCGGTCTCCTCCCCGGTGGGCTCCTGGACGGGGGGTTCCTGCGGCTGCTCCTGGTGCTCCCGGTACTGCTCGTCCTGGAGCCCCTGCTCCTGGAACTGCTGCTCCTCGTACCACTGCCAGTGCTCTTCATCGAGGTCGTGGGGAGGCTCTGGTTCGTACGCCGGGTCGTAGCCGCCGTGGTACTCGACCTGCTGCGGGGACTTGAACCAAGGGTTGTGGTCGGGGGCCGGTACAGAGGCGGGGGCCTGAACGTCCTCGGGGTGCCCGGGGTTCGGCCCGCCCTCCAACTCGGGGCGCTGCTCCCCGGCAGGCGCCGCGTTCTGCGGGGCGGGCGCCGTCTCGGCGGCCGGACCGGCCACGGTCACCTCCACCGGGGGCGCCGGCGGTATCAGGGCCGGTTCGATTCCGGCCGCCGCCAGACCCGCCGGGGCCGTCTCCGCCAGCGGGACGCCGTACCGCGCGAGCCTCAGCGGCATCAGCGACTCCACCGGGGCCTTGCGCCGCCAGGCCCGGCCGAAGCGGGAATGCAGCCGCGCCTGGTAGACGAGACGTTCCTGCTCCAGTTTGATCACCTGTTCGTAGGAGCGCAGCTCCCACAGCTTCATACGGCGCCAGAGCAGAAAGGTGGGGATCGGGGAGAGCAGCCAGCGGGTTACGCGGACGCCCTCCATGTGCTTGTCCGCGGTGATGTCCGCGATCCGGCCGATCGCGTGCCGGGCCGCCTCGACGGCGACCACGAACAGGACCGGGATCACCGCGTGCATGCCCACGCCCAGCGGGTCGGGCCAGGCCGCCGCGCCGTTGAACGCGATCGTCGCCGCCGTCAGCAGCCACGCCGTCTGACGCAGCAGGGGGAAGGGGATGCGGATCCAGGTCAGCAGCAGGTCCAGGCCCAGCAGCACACAGATGCCGGCGTCGATGCCGATCGGGAAGACGTAGCTGAAGTTCCCGAAGCCCTTTTTGATGGCCAGCTCACGAACGGCCGCGTACGAACCCGCGAAGCCGATCCCGGCGATGATGACGGCGCCGGTGACGACCACGCCGATCAGAACCCGGTGTATTCGTGTGAGCTGCAGTGGCGCGGCCACCTTTAAATCCCCTTCCAGAACGTGTTGTTGCGCGCAACAGAGTGGCACACACATGTGGCGAACGTGTGGCCGCAGTGGCCGGAGCCCGGTCCGTGACAGGACCGGGCTCCGGCAACTTCCCTGATGAAGTTATGAGTTGGGCCCGGTCAGCTCTTCCCGGACTTCGCTGCGGGCGAGGACGCGCCCTTCGACGCCTCCTGTGAGGGGGAGCCGCTCGCCTTGCCGCTTTCCTTGTTCGCCGCGGAGACGGCCGACACCGTCTCCTTGACGGCCTTTTCGGCGGCCTTTGCCAGGTCGTCGGCGTTCGGCGTCTTGTCGCCCGCCAGGCCCGCGCCGTTGTAGTCGAGGGTGACGACGACGTTCTCCACGCGCGTCACGATCGTCTGCTGCTTGAAGGCGCCTTCCTTCTTCTTCAGGTCGTAGCGCACTGCCGTCGCCTCGTCGCCCACCCCCGCGACCGGCTCCGACTTGGCGTTCGTCGCGCCCTCCACGGCCTTCGTGTCCCGCACCTGCTTGGTGTAGTACTCGTGCGCGAGCTTGTTGCCCTCGCCGAGTGTGGCGTCCGACTCGAAACGCAGCAGGGAGACGTTGAGCCAGCGGTACTGGGAGCCCTTGACGCCGTTGTTCTCCAGGCTGTTCCACGAGCAGCTCGACCGCTTCCCCGTATCGTCCGACGTTCCTTCCTTGCCGGACTTCGCCCCCTTCGGTACGAGGTCGCTCAGGGTCTTGCCGGACAGGACGGAGCAGGGCGCCGGCAGTTTCCCGTACGCGGCGGGCTGCACGGTGTTCGCCGAGGCGCTCTTCGAGGCCTGCGGGCTGGAGGTCTGCTTCTTGGCGTCGCCGTCCGAGCCGGAACCGGAGTCGGAGGAGCAGCCGGCGGCGACGAGCACGGCCGGGACGGCGGCCGCGCAGACGAGGAGGCGGCGAAGGCGTGGGCCCCGCCGGCCCGGCTGCTGCTCGCCCTGGGCGTGCTGGTCTCTCCCCCACTGCCCAGAGGGCGTGGGAGGTATCCCCGTGTCTCGCTGTGCAGGTCGGTGCATGGTTCCTTCACTCATGACGCTCGTGGATCGTGCGGTCGGATCGGGTCCGAGGGGTCACGGTACGCGGTGGTGACGCGTGCGTCGTGAGGTCCGGTCTTCCGGGCGGGGGGTTGCGCGGGGGTGCGTCAGCCGAGTGAACCGGCGAGCCGTTGGGCCAGTTTCTGGGCCTTTTCCTGCATGACCTGGCTGCTCGGAGCTGTTTTCGCGGGTGCCGACTGCTCGTCGTACTCGATGGTCACGATCACGTTGGACGTGCGAAACGCCACAGTCACGGTGCGCTGCTGGGCGGTGCCCGGCTGGTCGTTCAGGAACGCCTCGTCGCCGAGGTCGTCGAGGGCGCGGGGTTCGAGGTCCGTAGAGGTGCCGGTGACGGACGGGCTTCCGGAGGTGGGGGCGGCCGGGGAGCCGGAGGGTGTGGTGGTCGCGCTCGGGCTGCCGGAGGCGGAGGCGTCCGGGGAGGGGGAGCCGGAATCGGAGTCCTCGCTGGAGTCGGCGCTGGGCAGGGTGATGTTCGCGGTCTTCGCCTTGTCGGCGAAGACCTGCTGGGCCCGGTCGTCGTCGCTGACCGTGGTGTCGTACGACACCACCCGCTCGAAGTCGACGTACAGATGGTCGGATGCGTCGGCCGACTCGGTCTTCCAACGGCAGCCGGAGCGCCGGTCGTTGTCGTAGGTGAGCTCGGCTTGGCCTCCGTAGGCCTTGTCGCGCTGTTCCTGGTCGGCTATCTGCTTGATACCGGGCAGGAGCGAGTCGAGCGCGCCGTGGCTCACGGAGCTGCACGCGTCGGCGAGGGTGCGGTACTTGCCGGGTTCGGCGGCCGCGCTCGCGGCGGAGCCGCCGGACCCGGAACCGTCCGCCGGGCTGTCGCCACCGGAGCCGCTGGTGCAGGCGGTCAGCAGTGCCGCGAGGAGCATGGCAGCGCCTGGTACGTACGCCTTCCGCTGCACGGTGGGGATCCTCTCGACGGTTCTGTGCGCTGTGTTCGCTGGTTATTCGGTTGCCGCGCGGGGCGGGGCCCTGGACACAATGTGTATCGCACGCACTGCCGTGGACGCCGGTCCGTTGTCCTTTACGTCGACCTTGGCTCCGGTTTTTGCGTTTTGAGGCTTCTGTTGTTCTTCGGGGGAATCGAGGAGATATGTCGTACGTAGAGATGCAGGGGGCGAAGGTCCCGATCCGGATGTGGACGGACCCGGCGACAATCGAGGGCGCCGCGATGCAGCAGTTGCAGAACGTGGCGACGCTGCCGTGGATCAAGGGCCTCGCGGTCATGCCGGACGTCCACTACGGCAAGGGGGCGACGGTCGGTTCGGTCATCGCGATGCGGGACGCGGTGTGTCCGGCGGCGGTCGGGGTCGACATCGGCTGCGGGATGTCCGCGGTCCGCACGTCGCTCACGGCGAACGATCTGCCCGGGGATCTGTCGCGGCTGCGGTCGAAGATCGAGCAGGCGATTCCGGTGGGGCGCGGGATGCATGACAGTCCGGTCGACCCGGGGCGGTTGCACGGGCTGGCGACGTCCGGGTGGGACGACTTCTGGGGGCGGTTCGACGGGGTTGCGGAGGCGGTGAAGTTCCGCGCGGAGCGCGCGACCAAGCAGATGGGAAGCCTCGGTTCCGGGAACCACTTCATCGAGGTCTGCACGGACACCACCGGTGCCGTCTGGCTGATGCTGCACTCCGGGTCCCGGAACATCGGCAAGGAACTGGCCGAGTACCACATCGGCGTGGCCCAGAAGCTCCCGCACAACCAGGGCCTGATCGACCGTGACCTCGCCGTCTTCGTGGCGAACACCCCGCAGATGGCGGCGTACCGCAACGACCTGTACTGGGCGCAGGAGTACGCCAAGTACAACCGCACGCTGATGATGGCGCTCCTCAAGGACGTGGTCCGCAAGGAGTTCAAGAAGGCGAAGCCGACCTTCGAGTCGGAGATCTCCTGCCACCACAACTATGTGGCGGAGGAGCGGTACGAGGGCATGGATCTGCTCGTGACCCGCAAGGGCGCGATCCGGGCCGGCTCGGGCGAGTACGGCATCATCCCGGGCTCCATGGGCACGGGTTCGTACATCGTGAAGGGCCTCGGCAACGAGAAGGCGTTCAACTCGGCGTCGCACGGCGCGGGCCGGCGCATGAGCCGCAACGCGGCGAAGCGCCGTTTCACGGCGAAGGACCTTCAGGACCAGACGCGGGGCGTGGAGTGCCGCAAGGACTCCGGCGTCGTGGACGAGATCCCGAGCGCGTACAAGCCGATCGAGAAGGTCATCGACCAGCAGCGTGACCTCGTCGAGGTCGTGGCGAAGCTGAAGCAGGTCGTCTGCGTGAAGGGCTGACGCGGCAGGCCCCCGGCCGGAACCGGGGGCCTTCCCGGGACGGGCCCCTCGGCCGGGTCGGCCGGGGCTCACCTCTGCCGGTGGACCTTTGTGTTCGACGCCTGCGCACGCGGGCGGACCACCAGGAGGTCGATGTTGACGTGGCTGGGGCGGGTGACCGCCCAACTGATCGTCTCGGCCACGTCGTCCGCCGTCAGGGGCTCGGCGACGCCCTCGTACACCTTCGCCGCCTTCTCCTGGTCACCGGCGAAGCGGGTCAGCGCGAACTCGTCCGTCTTCACCATGCCGGGGGCGACCTCGATCACCCGGACCGGGGTACCGACGATCTCCAGGCGGAGGGTCTCCGCGAGGACGTGCTCGGCGTGCTTGGCGGCGACATAGCCCGCGCCGCCCTCGTACGTTCCGTGGCCCGCGGTGGAGGAGACCACCACCACCGTGCCGTCGCCGCTCGTCGTCAGCGCGGGCAGCAGGGCCTGGGTGACGTTCAGGGTGCCGAGCACGTTCGTCTCGTACATCCGGCGCCAGTCGTCGGGGTCGCCGGTCGCGACCGGGTCCGCGCCGAGCGCGCCGCCCGCGTTGTTGACCAGGACAGCGATGGTCTGGAAGGCGGTGGCGAACTCGTCGACCGCCCCGCGCTCGGTGACGTCCAGTGCGTATGCCGTCGCCGAGTGGCCCGCGGTGGTCAGTTCTTCCGCGAGCGCCTCGATGCGGTCCTTGCGGCGGGCGGTGAGGACGACGCGGTAGCCCGCGGCGGCGAGCCGGCGGGCCGTCGCGGCGCCGATTCCGCTGCTCGCGCCGGTGACGACAGCGATGCGGGAGGCGGCGGAAGGTGCGGCGGCGGTCATGGGCTGCTCCTCGGCAGGCTCGTGCGGACGGGCACACGGATCGGCTGGTACAGGGCTTTGGGTGCGGGGCGTTGGTACTGGGTCGTCGGTACGGGATGTTGCCAATGGGGCGTTCGCACGGGTGTCCCTACGGGCCGGCGAGCGACTTCCGCCCAGGATAGGCGCCCGCGGTGAGGGCCCGGTGGAGTGCCCGAGGCGTGGCCGGTCGGGTGCCTGAGAGTGGTCAGTTCCCCCGCGGCGCCCACATGATCACGGCCATTCCGGCGAGGCAGATCAGCGCGCCGGTCACGTCCCAGCGGTCGGGGCGGTAGCCGTCCGCCACCATGCCCCAGGCCAGCGACCCGGCCACGAAGACGCCACCGTACGCGGCGAGGATGCGGCCGAAGTGCGCGTCCGGCTGGAGGGTGGCGACGAAGCCGTAGACGCCGAGGGCCATCACGCCCGCGCCGACCCACACCCAGCCGCGGTGTTCGCGCACGCCCTGCCACACGAGCCAGGCGCCGCCGATCTCGAACAGCGCGGCGACGACGAAGAGGGCGGCGGAGCGAAGGATCAGCATGCGGCCACCTTCGCACGCTGCTCGCGGCGCGCCCGAGGAGGGCTGCCACCGTCACCGCCCGCACCACCTCACCTGCCCGGCGGCGCCTGCCACGTCGGGCACATGGCATCCGCTCAGGCGGACGGCCGCTGCGCACGGGGCGTGTACGCCGTCGGCGGTACCCCCACCGTCGTCGTGAAGTCCCGCACCAGATGGGCCTGGTCGGCGTAGCCGAGGTCCGCCGCCAGGCCCGCCCAGTCCACGGCCTGGTCGGACTCCGCGTGCTCCAGTACCTCGTGGATGCGATAGCGCAGGATGACCCACTTCGGCCCCACCCCCACGTACGCGGCGAACAGGCGCTGCAGGAGGCGTACGGACATGCCCTCCGCCCGTGCGAAGTCGGCGACGCGGCGGATCGTGCGGTCCGTGCGGATACGGTCGACGAGGGTTGTCGCGAGCTCGGCCTGCGGGTCCGGGCGGGGGGCGAGGCTCAGCAGGAAGGCGTCCAGGGCGGCCACACGGGCGCGTTCGTCGTCGGGGGTGAGGACCGCCGCCGGGTCCACGTCCGGGTAGAACTCGGACAGGGGGACACGGCGGTCCGTCCAGTCCGTCACCGGAGAGCCGGGCGCGAAGGGGCGGAAGCCGCCTGGACGGAACTGGATCCCGCACACCCGGCCCCTGCCCTCCAGCTTCTGTGTGAACAGCTTCAGACCGATGCCCGAGAGTTCACCGAAGGGCGGCCGGCCCTCGTAGCGCTGGAAGACGATGTTCACCGACGGGTGCGGTACGACATGGGACGCGTGCGGCTGTGACAGGTCCCAGTCCATCAGCCAGTAGTGCTCCAGATAGGGGCGCAGGGGCTCGGCCGGCTCATGGCGACGGAAGGCGACGCGCGAGAGGAGTTCCGCGGCGTCGACGATGCCTCGTGTGTCTCGGCGTGGGGCAGCCATGGACGGATCGTACGAGCGGGCACTGACAATGACGGCGGCGCTGCGTCCGCCTCGGCCGTCCGGCGTCGGGTCGCACCAGTGGCGGTGCGGACCGTACGGTCCGGTGCGGCCCTGGGCGTGGGTGAGGGATGGGCCGCCGCCGTCGTCGTACCGTTCCGGCCCATCCCTCCCGCGCCGACCGGATCCCGGGGGTTCCAGGACCGGCCGGGCGGCTTCCGTGTCGTAAAACACACGTCCGTTGGGCGCCCCGCGGACGTCCACGGGGTCGTCGCGGCGCTCCACGGGGAGGCGGCGGGACCGGGAGGGCGATCGGCGCCCCCGGCGACGAGCCCCAACTCGTCGGCCGGTGCCCGCGATCGCCCCGTCCCGGTCCGCCTCGATGGCTCTTCGTGCCCCGTCCTCGGGCGGGGACGCGGCTCGTGACGACACCCTGGCCCGACCAGGTAAGTCACCGCGTTCCGAGCGGTGAGAGGCGGGTAAGAAGCCCTCCGGGGCTCGACGCATCCGGTCGAGTACCGCCGGGGCCTTGGCAGACTGGAGCGGTGACCCAGACCGTGCTGCTCGCCGAGGACGACCGTGCCATCCGTCATGCCCTGGAACGCGCGCTGACGCTGGAGGGTTACACGGTGACCGCCGTGGCCGACGGGGTGGAGGCCCTCGCCCAGGCCCATCGCACCCAGCCCGACGTGCTCGTTCTCGATGTGATGATGCCCGGCATCGACGGCCTCCAGGTGTGCCGCGTGCTGCGCGCCGAGGGCGACCGCACCCCGATCCTGATGCTCACCGCACTGGTCGAGACCGCCGACCGGATCGCGGGCCTGGACGCGGGCGCCGACGACTACGTGCTGAAGCCTTTCGACGTCGAGGAGGTGTTCGCCCGGCTGAGGGCCCTGCTGCGGCGCACCGGCGGCTCCGCCCCCGACGCACCCAAGGAGAAGGAAGAGGAGAAGATCCCCACCGGCCAGGTGTCCGTCGCCGGGCTGCGCATGGACGTCCAGGCGCGCCGCGCCTGGCGCGGCGCGCGCGAGCTGGAGCTCACCCGGACCGAGTTCGACCTGCTGGAACTGCTCGCCCGCAACGCCGGCATCGTCCTTGATCACGCCACCATCTACGACCGTATCTGGGGCTACGACTTCGGGCCCGGCTCCAAGAACCTCGCCGTCTACGTGGGTTACCTGCGGCGCAAGCTCGACGAACCGGGGGCCCCGGCGCTCATCCACACGGTGCGTGGCGTGGGGTATGTGCTGAGGGAGGACTAGTGCCTCCCGCGATCGGACCGGCCGCCGACGCCGGGATCTGGCTGGGGCTGTGGCGGCGGCTGCCGGACGGGCTCCGGTCCCGGCTGCGGCTGCGGTCCCGGCTGCGGCGGATATCGTCGCTGCGGACCACCTTCACCGTGTCCTTCGCGGCCGTGGCCGCCGGTGTCACCGTCCTCGTCGGCTTCCTCAGCTACGACGCCGCCGCGCGCCTGGTCCGCGTGGACCAGCAGACCGTGTTCGCGCAGGTCGTGGCCGATCTGCGGGACCAGGTCAGCCAGAAGCGGCTGACGCCGGAGGACTTCGCCTACTCCAGCGAGAACCACGACTCCCCGCGCGACGACATCATCCGGCCCAGTCGCACGGTCGTACAGGTGCTCGGCCCGGGCGGGGCGGTCGTCGGCCACTCCCACCCGGTCCTGCCCGTCGGCGCCGACGACCGGCGCGTCGCCGCCACCGTCACGGCGGGCGAGCTGGTGGAGCACAAGAGCGTCGATGTCAGCGGCGATGTCTACCGGGTGGCCACCGTCGGGCTCGGCCGCGGCCATGGGGCGGTGCAGGTCGCCCAGGAACTCAGCAGCACCGAGGACCTGCTGCGCAGCCTCCAGCGGCGCACGGCCCTGCTGATGGGCGCGGTGGTGGTGGCGGCCGGGCTGTTCGGCTGGTGGCTGGCACGACGGATCACCGGCCGACTGGTGCAGCTGGCCGGTGCGGCCGAGGACGTGGCGCGCACCCGGCGGCTCGGCATCCAGGTCCCGGTCACCGGCAACGACGAGGTGGCCCGCCTCGGCCGCTCCTTCGACCGCATGCTGGGGCGGCTGGCCCAGTCGGAGGAGGACCAGCGCCGCCTGGTGCAGGACGCCGGCCACGAACTCCGTACACCGCTGACGTCCCTGCGTACCAACATCTCGTTGCTGCGCCGGATCGACGAGTTGCCGCCGGCGGCCCGCGAGGAACTGGTCGCCGACCTCGCCCAGGAGTCCCGGGAGCTGACCGACCTGGTCAACGAGCTGGTCGACCTGGCGGCCGGCCAGTCCGACGCGGAACCGGTGCAGCGGCTGACGCTCGCCGACGTCGCCGAGGACGCGGCGACGATCGCGCGCCGCCGCACGGGCCGCGAGATCGTCGTCCGCGTCACCGGTGACACGACGGTCGACGGACGCGTCTCGGCCCTGCAGCGGGCGGTGTCCAACCTGCTGGAGAACGCGTCGAAGTTCGACCGAGACGGCAACGCGCCGATCGAGATCGCCGTCACGGGCCCTGAGCACCCGCCTCAGCCGGACGACTCCGACGAGCCGGACACCGGTCCGCCGCTGGGCAGCGTGCTTGTGCAGGTCCTCGACCGCGGGCCGGGTATCGACGAGGGCGACCTCGTGCGCGTCTTCGACCGCTTCTACCGGGCCGCGGACGCCAGGAGCCTGCCGGGCTCGGGCCTTGGCCTGTCGATCGTGCGGGAGGTGGCGACCTCACACGGGGGCGCGCCGTTCGTGTACCCGCGCGAGGGCGGCGGAGCGGTCATCGGGTTCACGGTCGGCGGGGGAACGCCGGCCGTGAGCGAGTCCGGTGGGTGAGTGTCCTCAGCCGACGTGGACGCGTGGCCGCCGGTCGCGCTGGGGCTCCGCCTCGCGCAGGATCTCCCGCGTCACCGGGGCCACCTCGCCCTGCCCGAAGAGGAAGAAACGCAGGAAGTTCGCGAACGGATTGCCCTCGGTCCATTCGAAGTAGATGTGCGGGATGCTGCCGGTGGTGTCGCGGACGTGGAGCAGCAGCGCGGCGAGCGCGTTGGGGATGGAGGACGACTCCAGGGTGAGCACGCGGTAGCGGCCGTGCAGGACCTCGCCGCATACGGTCAGTCCCGCCTCGAACTCCGAGGCGTCGCGGATCGTGACCTCGACGAAGACGAAGTCCTCCTGCGGCGTGACGTCGTTGTCGGCGCGGATCTGCTCGATCTTGTCGCGGTATTCGGCCAGGTCACGGCTGTCGGGCTCGTTGGCGATGAACTGTATCCGCCGACTGGCGATGTCGCGGACGAACCGTTCCGCCATGCCGTCCAGGGTCACGCTGGTCACCCGCAGCTCGAAGGAGCGGGCGAGCCGGGACAGCAGCGAGACGAGGATGATCCCGGCGATGAAGCAGGCGCCGATCTTCACACCGTCCGGCCGTTCGATGACATTGACGACTGTGGTGTAGAGGAACACGGCGGAGATGACGGCGAAGACGACCGTCCATCTCCTCTGCCCGGCCCGGCGGGCGGCGACGGTCACCGCGATGGCGGCGGAGCTGATCAGCACGAGGACACCGGTGGCGTAGGCGCCGCCCTGGGCATCGACGTCGGCGTTGAAGATCCAGGTGACCAGGAAGGCGATCAGGGTGAAGACGATGACCATGGGGCGTACGGCGCCGGCCCAGTGCGGGGCCATGCCGTAGCGGGGCAGATAGCGGGGCATCAGGTTGAGCAGCCCGGCCATGGCGGAGGCACCCGCGAACCACAGGATCGCGATCGTCGAGATGTCGTAGACGGTGCCGAAGCCACTGCCTAGGTATAGGTGCGCCAGGTACGCCAGCGCGCGTCCGTTGGCCGGGCCGCCCGTCTTGAACGCCGGTGCGGGGATGAGGAGGGTGGTGATGAAGCTGGTGGTGATGAGGAAGCCGCTCATGATGACGGCGGCGGTCGTCAGCAGCTTCCTGGCGTCCCTGATCCGGCCCGTGGGCTTCTCCTCGGTGTCACCGGGGTCGCCCTGCACATGCGGCATGACGGCGACGCCGGTCTCGAAACCGGACAGGCCGAGGGCGAGCTTGGGGAAGACGATCAGGGCGACGCCGATCATGACGAAGACGTTGCCGTGCTGGGTGCTCAGGGAGCCGGTCCAGTCGGTGATCACATGCTCGGCGGTGAGCACGTGCCACAGACCCACGACCACGACGACGGCGTTGAGGGCCAGGTAGACCCCGACCAGGGCGACGGCGACACCGATGGCCTCGAGGAAGCCCTTGAGGAAGACCGCGCCGAGCAGGGCTACCAGAAACAGGGTGATGAGCATCTGGTGGC
This sequence comes from Streptomyces sp. NPDC001020, assembly GCF_053599115.1. Taxonomy (NCBI): domain Bacteria; kingdom Bacillati; phylum Actinomycetota; class Actinomycetes; order Kitasatosporales; family Streptomycetaceae; genus Streptomyces; species Streptomyces sp. NPDC001020. The sequence continues at coordinate 209,363 of NZ_JBSFLQ010000009.1, read as the reverse complement.
CCTGGAGGGTGCTGGTGAGATGGGGGTTCTGGACGAGGTGGGTGGAGGCGTCGGCGGCGGAGAGGGTGATGGTGATCAGGAAGTCGGTGGCGGCGAAGCCGAGGAGGGTCAGGACGAAGAGCTTGCCCTTCCAGAAGGAGAGCAGGCGTTCGAGCATGGCGATGGAGCCCTGGCCGTGCGGGCTCTCCTTGGCGACGCGGCGGTAGACGGGCAGGGCGCCGGCGAGGGTGACGATGACGAGGACGATGGTGGCGAGGGGCGAGAGCAGACCCGCGGCGAGGGCGGCGATGCCGGGCTGGTAGCCGAGGGTGGAGAAGTAGTCGACACCGGTCAGGCACATCACCCGCCACCAGCGCTGGCCCTTGTGCGGGTGTTCGTGCGCGGCGTGCGGGTCCTGGGGGGTGCCCTTGCCCATGTCGGACAGCCCCTCCAGCATCCACGCCCGCAACCGGTTCGGGCGGGCGCGCTCCGTGGCGGCCATCGGCTTGCTCCCCTGGCATACGGCTCTGGGAACGGTTCGGGTTACCAGCGTAGGCAGGGAGTAGTGATCAGGGGAGCTTGTGGACGACGACCGTGCGGTGTCGTGGCGGCGGGGGGCGGGTTCGGGCGCGCACGGTCATCCGGTGTGGAGCGTCCTGTGCGGAGCGTTCAGACGTTCGCGCTGTCGGAACGAATCCAGGGGCGAAGGTAATAACTGGGTCATACGGATGTTCTTCTCACCTGCTTCGATGACAGGCGGTCACCGATATGTCTGATGACTTCGTGGCAAAGCGGTGAAATCCGGGTCGCCGCCCGATCGGTTACGTGCAAATCTCGATGGTGCGATCGCTGGGGGAGTCCGTAGTGGGGGAACTGTCTCAGCACAGGAGTCCAACGTGAAATCCTCACTCCGCACCCGCTCCACCCGTGTGTTCGCCGTCGGTGTGCTGTCCACGGCACTGCTGACGGCCGGAACGGCCGGCGCGTTCGCCGCCGAGCCGAACCCCAAGCCCAAGGTGACGACGGAGCCGAAGGCGACGATGACGCCGATGTGCCCGCACCACAAGATGTGCCCGCACCGCGCCTCCATCACCACCAAGGCCAACAAGTCCGACGTGAGGGCCGGCGACAGGGTGACGTTCTCGGGACGCGCCGACGGCCTGAAGATAGGCAGCCCCGTGGTGCTCGAGCGCTACTACGGCGGCAAGTGGATGCCGCTGGCGAACGACATCCGCACCACCATCAAGCAGGGCAGCATCTACGACCTGATCACCCGCCTGGACAACAAGGGCCAGGAGCAGCTCAGGGTCAGGGCCGGGGACGTGGTGTCGCAGCCTGTGACGGTGACGGTGAAGTGACCGCCGTGACGGCGAAGTAGCCGCACCACCATCCAGAGGGCCGGCCCTGAAGAGGGTCGGCCCTCGCTGTGCGTCACGTGGCTGAAGCTTTGTGACCGGGCCGGAGCGCCTCCCTGGGCAGCATTGGCGGACCCCCGCATGACGGCCGGAACCCGGATGCGAGGATGAAGTGCCATGACTGCAGGGTGGTGTGCTCGCACGATACGGGCCGCGGTGTTCGCGGCCGTATGCGTGCTGCTCGCCGCCCTGGGCCACGTCCTGATGTCCGGGAGCGACGTGCCCGTGTGGGCGCTGGCAGCCGGTGTGACCGTGACCGGTGCCGCGGGCTGGTGTCTGGCGGGACGTGAGCGCGGGCTGCCGTTGATCGTGGTGGTCGTGGTCGCCGCCCAGACGGTGCTGCACGAGGCGTTCTCCTGGGCCCAGTCGGCATCCGGCGGTTCGGCCTCCACGCGCATGAGCGACATGGGTGCCATGGACATGGGCTCGATGCGGACGGGTTCCACCGGCATGAGCCACATGGGCATGAACCACATGGGCATGAACCACATGGGCATGAACCACATGGGCATGAGCCACATGGACGCTGTGGGGCCTTCCGTGGACGGCGGCTCGTCGTCGTTCGCCATGCTCGCCGCCCACCTGCTCGCCGCGCTGCTGTGCGGCCTGTGGCTGGCCCACGGTGAGAAGGCCGCCTTCCGGATCCTGCGTGCCGTGGCCGGATGGCTGGTGGCGCCGCTGCGGTTGCTGCTCGCTCTGCCCGTCACCCCGGACCGCCCGCGGGTCCACCCCCGACGCCGCCGCTCGGGCCGGGCGCCGCGTCGCCTCTTTCTCGTCCACGCGATCACTTCTCGGGGCCCGCCTGCGGGAACGGCTGTCGTCTGAGGACAGCTGGTTTCCCGAGGCTGCCCAACTGCGCCTCGGGCCACGGCCGTACGACCGCGCGGGCGTCGTAACGCCACATCGTCGTAGGGCCGTCTCCCCACATCACCGGGCCGCGCGCTTTCGCGCGCCACTGGTCCGGATCACGGTTGACCCGAGAAGGACACCAGGTGGTTATCTCTGCCCTGCCCACCTCACGCGCCGAAAGCGACAAAACGCGCGACAGAAGGAGCGACACAAAGGCAGCGCTCGACGAATCGATCACCGCATGGGCGCTGGCCGCCCGAGGCGGTGACCCGGATGCGGTCGAGCAGTTCGTGGGTGCCCTGCACCGCGACGTCCAGCGGTATGTCGCCCACCTCTGCGGCGATCCCCAGGCTGTGGACGATCTGGCACAGGACACGTTCCTGCGGGCGCTCGGCAGCCTGCACCGGTTCGAGGGGCGTTCCTCGGCCCGAGCCTGGCTGCTGTCCATCGCCCGCCGTGCGGTGATCGACAGCTATCGGTACGCCGCCGCCCGCCCGCGCCTGTCCGACGCACCGGACTGGCAGTTGGCCGTCGAGCTGACCCAGCCGTGCGACCTGCCGGGCTTCGACGACGGCGTCGCACTGCTGGATCTGCTGGCTTCGCTGCCGGACGACCGCCGGGAGGCGTTCATCCTCACCCAGCTGCTCGGCCTGCCCTATGCGGAGGCGGCCGAGGTCAGCGACTGCCCGATCGGCACGGTCCGCTCCCGCGTGGCCCGAGCCCGCGCCACCCTGATGGGCCTGCTGGACGAGGCGGAGAGGCCCGCCGCTCTGGCGGCCTGACGGCTCGGGGAGGGTGCGGGTGCCAACCGGAGAGGCCCCGGCCCCGGCACCCTCCATCGGCCGCGAAACCGCGCCCTCGCAGCTCTCGTCTAGGCGATCTTCATGGTGGCCATCATGCCCATCGCCGAGTGGTCCAGCATGTGACAGTGGTAGACGTACAGGCCACGGAAGGTGTCGAACGTCGCCTGCAGCTTGACCGTCTCGCCAGGCTTGAGGGAGACGGTGTCCTTCAGGCCTGCTTCGGCGGGACCCGGGCTCTGTCCGTTGCGTTCCAGGACCCGGAACTGCACCAGGTGCATGTGGAAGTTGTGGGGTATCACCTGGTTGAGGTTGGTGACGGTCCAGACCTCGCTGGCGCCGTACCGTATGACGGAGTCGACACGGTTGGGGTCGTAGACCTTGCCGTCGACGTAGCCCTGGGGTGGTGTGGCGCCTCCCTCGTCCATCTGCAGGGCGATGGAGCGCTCACCGGTGGGCGTCGGCAGAGGCGGCAGGCTGCGTAGTACGGCGGGGATCCTGCTGGGGTCGTAGGCGGTGCGTGTGACGTCGAATCGCATGACCTGGCCGATGAGTTCGGCGGGGCCCGAGCCGGTCGTGTTCTGCAGCACCAGTTGGGTGCCGACGCGGTAGCGCGAGAAGTCGATGACGACGTCGGCGCGTTCACCGGCCGACAGGAAGACGGACTCGGTGGTGTGAGGGCGCGGCAGCAGGCCGCCGTCGGAGCCGATCTGCACGATCGGCCCGCCATCGGCCAGGCGCAGTTCGAAAGAACGGGTGTTGGACGCGTTCAGCAGCCGGAAGCGGTACTTGCGGGCGGCGACCTCCAGGTACGGGTAGGCGGCGCCGTTGGCGAGGAGGGTGGTGCGGGAACGGTCCCCCATGACGTAGACGAGTTGACCGTCGGCGCCGAAGTTCGCATCGCGCAGGGCGATGGGAACGTCGTAGGCGCCGGAGGGCAGCGGCAGGCTCTGCTCGATGTCGTCGGTGAGCAGGTAGGAGCCCGACAGCCCGCGGTAGACGTGCTCGGCCTCCATGTGGTGGGCGTGATCGTGGAACCACAGGGACGCGTGCGACTGGCGGTTGGGGTACGCGTAGGTGCGCGTGCCCTGTGGAGCGATGGTGTCCATGGGGTAGCCGTCGTCGTCGTGTGACAGTGACGCGCCGTGCAGGTGGACCGCGGTGGGCATGTCGAGCAGGTTGCGCTGCCGGACGACCACCGGGCGCCGGCTGCGTGCCTTGATCACGGGGCCGGGGAAGTGACCGTCGTATGTCAGGACCTGCGTCTGCAGGCCCGGGAGGATCTCCTTGACGGTGGGGCGCATGGTCACGTCGTAGACATCGGTGCCGCCGGCGGTGGAGACCGGGGAGAGCACCGGCAGGGCAGGCAGGGGGACGCGGAACGGTTCCGGTGCGACTGCCGTGGCGGTGGGTTGTGTGTCCGCCTGCGCGCCGTGCGCGGTGAGTAATGGAACCAGCGTGGTGCCTGTGAGCCCGACACCGGCCGCGGCCACGCCGGAACTGAGCACGGTGCGTCGGTTGAGCATGGAGTCCTCCCTGGAAACTGGGTAAGGGTGATTACGCGAGGGCGTTGCTGCAGCGGGCGCTCGCACCCGGCTGTTGTTTCCTTACCGGTGATCCGTTTCATTGATGACGCACCGATCTCAGTAGGGGCATAGACCGAAGTCAAGTCCGAAATGTCGTGCTCGGCGTTCGGTGTCGGTGAACCGGTCTCGCGTGGATTCATGAGAAGATCCCGCCCCAGCGGCCTGCATACCGATATTCAATCGATGGTCTTTGCTGGTCACCCGGGCTGAGCCCCTGCGGCGTCCCCCCTTCTGGGGGGAATGTCGGACGCTCCGAATTGCGGCGTCATCACCAAGTTCGTACTCCAGTGGAATTCCAGCGGGAATCTACCGCTCGTCGAGTGCCGGAAAAGGATCACTATTGCGGGGCCCATGTGTGACCGAAAACCCTGGAGAAGAGGCCTTATCGGTACGGCGTTTTCTGCGCGTGTGGTGTGGCAGGCGACGTCGGCAAGCTGATCAGCGCCGCGCAGGACCGGCGTTTTTGCGCCGCACTCTCCCCCGCGCGGAGCCGAAGACCGGTGGCCGGTCCGGTCTGCGCGCACACCGGTCATGGGTCATGAGCGCGGCCCCGTCGGAAGGACTGTTTGCTGATCTGGAGACAACCGTTGGACGATGCGGGGTCTCTGACGTCTCGCGTGCTGCAAACGATGGGAGACATTGGATGAAACCTCGCACGGCGACGGGCCGTCGGCCTTGGTCGGCGGTCTCGGGCTCGCTGTCCGGTTGGGCTCCGGCTGCGGTACTGCTCCTGGCCATGACGACGTCCTGCACCGGCTGCACACCAGGGGACGGTGTCGCCCCGACCGCGAGGCCCGGCGCCGCCGGGGTGGGTGACCGACTGTTCCCCATGCTCGGCAATGGTGGCTACGACGTGGCGCATTACGGGCTGACGCTGGATTACGTGCCGGAGACCAACCACCTGAAGGGCACGGCAGTCATCACGGCGCGGGCCACCCAGGACCTGAGCCGCTTCGACCTCGACTTGTCAGGACTACGGGTGCGCACCGCCACAGTGCAGGGAGCGAAGGCCCAAGTCTCCCGGAAGGGAGACGAGTTGCTCGTCACACCGGAGAAGGCGTTGAGGAACGGCGAGGTCTTCAAGACAGTCGTCACTTACGACGGCACCCCACGCACGATCGAGGGCGACGACGGAGGTCTCGAAGGCTGGATCGAGACCGATGACGGCTCGACCGCTCTGGGTCAGCCGAGCGGCTCCATGACCTGGTTCCCGGGCAACCACCACCCATCGGACAAGGCCACGTACGACATCACGGTCACTGTGCCCAAGGACGCGGAAGGCGAATTCTACGACGTGGTGAGCAACGGCAAGCTGATCAAGGAGGAGAACAACGGGGAGACGGTGACCCGGCACTGGCGCACCGAGGAGCCCATGGCCAGCTACCTCGCGCACGTCTCCGTCGGCTACTTCGAGATCCACAAGGGCCGGACACGCGACCGCCTGCCCGTCTACGTCGCCGTCGACCCCGACGAGTCCGAAGACGCCACCGCTGTCGTGGGCCTGGTGCCCGAGATCGTCGACTGGGCAGGCGAACGCTTCGGCCCCTACCCCTTCTCCTCGACCGGTGCCATCATCGACCACCTGCCCGGGCTCGACTACGCCTTGGAGACCCAGACCAAGCCCTACTTCGCCGAAGCTCCGGACGAAGCGCTGCTCGTGCACGAGCTGGCGCACCAGTGGTTCGGCAACTCCGTGACCCCGCGCGAGTGGAAGGACACGTGGCTCAGCGAGGGGCTGGCCACCTACGCGGAGTGGCTCTGGGAGGAGAAGCAGGGCGACAGGAACACCGACGAGATCTTCGAGGACTTCTACGACGGAGCGGACGCCGAGAGCCAGGGCATCTGGGCCTTCCCGCCCGCCTGTCCGCCCAGCGGAGGGCGTGTGTCCGATCCGCCCGTCTACGGACGTGGCGCCATGGTCGTACACAAGGTGCGCAGGGCCGTCGGCGACGAGACCTTCTTCGACATACTCCGTACCTGGACGCGACAGCACCGGCACGGCAACGCCGACACCCGGCAGTTCGTCGCCCTGTGCGAGAGCAAGTCCGGGAAGGACCTGACAGAGCTCTTCGACACCTGGCTCTTCAACAAGAAGAAGCCGTCCCGGATGTGAGTGGAGCGAGTCGACGGGAGAAGGGCTCTCCCTGGAGGAAGGCCCTTCTCCAGCCCGAAAGACCCGCCCGTCCCCACGAACCCCGGGTCAGGGCCAAACCAGGCAGTAAGCCTGATGCCCCGCCTCATGCAACCGATGGCTGAAGTCCTGCCATTCGTGCAGCAGTTGGTACACGTTGAACGCATCCCGCGGCCCGCCCCGGTCCGGCACCGTCGACCAGATGAACGCCGCCGCGCCCACCGTCTCCTCGCCGATGCCGCGCAAGGGGTCCACGACCGTCATCGGGAGTTTGACCACCGCGTAGTCGGGGTGCAGGACCACCAGTTCCAACGGCGGGACCCGATGCAGCGGGACGCCCTCGATGCCGGTGAGGACCATCGCCGCCATCGTCTCCGGCTTGATCTTGGTGAACATCCCGCCCATGCCGAGTTCGTCGCCGCCGAGTTCCTCGGGGCGCATCGAGATCGGGACGCGGGCCGCCGTGGCGCCGTCCGGCGCGCCGAAGTACTTGTAGGTCACCCCCACCCGACCACCATTCCCGCTCCCTGTCCCGAATCGGTCGACCGTCCGGTTGCTACGGTCCCTCCGCGTCGACCGGTCGATTCTCTCAGGTCCACCCGGTGAGTCCTGAGAGTTCTGTGAGCTCTGAGAGGGCGGTTGAGAGTTCTGCGAACTCTGCGGGACCTGTGAGCCGCGTGAACCGTAGGGTTCGTGCGCCTGTGGCCCCTGGGCCTGACGTGTCTCGTTCTCCTCCGCGTCGCGCCGGTGCCTTCCCCGCCGGGCACGCCGAGGACCCAGATCATCGGTCCCCTCGCCCAGTCCGCCACCGCGATGCATATCTCCACCCGACTGCTGTTCTAGGACGCGTGGCCCCCGCCGCGCGACCTGATCATCGTGTCAGTGACCTCCCCCGCGGCCGCTCGCCGAAACGTGCGTGGAAACACCTGCCCGCAGGTTCGTCGCGGCCTCTGACACCATGGCTTGTGTGAGCTATCCGTACGAAGCCCCAGTTTCGCAGACTCTTTTCGAGCGCGCGGCGGTCGTCACGCCCGGCGGCGTGAACTCTCCGGTGCGCGCCTTCCGCGCCGTGGGCGGTACGCCCCGGTTCATGGTGTCCGGCAGCGGTCCGTATCTGACTGACGCCGATGGACGTGAATATGTTGATCTTGTTTGTTCCTGGGGACCGTTGATCCTCGGGCACTCCCACCCGGAGGTGATCGCCGCCGTCCAGGCGGCCGTTTCCCGCGGTACCTCCTTCGGAACGCCCGGTGAGGGCGAGGTCGCGCTCGCCGAGGAGATCGTCGCCCGTATCGAGCCGGTCGAGCAGGTGCGGCTCGTCTCCAGCGGGACCGAAGCCACCATGTCGGCGATCCGACTCGCCCGCGGGTTCACCCGGCGGTCCAAAGTGATCAAGTTCGCCGGGTGTTACCACGGGCACGTCGACTCGCTGCTCGCCGCGGCAGGCAGCGGTGTGGCCACCTTCGCGCTGCCCGACACCCCTGGTGTCACCGGCGCCCAGGCCGGCGACACCGTCGTCCTGCCCTACAACGACCTCGACGCCGTTCGCGCCGCCTTCGCCGCCCACCCCGGCGAGATCGCCTGTGTGATCACCGAGGCCTCGCCCGGCAACATGGGTGTCGTGCCGCCGCTGCCCGGGTTCAACCAGGGGCTGAAGGACCTCTGCCGTGAGAACGGCGCCCTGTACATCTCCGACGAGGTCATGACCGGATTCCGGACCAGCAAGGCCGGCTGGTACGGCGTCGACGGGGTCGTGCCCGACCTGATGACCTTCGGCAAGGTCATGGGCGGCGGGTTCCCCGCGGCCGCCTTCGGCGGGCGCGCGGACGTCATGGCGCACCTCGCCCCGGCCGGGCCCGTCTACCAGGCCGGCACCCTCTCCGGGAACCCGATCGCCACCGCCGCCGGGCTCGCCCAGTTGCGGCTCCTCGACGACGCCGCGTACGAGAAGGTGAACGCGGTGTCCGCCGAGATCCAGACGCTCGTCAAGGACGCGCTCACCAAGGAGGGCGTCGCCCACCGGCTGCAGAGCGCCTCCAACATGTTCTCCGTGTTCTTCACCGACCGGCCGGTCCACAACTACGAGGACGCCAAGAGCCAGGAGTCCTTCCGGTTCACGGCGTTCTTCCACTCGCTTCTCTCGCAGGGCGTCTATCTGCCGCCCTCGTCGTTCGAGTCCTGGTTCGTCTCCACCGCCCACGACGAGCGGGCACTCCAGAGGATCGCCGACGCCCTTCCGGCGGCGGCCCGTGCAGCAGCGGAGGCCACGGCAGCATGAGTGACATCACCGTCGTCCACCTGATGCGCCACGGCGAGGTCGACAACCCCGAGGGGATCCTCTACGGGCGGCTGCCCGGGTACCACCTCTCCGAGCTGGGGCGGCAGATGGCCGAGCGGGTCGGGGAGCACCTCGCCTCCCGGGACATCACCCATGTCGTCTCCTCTCCGCTGGAGCGGGCGCAGGAGACGGCCACCCCGATCGCCAAGGCGCACGGGCTCGACATCGCCACCGACGAGCGGCTCATCGAGGCCGACAACGTCTTCCAGGGCAAGACCTTCGGCGTCGGCGACGGCGCGCTGCGGCGGCCCGAGAACTGGAAGCACCTCGTCAACCCGTTCAAGCCGTCCTGGGGCGAGCCGTACCTGGAGCAGGTCGTACGGATGATGGCCGCGCTGGACGCCGCCAAGGATGCCGCCCGCGGACACGAGGCCGTGTGTGTCAGCCACCAACTGCCGATCTGGATCGTGCGCAGCTTCGTGGAGAGGCGGCGACTGTGGCACGACCCGCGCAAGCGGCAGTGCACGCTCGCCTCCCTGACCACGTTCACGTACCAGGGCGACAAGATCGTGTCCGTGGGGTACTCCGAGCCCGCCCGGGACCTGGTCCCGGCTCATCTCCTCGCGGGCGCCAAGCCGGTGAAGGGAAAGGAAAAGGCGTTCGGCGCGTGACCGCACCGGTGTGATGTCGGTCTCCCGTGCCGTACCCGACGGCGATGTCGTACGTCTTGCACAGCGTATGCGCTTCATCAACAGGCGTATTGGACCCCGCCGAGGAAGCGTGTCTTCGTAAAGTCCTGCGCTACCGGCGGGTTTGGCGGAACCACCCTCTTCATCGCACCCTCTTATCGAGTGACCACCAAGAGGGCGCGATGAAATGGGGATGGAATGCGGCGCATCGGCCGACGGGGAGTGATCGGACTCGGCGCGGGTGCGGCAGCGGCGATGGGGCTGGCCGCATGCGGATCCCAGCAGGGCGGTACGAAGTCCGGCGGCGGTTCCGGCAAGGGCGGTTCCGGCAGCTCCAGCAGTCGCACGGTCCCCGTGCGTCCCCTTGGTGACGGGTCCACCGCTGACACCGGCGCGCAGCCGAACCAGCCGGGGAAGCCGGTGCCGTTGGAGCCCGGTGAGACTCCGCCGCAGTTCGTGGTCTTTTCCTGGGACGGCGCCGGAGAGGTCGGCAACGGCCTCTTCCCGCGCTTTCTCGATTTGGCGAAGGAGCACGGCGGGCACATGACATTTTTCCTCTCCGGGCTCTATGTGCTGCCGGAGTCGAAGAAGCGCAAGTATCTGCCGCCGAACAACCTGCCGGGCGCCTCCGACATCGGTTACCTGACGGACGACCACGTCCGTTCCACGCTGCAGAACGTCCGCCGTGCCTGGCTGGAAGGCCACGAGATCGGCACTCACTTCAACGGCCATTTCTGCTCCGGCTTCGGCTCGGTCGAGCGCTGGACGCCGAAGCAGTGGCGCAGCGAGATCGAGCAGGCCAAGTCCTTCGTCAAGCAGTGGCGCACCAACACCGGGTTCACGGACCTGCCGCCGCTTCCCTTCGACTACGACAAGGAACTGGTCGGCGGACGTACGCCCTGTCTCCTCGGCCAGGACAACCTGCTGCCCACGGCCCGCGAGCTGGGCTGGCGCTACGACGCCTCCTCGCCGGGCGGCCGGCAGACCTGGCCGCAGAAGCGGCAGGGGCTGTGGGACTTCCCGCTGCAGCAGATCCCCTTCCCCGGGCACCGGTTCGAGGTGCTGTCGATGGACTACAACATCCTCGCCAACCAGTCGATCGCCACGACGCAGGCACCCGCGCACAACTACCCGGGCTGGCGCACACAGGCAACGAACGCCTACATAGCGGGATTTGAGCGGGCATATGGGACGAATCGGGCACCTTTCTTCATAGGCAACCACTTCGAGCAGTGGAACGGCGGCATCTACATGGATGCCGTGGAAGCAGCGTTCAAGCACATCGCGCGCAAGAAGGAGAAGGGCGGCGACATACGGCTCGTCTCCTTCCGCCAGTTCACGGACTGGCTCGACGTCCAGCGGCCCGAGGTGGTCCGCAAGCTGCAGTCCCTGGACGTGGGGCAGCGGCCGACGGGCGGCTGGAAGGAGTTCTTCTCGGACACCGGCAACGGGGCTTCGGGAGACCCGTCGAAGGCTGCCTGAAATGCGGGTTTCCGCCCGTACGGGGGGCGCGCAAGATCCCCGGAACGGACATGCGAAACTTTTCACATGAGTGCCGACTGCCGCGCCCCGCAGCGCCTGAACCGCACCCGTAGCCGCCGACGCGCCGCCCTTGCCACCACAGCGGCCGCCGTTGCGGCACTCGTGTTGTCCGCCTGTGGTTCGGGCGGCGTCTCCGGGGGCTCCGGCAACACCAACTTCATCACCGGCAAGGACGGCATCTCGACCGTCAAGAAGGGCGAGCGGGACGCCGCCCCCGACCTGTCCGGCACGACGCTCGAGGGCGACAAGTTCGATGTCGCCGACTTCAAGGGCAAGGTCGTCGTCGTCAACGTCTGGGGCTCCTGGTGCCCGCCGTGCCGCGCCGAGGCGCCGAACTTCGTCAAGGTCGCCAAGGACGTCGAGAGCAAGGGCGTCCAGTTCGTGGGCATCAACACCCGCGACACCAGCAAGGGACCGGCCCTCGCCTTCGAGAAGGAGTTCGGGGTCAGCTACCCGAGCCTGTACGACCCGACCGGGAAGCTGATGCTCCGCTTCAAGAAGGGCACGCTCAACCCCCAGGCGATCCCCTCCACGTTGATCATCGACCGGGACGGGAAGATCGCCGCACGCACGCTGCAGGCCCTCAGCGAGGAAAAGCTGCGCGAGATGCTCGACCCCGTAGTCGCGGAGAAGTGACGTGACCGCAGTGTCCACGCTCGCCGCGGTCGCCGGCCAGAACCAGACCGTCCTCAACGGGGCGCTGCTGGTCGCCCTGCCGGTGGCCCTCCTCGGTGGTCTCGTCTCCTTCTTCTCGCCGTGCGTGCTGCCGCTCGTCCCCGGCTACCTCTCGTACGTCACCGGTGTCACCGGCACCGATCTGGCCGAGGCCCGGCGCGGGCGGATGGTCGCGGGTGCCTCCCTCTTCGTGCTCGGCTTCACGGCCGTGTTCGTCTCCGGCGGGGCGCTGTTCGGGTTCTTCGGCCAGACGCTCCAGGAACACAAGGACGTCCTGTCCAAGGTGCTCGGCGTGCTCATGATCCTCATGGGTGTGTTCTTCATGGGGCTGATGCCCTGGCTCACCCAGCGCGAGTTCCGCTTCCACCAGCGGCCGACCGCCGGCCTCGTGGGCGCGCCTCTGCTGGGCGCGCTGTTCGGGATCGGCTGGACGCCCTGCATCGGCCCGACCCTGGCCTCCGTGATGGTGCTCTCCTCCGACCAGGGCAGCGCGGGCCGTGGCGCCCTCCTGACCATCGCCTACTGCCTCGGCCTCGGTGTGCCCTTCGTGCTCGCCGCGGTCGCCTTCCGCAAGGCCCTCGGCGCCTTCGGGTGGATCAAGCGCCACTACGCCTGGGTGATGCGCATCGGCGGCACGATGATGATCGTGACCGGTCTGCTGCTGCTGACCGGTGCCTGGGACAGCCTCGTACAGCAGATGCAGAGCTGGTCCAACGGCTACACGCCGGGGATCTGACCCAATGAGCGACACACGGAGCACCGACGTGCACAGCGAGACGACGGACACCACCTCTGACGGCGGCCTCGGCGAGGCCGGCTCGCAGTTGTCCACCGCCCCCGCCGAGACGGCCATGCCCGGTTCCTTCGGCGGCTCCCGGGCCCCCGGCGCCAAGGGCTGGATCGCCTGGACCGTACGCGAGGTCATCGGCTGGGTCCGCTGGTTCTGGCGGCAGCTGACCTCCATGCGGATCGCGCTCCTCCTGCTCTTCCTGCTGTCGCTCGGCGCGATCCCCGGCTCGCTGATCCCGCAGACCGGCGTCGACGCGCTCAAGGTCCAGGACTTCATGGCCGCCCACAAGACGCTGGGCCCCATCTACGACAAGCTCGGGCTGTTCCACGTCTACAGCTCGGTGTGGTTCTCCGCGATCTACATCCTGCTGTTCGTCTCGCTCATCGGCTGCATCGTGCCCCGCACCTGGCAATTCGTCGGCCAGCTCAGGGGCCGCCCGCCGGGCGCGCCCAAGCGGCTGACCCGGCTGCCCGCGTACGCGACCTGGCGCACCGACGCCGACCCCGAGCAGGTCCGCGAAGCCGCGCTCAAGGTCCTCAAGCAGCGGCGCTTCCGTGCGCATGTGGCGGGGGACGCCGTCGCGGCCGAGAAGGGCTATCTGCGCGAGGCGGGCAACCTGGCCTTCCACATCGCCCTGATCGTGCTACTGATCGCCTTCGGCTGGGGCCAGCTCTACAAGTCCGAGGGCAACAAGCTGATCGTCGAGGGCGACGGCTTCGCCAACACCGTCATCCAGTACGACGACATCAAGTCCGGCAACCTCTTCAGCGCCGACGACCTGGTGCCGTTCAGCTTCAAGCTGGACAAGTTCACCGGTACATACGCGCGCAGCGGCCCGAACAAGGGCACCGCGCGCACGTTCCAGGCGAACGTCACCTACAGCGAGGGCGCCTACGGCAAGGACAAGAAGAAGGTCATCAGGGTCAACCACCCGCTGCACATCGGCGACGCCAAGGTCTACCTCGTCAGCCACGGCTACGCGCCCACGGTCACCGTCCGCGACGGCAAGGGCAAGGTCGTCTTCCACGACGCCGTGCCGCTGCTGCCCCTCGACTCCAACGTCACCTCGCAGGGCGCGATCCAGGTGCGGGACGGCTACCGGAACGCCAAGGGAGAGCAGGAGCAGCTCGGCTTCCGCGCGATCTTCGTGCCGACCTTCGCCGGCGCCGGCCAGGGCACGATGTTCTCCCAGTTCCCCGCGCTCGACAATCCGGCGCTCGCGCTGAACGCGTACCACGGGGACCTGGGCGTCAACGCGGGCATCCCGCAGAACGTCTACCAGCTCAACACCAAGAAGCTGAAGCAGTTCAAGGACGCCAAGGGCGAGATCCTCAAGGCCCGGCTGCTGCCCGGCGAGACCATGACGCTGCCGGACGGCGCCGGCTCGATCACCTTCGACAAGGACATCAAGGAGTGGGCCGGCTTCCAGGTCGTGCAGGAGCCGGGCACCGGTTGGGCGCTCGGCGGCGCGATCATCGCGGTCTTCGGCCTGGCCGGCTCCCTGTTCATCCAGCGCCGTCGCGTCTGGGTGCGTGCCACGACCGGTGCCGACGGCGTCACCGTGGTCGAGATGGCGGGCCTCGGCCGCAGTGAGTCCGCGAAGCTGCCCGAGGAACTCGGCGACCTGGCCGCGCTCGTCCACGACCGGGCACCCACGAAGAACGACGATCCAGACACCGACCCCGATCGGGAGCCGGACGCCGCACCCCCCGTACCTGCCGCTGAAGGGGCTCAGAAGAAGTGACCCTCGCCACCGCCACCAACGAACATCTCGCGAACCTCAGCAACACGCTGATCTACTCCTCGATGGCCGTCTACACCCTGGCCTTCTTCGCGTACATCGCCGAATGGCTGTTCGGCAGCCGTAGCAAGGTCGCCCGTACGGCCAGCGCTCTCACCGCCGAGGCACCCCGCAAGGCCGAGGCGCCCGCCGTCGCCGTCAAGCAGGCCGGGGGCACCGCGGTGCTGGAGCGGCCGAAGGTCGTCACCCGCGCCGCGGCCGGCGCCCGTGACGTGCCGGACGGCCCCGGTGCCCACGGCGGTGACGAGCAGGGCGACCTCTACGGCCGGATCGCCGTGTCGCTGACCGTGCTGGCCTTCCTCGTCGAACTCGCCGGCGTCATCACCCGCGCGGCCTCCGTGCAGCGGGCGCCGTGGGGCAACATGTACGAGTTCAACCTCACCTTCTCCACAGCGGCCGTCGGCGTGTACCTCGCGCTGCTCGCGCTGAAGAAGAACGTGCGGTGGATCGGCCTCTTCCTCATCACCACCGTCCTGCTCGACCTCGGCCTCGCCGTCACCGTCCTGTACACCGCCAGCGACCAGCTGGTCCCCGCCCTGCACTCGTACTGGCTGTACATCCACGTCTCCACCGCGATCTTCTGCGGTGCGGTCCTCTACGTCGGCGCGGTCGCCACCCTCGCCTACCTCTTCAAGGACTCGTACGAGAACAAGCTGGCCGACGGCGGCACGCCCGGCCGCTTCGCGAGCTCCGTCCTGGAGCGGCTGCCCGCCTCGGCCACGCTCGACAAGTTCGCCTACCGCGTCAACGCCGCCGTCTTCCCGCTGTGGACCTTCACGATCATCGCGGGCGCCATCTGGGCCGGTGACGCCTGGGGCCGCTACTGGGGCTGGGACCCGAAGGAGACCTGGTCCTTCATCACCTGGGTCGCCTACGCCTGCTACCTGCACGCCCGCTCCACCGCCGGCTGGAAGGGCCGGAAGGCGGCGTACATCGCGCTCATCGCCTTCGCCTGCTACCTGTTCAACTACTACGGCGTGAACATCTTCGTGAGCGGCAAGCACTCGTACGCGGGCGTGTAACGACCCGGGGAGAAAGTCCCGCACACCGAAGGCCGGTCCCGGTGACCCATGTCACCGGAACCGGCCTTTGTCGTACGGACGGACGACGGGCCTCGCTGACGGGAAGAAAGGCCCAGGTCACGGGTAACGCAGCCGTACTGCGCCGGGCCGTCGGCGACAAGAGGCACGAGGGCCCGTAAGGAGTGCGGATCCCCCGTTCGCGCGCGAGGCTGGTGTCATGAGCAATCCCATCGAAGAGGGCACCACCGAGCGTCGAGGGGATGTGCACGTACGGCACTACCTGCTGCGTCTGCCCGGGGCCGTGGAGGAGGTCTGGCCCGCACTGGCCACCTCCGCGGGCCTGGGGGAGTGGCTGGCCGCCGCCGAGCCGTTCGAACCACGGCTCGGCGGCGCGGTGGCGCTCCGCCTGCCCGACGGCACCGCCCGGGGCCGGATCACGGCATGGGATGTGGAGCGGGTCGCCGAGTACACGGTGGAGGGCCGTGGCCGCATCCGCTTCCACCTGGAGCCGGGATGGCCTGAGGGGACGACGGTGCGTTTCACGCACGAGAGCGAGGAGGGGCGGGACCCGGGCTGGCGGGAGCGGTTCGAGCGCCTTCTCGCGTATGTGGGAAGCGGCACCCGGTGAGCCCCCTCGGACAGGAGCGGGCTCTTCCCTCGGATCCTTCGGAGGCAAGTTCCAGAAAACGCCGTACGGTCGATCAACCCGGCGGCTGCCTCGCCACGAGTTCCGTGGGCGGCGGTGTGTCGACCCCGCCGTGCGAGTCCGGGAAGGCGTCGCAGCGTTGGACGCGCACGTAGCCGGGGCGTCTCCTCACTCGCCCTGAGGGGGCGGCTCAGGGTCAGGTCAGGGTGATCACTGATGGGTGACAGCCGCTGTACGCAGCAGAGTTGACGTCGATACGAAGTCCGTCGGCGCAGCTCTGGAGAAACCTTGATGCGTAGCCGCCTTGCCGTCACCGCCCTTGCCCTGGCCGCCGCTCTCACCGCAGGCGCGGCGCTGCCCGCGACCGCCGCCGGTGTCGCGTCCACCGCCCCGGTTCCCGCGAGGTCCACCGTCCAGGACATCCTCGACCAGTTACCGGACGACGTCGTGGCGGGCGCGCTGGTCAGGCGGGACGGCGTGGGGGCTACTGCCGGTCCGGTCACCGCTGACGCGTATTTCCGGATCGGCAGTGTCACCAAGGTGTTCACCAACACGGTGGTGCTTCAACTCGTCGCCGAGCGCCGGATCGACGTGGACGCACCAGCGCGACGGTATGTCCCCGGGCTGATGCCCGCCGCTTACGACCGCGTCACCGTACGCCAGCTCCTCGACCACACGAGTGGCCTGCCCAAACCCGCCGCGACTCCGGGCCCGGCCGACGGGCCCGGATGGTGGCTCAAGTCCGTGAGCCCCCGGGACTTCCTGCGCGAGTCGTTCGCCGCGGCCTCCGACACGCCGCCCGCCCGCCACCCCGAGCAGCAGTACAACGGGCTCAACTCCTTCGTCCTCGGCCTGATCGTCGAGGAGGTCACCGGTCACTCCTTCGCCGAGGAGCTGGAGCGCCGGATCCTTGGGCCACTGCACCTGAGTCACACGAGCCTGCCCGCCGCCGATGACCCGACGATTCCCTCGCCCCATGCGCAGGTCTTCGTGGACGGGCAGGACGTGTCCGAGCAGAGCCCCTACCCGTGGGTCGAGGGCGGCATGATCTCCACCGCCGCCGACCTCGACCGCTTCATCACGGCGCTGTTCCGGGGCCGCCTGCTCCCGCCCGCCGAGCAGAAGCTGGCGTTCCACGTGCCCAGGGTGAAGAGTGCCGCCGACAACACGAGTTGCTTCGGCAAGCATGCCTGTTTCAGCGTCGGCGGCCTGATGCGCTACAAGCTCCCGAGCGGCGAGTACGCATGGGGCAAGACCGGTTCCCGTCCCGGCTGGGACAACGGGTTCTTCGCCACCCGAAGCCTCGGTCACCGGGTGGTGTACTCCCTGAACCCGACGGGGGCGGGCTCCGACCTCCAGCGCATCCAGGAGATCGTCACCGTCTCGCTCGCCGACCCGGAAGCCGGGCGCTGACACACAGCGACGGGTGAGGACGTGGACGGGCGCCTGCTCACCCACCAGGCGGCTCCATGACCGCGTCGCGGACCGAGGCGCCCCCGTGCTCCTGCCGCTGGTGCCGGCGCAGCAGTACAGCCGCGTCGGTCTCCGCGCTGCCGTCACGCCTGGCACGGGCCTCGTCCCGCCGTGAGGCGAGGCCCGCGCAGACCGGACAGCCGGGTACGGGTACGGGCGGCACACTCTGGTCGTCGTATGCGCTGCGTCCGGTCACCGTGCCTGCCTCGACTGCCGGTTGGCCGCCTTCACCCCGGCACTGAGCCGTTCCTCCTGCGTGGCCGGGCGGATCAGCAGCGGATCGGCCTCCCACTCCCGGCCGCCGCCCACGGGGCGCAGTATCGCGTAGGGGCCCGCCTTGTCCCGGTACTCGCCGACCTCGCCGGTCTGCGGGTCGTAGACGAGCGTGCCGGGTTCGACGACCGTCGGCCTGTCCGTTTCCGCTTCCACACACACTCCCGTTCATTACTCTGAGTGTGTCAAGCGTCGCGGAGTGAAGCGGGGCGATTCAATGCCCGCCGCGTGCGACTGGCGCACTGTCACAGAGGGGGGCGCTGTGAGCCGACGCAACGCCGAGGCCGGCTCGGGGGCCAGCACCGCCGCGGTGTTCGGCGAGGTGCTGCGGCACTTCCGTGAGGCGGCCCTGCTCACACAGGAGGGGCTGTCGCGCGAGATCCCGTGCGACCGCTCGCACGTGGCCCGCGTGGAGGCGGGAACACGGGTGCCACAGGACACGTTCGCGAAGAAGTGCGACGAACTGCTGGGTACGGGTGGGGTGTTGCTGCGGCTGTGGGGGCGGATCGACTGGTATCCGCAGGTGGAGCATCCGGATTGGTTCCAGCGCCGGGCTGACATGGACGCGGAGGCGGTGGCCTTACGTGAGTATCAAGAGTTGGTCGTCCCCGGCCTGTTGCAGACCGAGGGCTACGCGCGGGCGCTCTTCTCCCAGATCGCGAGTGGTGATGATGTGGAGGAGCGCGTTCGAGCACGCCTGAGTCGGCAGCAGCGCTTTCTCACCGATGGTGGCCCGCTATATGTCGCCGTACTGGACGAAAGCTGTCTGTGCAGTGCGGTCGGGAGCCCTGACGTCATGCGGGACCAGTTTGAGCATCTGCTGGACGTCGTGCAGCGTTCCAACATCCGTGTACAAGTCGTACCGGCAGACCTCCTTGGCGTCGTCCGGCCCAATACCTCAATGTCCTTGATCGATCTACCGAACGGACGCCGCTGGGTGTACTCGGAGTCGCTGGAGCGTGGCCATTTCAGCGACGATCCGGAGACGTACACACGCCACAGCCAGACCTATGATGTGCTCAGGGCAGACGCCCTGTCAGCCCACGAGTCGGCCGCTCGGATCAGAAGCGCGTTGAAGGGGTGCGAGCATCATGGACAGGCACGACCTCGGCATGGCGACTTGGATCAAGAGCAGCTACAGCGGAAACAACGGCGGCAACTGCATCGAAATCGCCCCCGGTTTCCCCGCCACCGTCCCCGTCCGCGACAGCAAGAACCCTGATGGCCCAGTGCTGTTGGTCTCGTGCCGGGCCTGGTCCGCGTTCGTCGCCGGGCTCGTCTAGCGCTTACGTGGGGCTCAGTAGGCCGTAGGTCCTCGTCCCGCTCCGGGTGCCACAACTCCTCCTCGAGCGACGCCCCTTACCCCGCCGGTGGAGTGAGGGCATCCTGCTCTGCCCGGGTCGATCTTGGCTGATATACGCTGCGCCTGACTTGTTCGAACAGTCCGGCGAATTCGGGCCACCGGATACGCCCTGCCCGGGGGGGCATTCCATGATTTCGCATTTCCGTGCGGTGCTCGGCATCGCGCTCACGCCCGTCCTGACCCTGGCGGCAGTGGCTCCGGCCGCTGCCCAGACCACTGCCACAGCCGCGGCCACCGCCACCACCGCCACGACCACCGCCGACAAGCGTGCGCCGGGCCCGTGGGGCACCCGCACCGCGCACGCCCCGGGCAGCTTGAGCGCCCTCGTGTCGGCGAAGAACGGCACCCTCGTCTCCCTCGCCAATGGCACCCGGATCCGGCCCGCCGGCAGCACCCGCTGGCTGGCCCCGCAGACCTGGCCGGACGCCGGCGGGTACAACACCGAGCTGGTCTCGCTCAGCGACGGCTCGGTGCGCCTTGTCTGGCGGGCCAAGCGCCCTGACGACCACTACAACTACTGGCTGAGGGTGGCCACCCTCGCGCCTGGCGCGACCGCCTTCTCCGAGCCCGAGTACATCGCCGAGGTCCCCGAGCACGGCTACCACCACATGGCGGCGACCTCCGACGGCCGGCTGATCGTCGTGTGGACGGTCAACGGTGTCGTGAGGGCCGCCGAGAAGGCCGGCCCGGGGGCCGAGTGGACCGCTCCGGCCGACCTCAACACGCAGCCGCCGTCCGGCAGTCGGGACATCTCCGGCATGGAGCTGGCGATCGCCAAGGACGGCACCGCCCTGCTGGTGTGGAAGTGGTCGGCGAGCCAGGCCATCGTCGCCCTGGAGAAGGCCCCCGGCGCGGCCGGCTGGACCGCGGTCAAGGACTTCCCGGTGCCGGGTGTGAACCTGGCACAGCCGAAGGTCTTCGCCAGTCCGCAGGGCGGCTTCGACGTGTTCTACAACGAGGCCGGGCACGTCATGCACACGCGCCGGTCCGCCGGCGCCACGACATGGAGCACCCCGCGGACCGCCGCCACCTCCGGCAGCACCAACGGGATGACGGCGCCCGTCTACCTGCCGGGCGGCGACCTCTTCGTTGCAGGCGGGGGACCCGGCTCGTGGGACCCCTGGTACGCGGTGCGCTCGGCGGCCACCGGCGCCTGGCTGCCGTACAAGCAGCCGTTCGCCACGACCAAGGTGCACGCGGTCGGCGCGGTCGCCACCTCGGGCGGCACGGTCACGGTGACGTGGCGGGCGGGCTACTCGGGCAAGGAGTACGTGATGGCCGCCGTCTTCAAGGGCGGCACCTGGTCCCCGGCGCGGCGGCTGAGCGCGACCGGCGCCCAGGCCACCGGCGCGCCCAAGATGGCCTCCGACGCGCTGGGACGCCCCGTGGTGCTCTGGGACGAGTACCTGCTGACCCAGTCGAACTCCTACGTTCTGGACGGGACCTACCAGGTCACCACCACCAGCCGGGCGCTGCCCAAGTGGCGTGACTACACGGACGACGGCAAGGCCGACCTCTTCGGCTGGAGCAGCAGCGGGCTGAAGGTGTACGCGGGCGGCGCGACCGAGCTGACCGCCCAGAAGCGCGCGACCACCTGGCCGGCGGGCACGCAGGTGCTGCCCTACGGCGACCTCGACGGCGACGGCTGCAACGACGTGTTCGTCCGCTCCCCGAAGGGTGAGGCCCGCATCTTCACACCGGTCTGCGGTGGGCTGCCGGACCAGAAGACGTCCTCCGTGAAGGTCTCCGCGGACTGGAGCGGCTACAACGCGGTCGTCTCGCCCGGCGATGTGACCGGCGACGGCCGTCCCGACCTGCTGACCCGGTCCGCAGCGACCGGGAAGCTGTATCTGTACGCCAACAACGGCAAGGGCGGTTTCAAGGCCCGTACGCTCGTCGGGTCCGGCTTCGGCGGCTACAAGAAGCTGATCGCCGCCGGGGACCTCAACGGCGACGGCAGGATGGATCTGCTGGGCCTCGACGGGGCGAAGAAGCTGTGGCGGTTCGACGGGACCGGCAAGGGCACCTTCAAACCCCGGGCGCTGGTCTTCAAGGACTGGGGGGCGACCTACAAGGACGTGGTCGGCGGGCTGGACCTGTCCGGGGACGGCCGGGCCGACGTGATCTCGCTCGACAAGAGCGGCCGTGCCTGGCTGAACCGGGGCGACGGCAAGGGCGGCCTCGGCAAGCGCTCGCAGGTCGGCAAGGCCACGAACTGGTCGAGCATCCGCATCTCCTGACGACACGGACTGCGGGCCGCCCGGGACTCCGGGTGGCCCGCGTCAAGCTCCGCGTCCGGTACCGCTCGGGACTCAGTCGGCCGAAGGCTCCTCGCCCCGCTCCCGGCGTCGCAGCTCCTCCTCGCGGCGGCGCAGGTCGGCCTCCCAGTCCTTCAGGAGCGACTCGTCCTTCTTGTTCTCTTCCTTCAGCGACTTCAGGAACTCGGGGTTGTCGTCGGGCGCGACCCAGGTCGTGCGCTGGTTGCGATGCCACTCGGACGGCGTGGAGCCGTTCACCGGGGCCTGGCGCGCCTTGCCGGCGACCAGCCAGGCGATCGGTCCGATCAGCACCTCGCCGAAGAGCAGGATGATGATGACCCAGACCACCTTGGGCAGCCCTCGCACCTGCTCCTCGGGGGTGTTCAGGCAGTCGATGAAGGCGTAGATCCACAACGCGAGGACCAGCAGGAAGGGCAGATACCTGAGCATGGTCGTGCGATCCCCCAGAAGACGGTGACGGGGCGCCGGACAGCCCCGCTGACGGGGTCAGGGTAGCCCGTGCCGGCCGCGCCATCCCGCCGGCGACCCCGTCGGCCCGGCAGGGGTGAGGCAGGGGTGGGCGCAGGGGCGAAGCGGCCCCTCGGCGATACTGGGACGCATGGCTTACGACGATCTTCGGTCCCTGCTCCGGGCACTGGAACGCGAGGGAGACCTCAAGCGCATCAAAGCGGAGGTCGACCCCCATCTCGAGGTCGGTGAGATCGTCGACCGGGTGCAGAAGTCCGGCGGGCCCGCGCTGCTCTTCGAGAACGTGCGCGGTTCGGCCATGCCGCTCGCCATGAACGTCTTCGGGACCGACCGGCGCCTGCTGAAGGCCCTCGGTCTGAAGTCGTACGGGGAGATCTCCGAGCGGATCGGTGGCCTGCTGAAGCCGGAACTGCCGCACGGGTTCGTCGGGATGCGCGAGGCCTTCGGGAAGCTCGGCACGATGGCCCATGTGCCGCCCAAGAAGGTCAAGTCGGCGGGCGCGCCGGTGCAGGAGGTCGTCCTGCGGGGCGACGACGTCGACCTCGACGCCCTGCCCGCCCTCTTCACCTGGCCCCAGGACGGCGGCTCCTTCTTCAACCTCGGGCTCACGCACACCAAGGACCCGGAGACCGGGATCCGCAACCTCGGCCTGTACCGCCTCCAGCGCCACGACCGGCGCACCATCGGCATGCACTGGCAGATCCACAAGGACAGCCGCAACCACTACCAGGTGGCGGCCAGGCGCGGCGAGAAGCTCCCGGTCGCCATCGCCTTCGGATGCCCGCCCGCCGTCACGTACGCCTCCACCGCGCCCCTCCCCGGCGACATCGATGAGTACCTCTTCGCCGGGTTCATCGCGGGCAAGCGGATCGAGATGGTCGACTGCAAGACGGTACCGCTGCAGGTCCCGGCCAACGCCGAAGTCGTACTGGAGGGCTGGCTGGAGCCCGGCGAGATGCTCCCCGAGGGCCCCTTCGGCGACCACACCGGCTTCTACACGCCGCAGGAGCCCTTCCCCGCCCTGAAGATCGACTGCGTCACCATGCGCCGCCGCCCCCTGCTCCAGTCGATCGTGGTGGGCCGCCCCCCGACGGAGGACGGACCCCTCGGCCGGGCCACCGAACGCTTCTTCCTCCCCCTCCTCAAGATCATCGTGCCGGACATCGTGGACTACCACCTGCCCGAGTCGGGCGGCTTCCACAACTGCGCGATCGTCTCGATCGACAAGAAGTACCCCAAGCACGCCCAGAAGGTGATGCACGCCATCTGGGGCGCGCACATGATGTCGCTGACCAAGCTGATCGTGGTCGTCGACTCCGACTGCGACGTGCACGATCTGCACGAGGTCGCCTGGCGGGCCCTCGGCAACACGGACTACGCCCGTGACCTCACGGTCGTCGAAGGCCCCGTCGACCACCTCGACCACGCCTCCTACCAGCAGTTCTGGGGCGGCAAAGCGGGTATCGACGCGACGAAGAAGTGGCCCGAGGAGGGCTACACCCGGGACGGTGGCTGGCCCGACATGGTGCTGTCCGACCCGGAGACGGCGGCGAAGGTCGACCGCCGCTGGAAGGAGTACGGGCTGTGAGTTCAGCTTCCGCCGCGATCCCGCAGCCGGGACGCACCAAGGCGTTCCTGCGCCTGGTGATGATCGAGCACTCCGTGTTCGCCCTGCCCTTCGCGTACATCGCGTCTCTCACCGCGATGTACGAGTGGGACAAGAGCATCCACTGGGCGCGGCTGCTGCTGGTGACCGTCTGCATGGTGGGCCTGCGCACCTTCGCGATGGCGGTCAACCGGATCATCGACCGGGAGATCGACGCCCGTAACCCCAGGACCGCGCACCGCGAACTGGTCACGGGCGCGATGTCCGTCCGCCATGCGTGGACCGGCGCCCTGATCGCCCTGGCTGTCTTCCTGGGGGCCGCGGCCCTGCTCAATCCGCTCTGCCTCGCCCTCGCCCCCATCGCGGTGATCCCGATGGTGGTCTACCCCTACGGCAAGCGCTTCACGAACTTCCCGCAGGCCATCCTCGGCATCGCCCAGGCGATGGGCCCGGTCGGCGGCTGGCTGGCGATCAGCGGCGCGTGGTCCGGGGAGGCGGTGATCCTGGGTCTCGCCGTCGGTATCTGGATCGGCGGTTTCGACCTGATCTACGCCTGCCAGGACGTGGAGACGGACCGCGAGATCGGGGTCATGTCGGTGCCGGCCCGCTTCGGCATCCCGGCCGCGATCCGGGGCGCCCGCGTCTGCCACGCGATCACGACGGCGTTGCTCGCGTGGTACGCGGTCGCCACGGGAGCCGGCGTCTTCTTCTGGCTGGGCCTGGTGATCACGGCGGGCGCCTTCCTCTACGAGCACTCGATCGTGCGGCCCCACGACCTCAGCCGCCTCAACCGCGCGTTCTTCAGTGTCAACGGGTTCATCGGCATTGCCCTGTTCGTGTGTGCGCTGCTCGACCTTCTGGTTCGGGGTCTGACCGTGTGAGTACGGTGCGCCTACGATCGAGGGCAGGACCCCAGGGAGGCCAGTCATGACCGTCTCGGGCATGGAACACCTGCACTCGCAGCTCAGCCGGTTCGAGGACATGTTCCCCGGCTATCGGATGGAGATTGTCGAGGGCAACATCATGATGAGTCCGGTCAAGCCGCACCATGCGGAGACCATTCGGCAGGTGTGGAACCTGCTGGCGGCGCAGGTGGCCCCGGACTGGGGGTTCGCCAGCGACGTCGCCTTCCCCTTCGACGAGGACAACGAGTTCTGCCCCGACCTGGCGGTCATTCCTGCGGCGGAGGTGCAGAAGAACGAAGGCGCGTACTCGCCCGATCTCATCGAGTTGGTCGTCGAGGTGGTCTCCCAGGGCAGCATCCGCCGTGACTACGAAGTGAAGCCCCGCTGGTATGCCTCTCGAGGCATCTCCAACTACCTGATCTTCGACCCGCTCAAGGGCCACGTCGTGACGATGTGGAACCCCGGCCCCGACGGCTACCTAGGCCGCGACACCCTCCCCTACGGCCCCGATGTGACCGTCGACTCCCCGCTCGGGAAGCTGACCCTCACGACCGCCCACCTCCCGGTCGACCCGAACGCGCGCCACCAGTCCTGACCCGGCCCGTCGGCGGCGGAACAGGCGGTCCCTCAGCATCCCGACCCTTGGCCGGTCCCCGTTCCGGGAGGCCGGATAGGCTCGGTGCCGTGAACCCAGTCAAGCCAGGAGAGAAGCCGCGTACGCCTTGGATCGTAGGGGTGTCCGGCGCTTCCGGCACCCCGTATGCCGCTGCCGTGCTGCGCGGGCTCCTCGCTGCGGGGGAGAGCGTCGACCTCGTCGTCTCCCGTGCCTCGCGGCTCACACTGCTCGACGAGACCGGAATCTCCTTCCGGGACGCGCACTGGCGGGACGACCTGCGGGAGTGGCTGGAGCGGGGCGCCGACGGCAAGCCGGGGACGTTCGAGGCGGACATCGACGGCGACCGTGTGCGGTACTGGAGTGCGGGCGACCTGGCCGCCGGGCCGTCCTCGGGGTCGTACCCCGCGAAGGGGATGCTGATCGTGCCCGCTTCCACGGCCTGTGTGGCAGGGGTCGCGCTCGGGCTGTCCAAAGACCTGTTGCAGCGGGCCGCGAGCGTCACGCTCAAGGAGGGACGGCGGCTCGTCGTCGCCGTGCGGGAGACCCCGCTCAGCGGGCAGACGCTCCGGCAACTGGTGGCGCTGGACGCGGCGGGCGCGGTCGTGCTGCCGGCCTCCCCGGCGTTCTACGCGGGGGCGACGCACATCCAGGACCTGGTGGACTTCGTCGCGGGGCGGGCGCTGGACGCGGCGGGAGTGCCGCACGGGCTGTACCGCCGTTGGAAGGGTGAGCTCGGGGGTGGCTCTCGGGCCGACGCATAGGCGCGTGACGGGTGGGGGCAGCGTTTCACGGCGACGGGCCCAAACCATGGCTCGTCGCCGATCGCATAAAAGATTCACAGGGGACGGACCCTGTGCTCCTTAAGTTCTATACATAGACTCGCGGGAACGCCGAACAATGAAAGGCTTCGGATCTATGGACGCGGTTGACAGGCAGCTCATCCAGGCCCTGCGTGAAAACGGCAGGGCCTCCTATGCCGAACTCGGCCGGCTCGTCGGCCTCTCCGGGCCCAGCGTCACCGACCGCATCAACCGCCTGGAGGCGGCCGGTGTCATCACGGGCTACCGTGCCACCGTCGACGCTGCCTCACTCGGCCTCGGCGTGACCGCCCTCATCGGCATCTCGCTCTCCGACGCCGCGGACCACGAGGACGTGGCGCACCGTCTGAAGAGCCTTCAGGAGATCGAGGACTGCTGGTTCATCGCCGGCGACGACTCGTTCATGCTCAAGGTACGCGCGAACGACGTGGACGACCTGGAGAAGACCATCCGTCGGCTGTCGGGAACCCAGGGCGTCTCCCGTACGCGGACGACGATCGTGCTCTCCACGAAGTGGGAGAACCGGGTCGGCGAGCTGCCGGAGTCGGAGTAGGCGCGGCGCCGTATGGCGGCACGGGCCGCACAAGGGTGGGGGAGTACGGTTGTCGAAGTTGTCGGCAGGGAGAGGTAAGGGCATGGATGTCGGGCTCAAGCGCGAGCTGGAGGACAAGGTCCGCTCCGGTGAGCGGCTGACCCGCGAGGACGGTATCGCGCTGTACGAGTCGGACGACCTGGCCTGGCTGGGCGGCCTCGCGCATGAGGTGCGGACCCGCAAGAACGGTGACGTCGTCCACTTCAACGTCAACCGTCACCTCAATATGACGAACGTGTGCACCGCGTCCTGCGCCTACTGCTCCTTCCAGCGCAAGCCGGGCGAGAAGGACGCGTACACGATGCGCATCGAGGAGGCGGTCCGGCTCGCCACGGCGATGGAGTCGGAGAACCTCACCGAACTGCACATCGTCAACGGCCTGCACCCGAACCTGCCGTGGCGCTACTACCCGCGCTCGCTGCGGGAGTTGAAGGCGGCCCTGCCGGGCGTCTCACTGAAGGCGTTCACGGCAACGGAGATCCACCACTTCGAGACGATCTCGGGCCTGTCGGCCTCCGAGATCCTCGACGAACTGATCGACGCGGGCCTGGAGTCGCTGACCGGCGGTGGCGCCGAGATCTTCGACTGGGAGGTCCGGCAGCACATCGTCGACCACAAGACCCACTGGGAGGACTGGTCGCGCATCCACCGCCTGGCGCACGAAAAGGGTCTGAAGACCCCGTGCACCATGCTGTACGGGCACATCGAGGAGCCGCGCCACCGCGTGGACCACGTGCTGCGGCTGCGTGAACTCCAGGACGAGACCGGCGGCTTCCAGGTCTTCATCCCGCTGCGCTACCAGCACGACTTCGTGGACATGAAGGACGGGAAGATCCGCAACCGCCTTCAGGCGCGTACCACGATGGCGACCGGCGCGGAGGCCCTGAAGACCTTCGCGGTGTCGCGGCTGCTCTTCGACAACGTTCCGCACGTCAAGGTCTTCTGGGTGATGCACGGCGTGCAGACCGCGCAACTGGCCCTGCAGCACGGTGCCGACGACATGGACGGCTCGGTCGTCGAGTACAAGATCACGCATGACGCGGACAACTACGGCACCCCGAACAAGCTGACCCGTGAGGACCTGCTCGACCTGATCCGTGACGCGGGCTTCAGGCCGGTGGAACGCAACACGCGCTACGAGATCATCCGGGAGTACGAGGGCCCGGACCCCGCGCGACGGGACGCCCCGCAGCCCATGCGCCTCTGAGCTGCGTCCCGCAGCCCATAACCCCGACAGGCCCCGACAGGCCCCGGCTCCGGCCGGGGCCTGTCGTTTTGTGTGCCGGCGGCATCGAGAGTTTGAGCTCTCGTCGATGTAATAGATACTCTCGCTCTATGTCCCTTACATTTGAGCTTGACCCGTCCATCACCCCTGCCCTCCGCGACGACCTCCTCGATCTGTGGACCGAGGTGTCCAATGCGGGCGGGGCCGTGGGCTTCGTGCCGCCGGTCACGCGCGAGGAGATACGCCCGAGCCTCGTCAGGCAGTTGGCGACGATGAGCGAGGGACGCGCCCGGCTGCTCGTCGGGTACGACGAGCGACGAAGAGTGGCCGCCACCGCCTTCCTCAGCTTCAACGCGGACCGGATGGCGGCGCACTGGCTGTGGCTCTACACGGTGATGGTGCATCCGCGTTACCAGGGCAAGGGCTACGGCCGGGACCTGATGGCCGCCGCGGCGGACGCGGCCCGCTGCTTCGAGGGCATCGAGGCGATACGGCTCACCTGCCGGGGCGGCCACGGCCTGGAACGGTTCTACGGCTCCTGCGGCTACAAGGAGGTCGGCCGGGTGCCCGACGCGATCCGGGTGGCGAACGGGGACGACCGCGACGACATCACGATGCTGCTGCCGCTGGGATGACCCGGCCGGGCTCAACCCCCCTGCAAGATCGAGGCCCGGGTCGTGCTTCACTGGACAGTGACCTTTGGGACATCCCCCCGGGTTCGCGGCATCGCTCGAACCGGGGAGACCCTCACGGAACGGAAGAGTGGTTTGAGATGCTCCGCTACACGCTGATGCGCTTCGGTATCTTCGTGGGCTGCCTCGTGGTCGTTTCGGGCCTCGTCTACTCGGGCCTCGCCCCCAGCGCGCGCATCGGCGCCAACAACGCCCTGTGGATCATCCTGCTCGCCCTGGTGATCTCGGCCCCGATCAGCTTCGTGGTGCTGCGCAAGGAGCGGGACCGGGCCTCCGTGCAGATCGTGGGGAAGGTCGACCGCATGAAGGCCAACCTCGAGGCGAACCGCGGCCAGGAGGACGAGGCGGACGACGCCGTCAGGGCGCAGGGCCAGGCGTAGTGACGTCGGCGGCCCAGGCGTAGCCCGACACGGGGCCGGGCGCGTGGTCGAGGCGTCCGGTGCCACGGCGGGTCGGGGTGCCTGCGACCGCGTCCAACTACCCTCTCCTTCATGGGTTCCGTGAAGAGCAGGCGGATGCCGCGGGCGGTCCGTGAGCAGCAGATGCTCGACGCCGCGGTGAAGACCTTCGGGCAGCGGGGGTACATGGCCGCGTCCATGGACGAGATCGCCGAACTCGCCGGTGTGTCCAAGCCGTTGGTCTACCTGTATCTGAACTCCAAGGAAGAGCTCTTCACCGCCTGCATCCGCCGTGAGGCCGCGGCGCTCACCGAGGCCGTGCGGGTCGGGGTGCGGCCGTCTCTCTCCGCCGACCGCCAGCTCTGGAACGGTCTGTGCGCGTTCTTCACGCACACCGCGCGCAACCCGGACGGCTGGGCGGTCCTGCACCTCCAGGCGCGTACGCACGGTGAACCCTTCGCCTCCGAGGTCGCCGCGATGCGCGAGGAGATCGTCGCGTTCGTGACACAGCTCATCGTGGCGGCCGTGCGTGACGGAGACGCCCCCGTGGCGGACCACCGGGACCCACGCCTGTCCGAGCGCGAGGCCGCCGGGCTCGCCGAGGCCCTGGTCGGGGCCGCCGAGTCCCTCGCCGCCTGGGCCAACGCCACCCCCGGCGTCTCCGCCCGACAGGCCGCCACGACCCTGATGAACTTCGCCTGGGCGGGCCTCGGCGACCTCATGGAGGGCCGCCCCTGGTCGCCCCCCGACCACGAGTAGGGTCCTGACCGGCCACGCGGTGGGCGTAGGAGCTTGAAGTCACCCGGGGCAAGAGCCGTGCGGGCGAGGAACTCCGGATCACCCCACCCGACCGCCCACCCGGAGCGCGCCTGGGAGATGCGGCGCGCCCAGGCTGCACATCCCCGTCCCCGAACCCGCACAGACTCGCCACGCGGGCGCCGTACGATCGCGGTCCGAAACAGCGGTGACACCCACCGAGCCGCGCCCGCCGGTGAACGTCCCGGAGCGCATGGCACGTACCTCATGCGGCGAAGCGGTGCACCGCCGCAGGCCTCAGGAGCTGCCCCATGTCCCTCTCGTCCTCGCCCGCACCCGCCGCCCCTGACAGTCCCGGCGACGACGGCGGGCCGGTGCTCGTGGAGCCGGAGACACGGCGGCTGAACGGGGAGGTGCGGGAGGCGTACGTTCCCCCGCTGGCGCGGCCTGTGACCCACGGCTCGCTCGCTGACCTGCCGTTCGAGAACGCGGACGCGGCGCCCGGCCACCGGGTGCTCAGCCGCCGCGACGGCCACGGCGGGTGGACGGACGTGACGGCGGCGCATTTCGCCGACCAGGTCCTGACGGTGGCGAAGGGCCTGATCGCCGAGGGCCTGATGCCGGGCGACCGGATCGCGGTCATGGCGCGCACGACATACGAGTGGACGCTGCTCGACTTCGCCGCCTGGGCCGCGGGCCTGGTACCGGTGCCCGTCTACCCCACCTCCTCGGTCTTCCAGACCCGTTGGATCCTCCAGGACTCGGGCGCCGTGGCCCTGGTCACCGAGACGGCCGGTCAGGAGGCGACCCTCGGCCCCGAGCGCGCCCGCCTTCCCGACCTGCGCCATGTATGGGTGATGGAGAAGGGGCACGTGGAGCGGCTGGCGAAGACCGGAGAGCGGGTCACCGACCAGCAGGTCGCCGCACGCCGGGACATGCTGGGCCCGGACACGCTGGCCACACTCGTCTACACCTCGGGCACGACGGGCCACCCCAAGGGCTGCGCGCTGACGCACGGCAACTTCCTGGCGGAGGTGGACAACGCGATCGAACTCCTCCACCCGGTGTTCAAGCCGAAGCCGGGTGAGGATCCGTCGACGCTTCTGTTCCTGCCCCTGTCCCATGTCTTCGGCCGTATGGTGGCCGTCGCCTGCGTCCGCGCTCGGGTACGCCTGGGCCACGCGCCGAGCCTGAAGGCGGCGGACCTGCTGGCCGACCTCGCGAGCTTCAGACCGACGTTCCTGCTGGCCATCCCGTACGTGCTGGAGAAGGTCTACAACAACACGCGGGCGGCGGCCGAGCGTGGCGGCCGGGCGCCGTCCTTCGACCGCGCGGCGAGCGTGGCCCGCCGCTACGGTGAGGCGCTGGAAGCCCACCGGCACGGCACGGGCCCCGGACCGAACCGTGCCCTGAAGACGGCCCGCGCTCTCTCCGACCCCCTTGTCTGCCGACCGATCCGGGGCGCGCTCGGCGGCCGGGTCCGTCACGTCATCTGTGGCGGCTCCCCGCTGGGCCGCCGTCTCGCCGCGTTCTACACGGGCGCGGGCATAGAGATCTTCGAAGGCTACGGGCTGACGGAGACGACGGGTGCGGCCACCATCACGCCCCCGCTCAAGCCTCGCCTGGGCACGGTGGGCCGGCCCCTGCCCGGCACCAGGGTCCGTATCGCCGAGGACGGCGAGGTGCTGCTCTCAGGCGGCCAGGTCTTCCGCGGCTACTGGGACCACCACGCGGCCGGCGTGATCCCGGCTGCCTCGGACGGCTGGTTCCCGACGGGCGACATCGGCCGCCTCGACGACGAGGGCTATCTGACGATCACCGGCCGGAAGAAGGAAATCCTGATCACGACGGGCGGAAAGAACGTAGCCCCCGCACCCCTGGAGAACCGGCTGCGCTCCCACCCCCTGATCTCCCAGTGCATGGTCCTCGGCGACGGTCGCCCCTATGTCACCGCCCTCATCACACCGGACCCGGAGGGCGTCACCCACTGGTGCCGGATGAACGGCAAGGATCCGCTGCCGCCGGAACTCCTGGTGCGGGACGAGGAGTTGAAGGCGGTCCTGCAACGCGCGGTGGACGAGGCCAACAAGCTCGTCTCCCGTCCCGAGTCGATCCGCCGCTTCGCCGTGCTCCCGGTGGACTTCACGGAGGAGTCCGGCCACCTGACCCCGTCGATGAAGCTGCGCCGGGAGGCGGTCCTGCGGGACTTCGCACCGGAAGTGGAGGGGCTGTACCAGGGGTGAGCGGGCGGTGCCGCGCGACGGGCGTCGCGGCCCGACCGGGGCGTTTCCCGCGCCGGTGAACCTTTCCGGCCACAGCACTAGCCCACCTGGCCCCAAGCGGGGGCGGTGCTGGCGGGCGTCCGCTGCCGTGCGTGCTTCCATCTCGCCAGGAGGCCCGTATGACGGCGGAGGACCGACAGGAGAACCGCGCGATGACCCCTGGCAGAGAACCAATCACGTGCCCGTTCGACTTCAGCGAGGCGCTGGAGTTCGATCCCTCGCTCGCGGCGCTCATGACCCGCGATTCCCTCACCCGTATCCGCCTGCCGTACGGCGACGCCGACGCATGGTTGGTCACCGGGTTCGACGGGGTACGCCAAGTGACCACCGACCAACGGTTCAGCCGGGCGGGGATCATCGGGTCCGACTACCCGAGGCTGACGCCGGAGCCCATCGTCTCCCCGGAGTCGATCAATGTGATGGACCCTCCGCACAGCAGCCGTCTGCGGCACCTGGCGTCGCAGGCCTTCACCCCACGGCACGTCGACCAGATGCGGCAGACGATCATCCGGCTCGCGGACACCCTGCTCGACGAGATGGCCGCGCAGCGGCAGCCGGCGGATCTGGTGCGCCATCTGTCGGACCCGTTTCCCCGGCAGACCATCTTCGACCTGCTCAGCATCCCCCGGGACGACTGGCCTCGGATGCAGGAGTACGTGCACCAGCTCCTTGCCACCGGCCCGGACACCCGCGAGACCGCCGCGGCGGCCAAGGCCGAACTGCGGGCGTACTTCGGCGAACTGGTCGAACAACGGCGGCGCTCTCCCGGGAAGGACCTGATCAGCGCGTTGGCCGCCGCCAGGGAGGGCGACGACACGTTCGACGACCAGGAACTCGCGGTCATGGCGCTGACGTTGACGTTGAGCGGCCAGGACACGGCCACCTGCCAGATCAGCAACATCGCCTACCTCCTCCTGACCCGTCCCGAGCTGATGGAGCACCTCAGGAGCCGCCCTGAGTCCCTGACGGACGTCCTGAACGAACTGCTTCGCTACATCCCCTTCCGCAAGGGCGTCGGCATCCCGCGGGTGGCACGGGAGGACGTGGAGATGGACGGGGCACGGATCCGGGCAGGCGACTTCGTCCACGTCTCCTACCTGACGGCGAACCGCGACCCGGAGCGCTACCCGAACCCGCACGTCATCGACCCCGGTCGACCCTCCGCGCCGCACATGACGTTCGGCTGGGGCGGACACCGCTGCATCGCCGTACCGCTGGCCATGGCGGAACTGGAAGTGGCCATCGGCCGGTTGGTGGAGCGCTTCCCGGGGCTGAGGCTGGCGGTAGCGCCGGAGGAGGTGCGCTGGGACACGGAAACGATCCGCCGCTTCCCGATCGAGCTGCCCGTGACCTGGTAGCGCGGCTGTGCGGCCGCCGACCGGCCCGGCGGGGTCCTGAGTTGCCTGCCTGCCTGCGTTGCGACGCGACGCAGGCAGGCAGGCAACTCAGAACACGCCCTAACCCACCCCGGCCGCCCGCAGGAGAGCCGTGGTCGTCGCCGCGCCCAGGACCACGACCACGAACGGCGCCCGGCGCCACGCCAGGACTCCGCCCGCCAGCACCCCCGCCGGCCGCGCCCACCCCGCGAAGCCGCCCGACTCGGTGAGCGCGCCCGTGGCCAGCAGGGCGACCAGCAGTACCATCGCGCCCGCCGACAGCAACCGCTGGACGTGGTCCGGCAGTTCGACCCGGCCGTGCAGCAACGGGCCCACCAGCCGGAAGGCGTACGTGCCCACGGCGAGCGCGAGGATCGCCGCGACCGTGGCCGTCATGCCCGCCTCCCGAGAGCGAGCAGCCCCGCGAGAGCCAGCAGCACCGGCATCCCGGCCGGCACGAACGGCGACACGGCCAGTGCCACCGCGCCGCCGGTCAGCGCGGCCCGGCGTACGCCGGCGTCCTCGCGTACGGCGGGCAGGACCAGGGCCACCAGGACGGCGGGGAAGGCGGCGTCCAGGCCGAACCTGTCCGTGTCGCCGAGCGCGCTGCCGGCCAGCGCTCCGCCGAGCACGCACACGTTCCACGCCGCGTACAGCCCGAGGCCCGAGAGCCAGAACGCCGCCCGGCGCCGCGCCGGGTCCGGCTGGGCCAGGGCGAAGGCGACCGTCTCGTCGGTCACCAGATGCGCCCCCGCGAACCGGACCAGGCGGCCCCGGTCGCCCAGCACGTCCGCCACGGCGAGGCTGAAGGCCGCCGTGCGCGTGTTCAGCAGCAGGCCGGTGGCCGCGGCGGCCACCGGCCCGCCCCCGGCCAGCAGGATCCCCACCGTGCTGAACTGCGCCGAGCCCGCGTACACCACGAGCGACATCACCACCGGCACCCATACCGGCAACCCGCCCGCGACCGCGATCGCGCCGAACGACACGCCGACCACACCGCTGGCGAGACAGACGAGGGACACGTCCCGGAGCAGAGAAGGGTCAATGGCCGAAGCGGATGTTCGGTAGAGCGAACGCATGTTTCCTACAATGGACAACACAGTCCCGTTCGTCAAGGCGAACGAACGTACCGACGGAGCGAACAGCATGACCGATGACAGCACCCCTCCGGCCCGGCTTCCCCTCGACTGGATCGCCGCAGCCCTGCGCCGCGAACGCGCCCGCGCCGGGCTCTCCCTCTCCGAACTGGCCAAGAGTGCCGGCATCGCGAAGTCCACGCTGTCCCAGCTTGAGGCAGCGAGCGGCAACCCCAGCGTGGAGACGCTGTGGGCGCTCGGTGTGGCGCTCGGCGTGCCGTTCAGCGCGCTCGTCGAACCGCCGGCCCCGCCGGTGCAGGTGATCCGTGCGGGCGAGGGGCCGACCGTGCACTCCGAGCAGTCCAGCTATACGGCGACCCTGCTCTCCGCGAGCCCGCCGGGCGCCCGCCGGGACATCTACTACGCCTGGCTGGAGCCGGGGTCGGTGCGCGACTCGGAGCCGCACCTCCCGGGCTCGATGGAGCACCTGGTGGTGAGCGCGGGGCGGGTCCTCGCGGGGCCGCGCGGCGAGGAGGTGGAGCTCGGCCCCGGCGACTACATGGCCTACCGCGGCGATGTCCCACATTCCTATGAGGCGCTGGCACCCGGGACCATGTTCGTGCTGATCATGCAGCACGTGTGAACCCGTGCGCCTCGCGCGGCACGAGGCCCGGGGAGGAAGACGAGAGCGGAGGGGCAGGCGAAGGCGGAGGAGCAGGCGTCAAAAAAGCAGGAGCCCCCTGCGCCGGATGGCGCGCGGGGCTCCTTGGGTACTGCTGTCCGTTCCGGATCAAAGCATCGGGTTCAGTGAGCTCAAAGCCCCTGTGAGCCGAAGGCCTGGAACCGAAGACCGAAACTCCGAGATCGAGACCTCAGATGGCCGTGACGTTCTCCGCCTGCGGGCCCTTCGGACCCTGCGTCACGTCGAAGCTCACCTGCTGGTTCTCCTCGAGCGAGCGGAAGCCGTTCGCGTTGATCGCGGAGTAGTGGACGAAGACGTCGGGGCCGCCGCCTTCCTGGGCGATGAAACCAAAGCCCTTTTCGGCGTTGAACCACTTCACGGTTCCGGTAGCCATAAGCCCTCCTTGGGCCCAAAGGGTTGCCCTGCTCCAGAACCTGCAAGTGTGAAAACTGAACGCCGCACAACTGCATATGTCTGAAAACGACGAGAGCCCGCGGTTACATGCTCCGCAGGCTCTGTACTGCAAGGAAACCAAACTGCAACTTGCGGCGAGCCTAGCACGAGGGCAGCCGAAAGCAATAGAGCTCAAGATCACGTCGCTCGAATGTCTGAACGTTCGGCGAGCCGGGTTGACGTCCCGGTGTCCCATCGTAGTCGTAGAGGTTGACACCAGGGGTCGCGGGGGTTACTCAAGCCGCCTGGGGCCCTGGGGCCAGCACCGTACCGCATGGGGTCTAGTCTCGCGATGTGGACAATTCTCGCACCCGGCCACGTGTAGGCCACATTCAGTTCCTGAACTGCCTGCCTCTGTACTGGGGGCTCGCGAGAACCGGGACGCTCCTGGACTTCGAGCTCACCAAGGACACCCCCGAGAAGCTCAGCGAGAAGCTGGTGCAGGGCGACCTGGACATCGCACCGGTCACCCTGGTCGAGTTCCTCAGGCACGCCGACGAGCTGGTCGCTCTCCCGGACATCGCCGTCGGCTGCGACGGCCCGGTGATGTCCTGTGTGATCGTCTCCCAGGTGCCGCTGGACCGCCTCGACGGCGCCCGGGTCGCCCTGGGCTCCACCTCACGGACGTCCGTACGCCTCGCCCAGCTACTGCTCTCCGAGCGGTACGGGGTGAAGCCGGACTACTACACCTGCCCGCCCGACCTCAGCGTGATGATGCAGGAGGCCGAGGCGGCGGTACTGATCGGTGACGCCGCCCTGCGCGCCAACCTGATCGACGGACCCCGCTACGGCCTCGACGTGCACGACCTCGGCGCGCTGTGGAAGGAGTGGACGGGCCTGCCGTTCGTCTTCGCGGTGTGGGCGGCCCGGCGCGACTACCTGGAGCGCGAGCCGGTCGTCACCCGCAAGGTGCACGAGGCCTTCCTGGCCTCCCGTGACCTGTCCCTGGAGGAGGTCGGCAAGGTCGCGGAGCAGGCGGCCCGCTGGGAGGCCTTCGACGAGCGGCTCCTGGAGCGGTACTTCACGACGCTCGACTTCCGCTTCGGCGGGCCCCAGTTGGAGGCGGTCGCGGAGTTCGCCCGACGGGTCGGCCCGACGACCGGGTTCCCGGCGGACGTGAAGGTCAAGCTCCTGGAGCCGTAGGGGAGTTCCAGCGGTGGCGGGCACTACCCTGCTGGGGACGCGAGGCGTACCGGGGGAACGGGGGGAAAGCCATGCAGCCGCTCGAGACCGGTGAACCCACCGTCGTGGGGCCCTACCGGCTGCTCGGCCGGCTCGGCTCCGGCGGGATGGGCCGGGTCTATCTGGGGCGCAGTGCCGGTGGGCGCACGGTCGCGGTCAAGGTCGTGCATCCGCACTTCGCGCTGGACGAGGAGTTCCGTGCCCGTTTCCGCCGCGAGGTGGAGGCCGCGCGGCGGGTCGGCGGCGCGTGGACCGCGCCCGTCCTGGACGCGGACCCCGAGGCCCCGGTGCCGTGGGTGGCGACCGGGTACGCGGCCGGTCCCTCACTGGCCGCCGCCGTCGCGGGCGGCGGCCCGCTGCCCGCGCATTCGGTACGGGCCTTGGGCGCGGGCCTCGCGGAGGCGCTCGCGGTGGTGCACGGACTGGGCCTGGTCCACCGGGACGTGAAGCCGTCGAACGTCCTGCTGACCCTGGACGGCCCGCTCCTCATCGACTTCGGCATCGCACGGGCCACCGACGGCACGGTGTCGCTGACCGCCACGGGCGTCTCCGTCGGCTCGCCCGGCTACATGGCCCCCGAGCAGATCCTCGGCAAGGACGCCGAGGACGCCCCCGCGCGAGCGCATGCGGGCGCGGGAGCGGGCGATGTCTTCTCACTCGGTGCGGTGCTGGCGTACGCGGCGACCGGAAAGCCCCCCTTCCCCGGCGACTCGTCCGCGGCACTGCTGTACAAGGTCGTTCACGAGGAACCCGAACTCGGCCCGCTGGAGGACGGGTTGCGGGAGCTGGTGGCCGAGTGTCTGGCCAAGGACCCGGCAGCGCGGCCCGCCCCGGAGCAGGTGGCCCGCCGCCTCGCCCCGCAGGGCGCGGCCCGTCTGGTCGCGGGCGGCTGGCTGCCGGGACCGCTGGTGGAGCAGGTCAGCCGAAGCGCCGTA
Source organism: Streptomyces sp. NPDC001020 (assembly GCF_053599115.1). Classification (NCBI taxonomy): domain Bacteria; kingdom Bacillati; phylum Actinomycetota; class Actinomycetes; order Kitasatosporales; family Streptomycetaceae; genus Streptomyces; species Streptomyces sp. NPDC001020. The sequence goes on along the minus strand of NZ_JBSFLQ010000009.1, from coordinate 171,710 downwards.
CACCTGCTGAACCTGGAGGCGACGGAGGCGACACCGTCGGGACCGGTGGGGTTCAGCAGGGTGTCGACGGAGGAGCCGTCCGGGCCGCAATCCTCCGCGGACGGCTCTTGGCAGGCGCATGGTTCCGCGACACCGGCTGACATATTGCCGGCGGGCGAGCCGTCCGGGGCGCCTGCCGGTGACACGCCGCCGACCGAGGACGGCCCTGCGCCGGATTCGACTCCGGCTCCGGCTTCAGCTCCGGCTCCGGCTTCAGCTCCGGCTCCGGGTAGGTTCGGGCCACCACCGGCCGGAGTTTTCGGTCCGCCGCCCAGTATGGACACAACCGGGGTGCCTTCCGCCCCCGGGCAGCAGGCGTGGCCGTCGGACGCCGTATCTCCCGCCGACGGGGAGCCCGGGAAGTTCTCCGTGAGCGTTGCCGCGACCTCCGCGCCGGGAGCGGGCGGGCGTGGCCGCCGGGTGAGCTGCACGGTCGCGCTGGCGGTCGCGGGGGCGCTGGCCGCGGTCTCCGTCGGATCGGCGTTCGTACTCGGGCTGTTCGACCGCGGCTCCTCGGACCAGGGGGCTCACGCCGACCGCGCCTACTCCCCCCAGCCCAGCAGCAGTTCGGCCGAGGACGGGGCCGGCCAGAGCGAGGCCCGCGGTATTCCCGGGTCCTACCTCGGTACCTGGGAAGGCGACGCGACGGGTCTCAACGGCACGCTGCCGATGGGCACGTTCCGGGTCACCGTCCACCAGGCCGCCGTGGGCGAGAAGTTCGGCACGATGCGGCAGACCGACCAGATCGGCGGCATCTGCGAGAACGTACTCACCCTGAAGAAGGCCACCAAGACACAGCTCGTCGCGACGAGCGTGGCCAAGGCGACCAACCGAGCCGTGTGCACGAAGGGCAGGCACGCCGTACGGCTGACTCCCGTGGGCGCCGACCTCGAATTCGAGATGGACAACCCGGAGGCGGGGAATCCGGTGGCTCGGCTGACGAAGGTCAAGTAGGGGAGTGGTACGGGGACTTGGTGCCCGCGCCGGGGCACCGTCCTTCTGGAGCGGCGTACGCGGGTGCCTGCCGTGTGATGACCGGGCGGTTGAGCGCGGAACCCGGGACTACCACTAGTCTCCATTGGCTGAGGCAACGAGGGTGGCCACTGAGGCCAACGGGGAGGATGACCACCATGCGGACGCTGGTCACGGTCGTGGGCGAAGGGGGTGAGCCGCACGACGTCGTGATCACGACGGACGACGCGGCCGCCGCCAGTGATGTCGCGGAGGCGCTGGCCGCCACGCTCGGACACCCCGCCGCCCCACCCGGCGGCGCGCCGGGAAACGTCGTACCGATGCCCGGCACGGCCCTGGCCGCACTGCCCGGCTACGGCACGGCGCCGACGAGAGCACCCTCACTGTGGGCGGACGGAGTGCACTGCGACCCGGCGGCACCGGCGACCAACGTCCTTCAGGACGGCATGCGCGTCACCGTGGACGACTCGATAGGCCCGCTGCTGCGCCGCGGTGAACCAGTCGGCCAGTACGAGCTGAAGGTCGTCGGCGGTCCCGCGGCCGGCCGAGTGATCCGGCTGGACGCCGGAGCGGCCACCGTCGGATCGGCCGGCACCTGCTCGCTGGCCCTGCCGGACACCTCGCTGCCGCCGGTGGCGCTCCGGCTGACCATCGACATTCAGGGCAACACCACCCTCAGCCCGGAGGGCGGCGCCGAAGTACAGCTCGACGACGCGGCGGTGACGGACAAGACCGCATGGCCGCTCGGCGGTGTCGTACGCGTCGGCGACTCGCTTCTCGCCCTCGACCAGGTGGCCCGCCCGGACGCGCACCTGTCCCCGATGAGCGAGGGCGGCCTCGCCTACAACCGCCCACCCAGACTCTCCCCACTGCGGCCCCGGCGGCGGCTCGCGGTACCGGTGCGGCCCACGAAGGGAGAGCGGGCCCGCTTCCAGTTCATCATGGCGTTCATGCCGCTGGCCTTCGGCCTGGGCATGTACTTCGTCACCAAGCAGATCTACATGCTGCTCTTCTGCCTGATGAGCCCGATGATGATGCTGGGCCAGTGGCTGAGCGAGAACCGCGAGGGCAAGAAGAAGCACAAGACCTCCCTCAAGCAGTACAAGAAGGACCTGGCGGCTCACCAGGCCGAACTGGCCGCCCTCGGCAAGGAGGAGCAGCGCGCCCGCCGCGAGGACAGCCCCGATCCGGCCGAGATCCTGCTCTTCGCCACCGGGCCGCGCCGCCGCCTGTGGGAGCGCCGGCTCACCGACCCGGACGCCATGCAGCTACGGATCGGTGTCGGCGGGCTCCCCTCCGATGTCGAGCTGGTCAACGGACGCGGCGGCACCTCGTACGACGAGGACCGCCCCGAACCCCCGGTCCTGCCGGACGTGCCGGTCACCCTTCCCTTCGCCGAGCTCGGCGTTGTCGGCGTCGCGGGTGACCGGGTCCGGGCGCTCGCCACCGCCCGCTGGCTCGGCGTGCAGGCCGCCGTCCTGCACAGCCCGCGGGACCTCTCGCTCGTATCGCTCGCCGCCACGCCGGCCGCCGGAGGCGAGTGGCACTGGGTGCGCTGGCTTCCGCACACCAACCCGGACCAGGGGCAGGACTGTGTCGCGCTGGTCGGCTGTGACTCCGAGGGGATCACCCGCCGGGTGAACGAGCTGTTGAACGAACTCGCCCGACGCAAGGTGGCTCGCGAGCAGAGCAAGATGACGGGCCAGCTGTACCCGGACCCCAACGTCCTGCTGATCCTCGACGGGGCCCGGCTGCTGCGCCGGGTACCAGGCGTCCCCCAACTCCTCACCGAGGGACCGCAGTACGGCATCCTGGCCCTTTGCATCGACGAGGACGAGCGACTGCTGCCGGAGGAGTGCAAGGCGGTGGTCAGCTGGTCCCCGGACACCGCACACCACGTCCGGGTGCGCGGCTACGGCCTGGAGTCCGTCGGCGACATCCTGGCCGACCAGGTCAACGCGGAGTGGTGCGAACTGCTCGCCCGCTCGCTCGCGCCCGTGCGGGACGTCAGCCGGGACGACGCCGACAGCGCGCTGCCGACCTCCGCGCGACTGCTGAACCTGTTGGGCATGCCGGACCCGACCGGCGTCGACGTGGAGCGGATCTGGAAGGCGGGCGGCTCGACGACGGCCGCGCCCATCGGCATCGCCGCGGACGGCCCGTTCGTCCTGGACATCCGGCGCGATGGCCCGCACGCGCTGGTCGCGGGTACCACGGGTGCCGGTAAGTCCGAGCTGTTGCAGACGATCATCACCTCGCTCGCCGTCGCCAACCGCCCGGACGCGCTCAACTACGTCCTCATCGACTACAAGGGCGGCAGCGCGTTCATGGACTGCGCCCGCCTGCCCCACACGGTGGGCATGGTCAGCGACCTCGACGCCCACCTGACCGAGCGCGCCCTCGCCTCACTCGCGGCCGAACTGCACCACCGCGAGAAGATCCTCTTCGACGCCGCGGCCAAGGACATCGAGGACTACAACGACACCCGCAAGCTCCGCCCCGAGCTGGAGCCGATGCCCCGACTCGTCCTGGTCATCGACGAGTTCGCCTCGCTCGTCGCCGAACTCCCCGACTTCATCGTGGGCCTCGTCGACATCGCCCGCCGTGGCCGCTCCCTCGGCGTTCACCTGATCCTGGCGACCCAGCGGCCCGCGGGCGTGGTCAGCGCGGACATCCGCGCCAACACCAACCTGCGCATCGCGCTGCGAGTGACGGACGCCGCGGAGTCGATGGACGTCATCGACGCCCCCGACTCCGGCGCGATCGCCAAGTCCACTCCCGGTCGCGCCTACGTGCGCTCCGGGGCCCAGTCCCTGACCGGCGTCCAGTCCGCCCGCATCGGTGGCCGCAGGCCCGCCACCGGCCAGAGCGGCCCCAAGGCCGAACTCGTTCCCCTTTCCTGGGACTCCTACGCTCGCCCGCTGCCCAAACGGCAGGAGTCCGAGGACGACGGCACGATGGTCACCGATCTCGCCGTGCTCGTGGACGCCATCCGCGACGGCTCCGACCGGATGGGCTTCGGCGAGCAGCGCAGCCCGTGGCTGGCGCCGCTCGGACAGCGGGTGACGCTGGACGAACTGGCCGAGTTCGACACCACGGCGGAGGAGGCGCAGGACGTACGCCCCATCCCGTTCGGCCTGATCGACCTGCCCGCCGAGCAGAGCCGCAAGCCCTTGGTCCTGGACCTGGTGCACGGTGAGCACACCATGTTGCTGGGCGGCGCGCGCTGTGGCCGCTCGACAGCGTTGCGCACCCTCGCGGGTTCCCTGGCGCGCACGACATCCCCGTACGACGTGCACGTCTACGGCATCGACTGCGGCTCCAACGCCCTGCTGCCACTGATGCGCCTCCCGCACGTCGGGGCGGTGGTCAGCCGCGACGAGCCCGACCGGGTACGCCGCCTGATCGACCGCCTGCTCGCGGAAGTCGCCCGGCGCCAGCAACTGCTCGCCATGGAAGGCGCGTCCAGCGCCGCCGAACAGCGCGCGGCCGCAGCCCCCGAGGACCGGCTGCCCTGGATGGTGCTGCTCCTCGACAGCTGGGAGGGCTTCGTCTCCACCTTCGAGAGCTTCAACTACGGTCAGCTGATCGAGTCCATGCAGCGTCTCTTCCGTGAAGGATCCGCGGTGGGCCTGAAGGTGGTCATGACGGCTGATCGCAGTGGCCTGAGCGGTAACGTCGCCTCCGCCTTCGCGGACCGCCTGGTGATGCGCTTCGCCGACACGAACGACTACTCCACGGCCGGCCTCCAGTCACGTGAGGTGCCCAAGAGCATGGCGCCGGGTCGCGCCCTGCGGCTCACCGACGTCGGCGTCGACGAGACGCAGATCGCCCTGCTCGACGAGGACCCTTCCGGTCAGGCCCAGGTGCGTGCGCTGCGCGCCATCGCCGAGCAGGCCGCGGAACGTCACGGCCGACTGCCCGCGAGGCACCGTCCCATGCGCGTGGACGCCCTGCCGTCCCGCATCACGGCCACCGAGGCGCTCGCCCTCGACCCCGACTTCGCACCGCCGTCGCCGCTGTGGGCGTTGTTGGGCGTGGGTGGCGACGAACTGCAGCCTGTCGGCGTCGACTTGGAAGAGAGCGGGCCGGGCTTCGTCATCGCGGGCCCGCCGAAGTCCGGCCGCTCGACCTTGCTGATGGCCGCCACGCAGTCCCTGCTGGCGTCCGGAACCCCCGTCGTCCTCGTCACCCCACGCCGCTCGCCGCTGCGCGACCTGGAGGGCAGCGACAACGTCCTTGGAGTGCTCAACGCGGACAGCAGGGAGGACGACCTGGAGGAACTGGTGGGAGCAGTCGGAGAAGGCTCCTACGCCGTGGTCGTCGACGACGCGGAACTCCTCTACGACACCCGCCTCGACGAGGCCCTGGAAGCCCTGGTCCGCAAGGGCGCCGACGGTGGCATCGGTCTGATCGCCGCCGGCATGACGGACAGCCTCTCGGGCCAGTACCGAGGCTTCGCCGTGGAGGCCCGCAAGTCCCGCAACGGCCTGCTCCTCACCCCGCAGAGCCCGTCGGAGGGCGAGCTGTTCGGGATCCGCCTGCCGGCCAACAGCGGGGGCGGTCCGGCGGGCAGTGGGCTGTTCATTTCGGGTGGTGCGTTCATGCCGATCCAGGCCGTCATGAACGGCTGATCGCCTAGCGACGGATACGACGAACAGAGGGAGAAGAGGGTGGACGCCCCGCCCGTTCGGGCGGGGCGCGCCGAGAGTGGACCCATGGGAAAGAAGAAGACGAAGAAGCGGTGGAGGGACGACTGGACGCTTCCCCCGAAAGCCGCCGTACAGAAAGCTCGCCTGGCCGAGACCCGTAGGCGGCTCACCGATGTGCGGCAGCCTGTGCCGCAGCGGAGGCTGATCCTGGCGCTCTTCGCTCTGGGCGTGGTGACGGCGTGCGGGACTCTCTTCTTCCGGCTCCCCTCCCAGACACTCGTGAATGACTTGCGCTCCCGCGGGGTGTCCGTCTGGGCTGAGGTCACGTCCTCGCCTAGAGATAAGTACGGCAACGCCGGCAACGTGAAGGTTCGATTCAATGGGCCCAAGGGCGAGATCGAGACCTCGCTTGATGACTGGGGAGGCCGACGGCCTGAAGGCCTGGTTCCCGGTACCGCTGTATCCGTGACCTACGACCCTCGAGATCCCGCCCGAGTGCTGACGACGGAGTGGGTGAAGAACCCACCAGTCATGACGTTTCCGATGCTCGTCAGCCTGGCGCTGTCCCTCGTCATGCTGGCCGGCGCGGCCTTCCTCACCATCAGGAGACGCGCCTTGCTGAAGGCGAGGAGCCGGCTCGAAGCAGCCTGAACGTCAGGGCATCAGAGACGACAAGGCCCGGGGGACCCTCCGCGCCCCCCTTTTCACGCCAACGGGGCACCGCATCCCGACCTCGACGGTCTGGGATCCGGTGCCCCGGTAGGCTGTGACACCCGCGCGGTACGCCTGAGATCAGGTGGCGCGCTCGATGTTGTCGGCGCTGGTGTTCGCCGACTTGCTGGCGTCGTTCAGCGTGTCGACCCACTTCTCGAAGGTCGGCTTCACCTGCTGCCAGTCGTCACGGAAACGGTCGGCCTTGGGACCCTTCCAGAAGCTCGTGCTGTCGGCCGTGGCCGTCTGCAGGTCCTTGATCAGGATCTGCAGGTCGTGGGCCTTGCGCGAGTAGGTCTTGGACAAGTCCCGGAGCCGTGAGAGATCTGCACCGCGATCCATAGCGATCCTCCCCGTGTAGTCAGAAGCAAGCGGACTATCCGTTTGCAACAGTGGACGCTACCGCACCATACGTAGTTCCCGTCCAGCGCCCTCGACGACTAAACCGCTTGTTTCCAAGGGGTGTTGATCCGGACGAGACGCTGATGAGGGCATATGGGGGCAGCAGTGCTGAGACGGCTGGGACAAGCAGCGCTGCGTCAACGCCCGTGATCCCGTGCCTACTTGTCGGACTCGCTCGTCCGTCTCATCCGTACCGCCTTGTCCGTGAGCTCCGACACCTTGAACAGCACCCCCGCGAACTCGACCGTGTCGCCGACCCGGACGTCCTCGTAGTCGGCCACCATCACGGCCGCGCAGTTGCCGCGGAAAAGGGCCGTCCCGGTCTTGGTGCTGATGTAGTGGACGGTGATGGACAGTCCGGTCGGGAAGCTCCACACACCGCCGTTGCGGAGCACCGACAGGGTGCCGCCCTTGGCCGGGAAGCCCGCCGACGCGGCGGCCAGGACCTCGGTGTTGGTGGTGAAGCAGAGGCCGTTGTCGGCCTTGCCGCCGGCCGACTTCATGGACTTGGGGGCTGCGGCGAGTGCAGCCTTGTCCTTCGCATCCTTCGGCTCCAGGACGACCCGGTAGGAGCAGATCTGCCGAACGGTGTACGAGTGCCCGGAGACGGTGATCGGCTGTCCGGGCCGGACGGTCTGCTGGGTCTGGCCCGACTTGTACTCTGCCCCGTCGCGAAGGACGGCGGTGCGTGTTGTGCCGTCGGCGTGTGCGGCGGCGTACTGCACGCCACCGTCGCCCGGCAGCCTGAACCCGCCGCCGCGTAGGACGTGCAGCCCGTCCGCCGGGGCCTTGCCCACGCAGAGGGGCCCCTTGTCGCGGGCCGGTGCCGCCGCCGGGGTGGCGCCGCCGCCGTCGCCGGACGCGCCGCATCCCGACAGCAACAGTGCCGCGGTGACGCCCGTGATGGCGTACCTACTCGCCGGCCTGAGCACCGGGTACCTCCTTCTCGTCGTCGCCCGCACGCTCCAGGACAATACGGGTGCGGTACTCGACCGCGGCCACGCGCCATGCATCGCCGGTGATCTCGATGACGTCGCCCGGGACGAGGTCGTCGTACTCCGCGACCAGGCGCCCTTCGCAGTTGACCTTGATCTGGCCGTGGACCGCGGGCTGCGCGAAGATGCTCGCGACGATCCGGTGGTCTTGCCCGTCGTGCTCGACGGTGTACGGACGGTGGTAGCGCAGCGGCCAGCGGCCGGCGATCTCGAATGGGTATTTCACATGTGGCTGGTCAAGGGACATCGAACGCCTCTGGGCCCTGGAAGTACTTGTTGAACTGTTCCTGTGACACGGTGAGCGGCGGGTAGTCGGACCCCCACGGGTTACCGAGGATGACCTTGCCGTCGTCCGTGAAGCCACGGACGTAGTAGGCGTGGTTGGTGCAGTAGGACTTCTTCCAGTCCGACGAGGGGAGGTCCTTCTCCAGGCTCTCGTCGTCCGGGGTGGAGACGGTGACCACCTTTCCCGAGTCGAACGCCTTCTTCAACGAGTCCAGGTTCTTGTCGTCGTGCTCGCCGATGCCCAGGAAGCCGCCTGTGGTCATGTCTTCGCCCTTGTGCCCCGTCAGGTAGGGAGCGGACTTTTTCGGGTCGTCCCCCTCTATCCCTCCGTAGCCGCGCTCGCCGTCGCCGTCGTCCGAGTAGACCATCGCGAAGGCCTTCTCGTAGTACGCCGGCCAGCTCTCGCCGTTGCCGTACGTGCTGATCGGGTTGCCGTTCTGGTCGGTGGGCAGGTCGGCGGTCATGGTGACCCATTGGTAATTGCCCTGCTTGTCCCAGACACGGACACTGACCGTGCCGTTCGGATTCTGCTTGATGCCTTCCTCGACGAACTTCGGGTCCTTCTGAGCCAAGCCCGCCAGCGAGGCGACGTACCAGCAGTCACCGAACTGGTGCTGGTTGACGTCGTCGGCCGAGACGCCGTCCTTGAACAGCGGATCGCTCGGTGTCGCCCAGTGAATACCGCTGTTGGACTGGCCGTTCTGGTTGTTGCCGCCGTCCTCGTACGCGCCGGTGTTGGTGAACGTCGGCTGCATACCGGGGAAGGCCGCCTGGAACTTCGGCACATTCTCGGGGCTGATCTTGGAGAGCATCAGGCTGAGTGTGGCCCGGCGCTTGTCCTCCGGCAGCCCGTTTTCGTCGAACGGGCTCCAGGGTGAGTCGCTGGTGTCGGTGACCAGCTTGTTGTAGAACGCGAGGTCCTTGGGGGACGCCTTCGTGACGAGTGCGTCCAGTTCGGCCGCACTCAGTCCGTCCAGTTCGCCGGAGACCTTCTCGAGGTCGTCGCGGTTGCCGTTGGCGCCGAAGTCCTTGCCCTGCAGATCCTGCAGATGGCGCAGGGCTTCGTCGATCTTCTTGGCATCGGGCGCCTTCTCGTCCAGGAAGACGCTGCTGTCGCTGACCGGATAGCCCTTCTTCTCCAGCTCCTGTACCGCCTCCAACTGCTTGATGCGGCGCTTCATCGACGTCTGCATGTCGTCGAGTTCTCCGCCGAGCAAGCCGGGCAGGCGCGAGCGTCCGAAGAAGGGCATGGGGATCAGGTCACCGACGATGTCCTGAAGGTTCGGGTCACGAGAGGCGGGCTGGCCCGGCGGCAGATTCTGCTGGGCGGTGGTCAGGACGCCGGCGAGCTGTGTGTGCAGCTTCCCGGAGTTCTGGCCGAGCGAGTCCAGGTCGCGGGCGAGTTGGGTGAGCTTGGCGGCGTCGAACCCTCTGAATGTCATCAGTGGCCGCCCGTTCCAGCCTTGGCCTTGTCCTTCTCCTTGGCCTGCCTGTCGAGTTCGTCGGCCTCGTTCTCCCAACGGGTGGCGTCGGCCAGTAGCGCGCCGCCCATGTTGTTCAGCGTGCCCCGGCGCTGCTGGAGCTTTGCGGTGCACTCGTCGGCGAACGGGCCCTGCCAGATCGCGCCGTCGTCCTCGCCGGTACGGAAGAGGGCGGCGCGCGGTGTGGCCTTCTTGACCGCGTCGTCGAGATACGGACCGAGCCTGCGGGCAAGCGATCGTGCGTCCCGCGCACACCCACGTAGTCGTTCCGCCCGCGCCTTCAAGTCGGCGGCGTCCTTGTCCTCCGTGGCCCCCATGTACTGTCCCCTCCCAGCCGCTCAATGCCCCACTCATGCAAGCGAGTTGATCCCGAACGTCGCCGCCGAAGCATAGGGGAGGACGAGTGGGGCCACCGCTGGCGGGGGAGGAACATCCTCGAACGTCACATCGTCGTCACACTCGCGTTTGGTACTGCCGGGCTCGTAGAGGCCTGAGTTGGCGGACCCTCATGCAAGTCCAAGGTCAGTGCTGGTCCATAAACCCCGACCGAGCTACGTCATAGGAAAATCTGGGATCATGGCAAAGGCGAAAGCAAGGCGGCGATCCAGCCACCCCACAGTGATCGAAACATCAATGCTGGTGTCGATCTCTGGAATGCCCTTGGAGACCATCACCAACTCGTCTTCAGTTCTCCATTCCAGCGTGCGGCCCTCCGAGGCCGGGGTGTCACCGTCCGCCGCTGCCTCCAGGATCACATTGAGAGTCGACTCAAGTCCGCGTAGCGCCAGCCTCTTTGCACCATTGTTTGCGAGGGACCATTTGTTGCGGCCGGCGATCTCGGGATGTCCCGGCTGGTCTATGCGCCAGGTATGGTGAACCAACTTGTTCGAGGAAGGAATGCGACGGATCGTGCCGATCACCTGCCCTGCACCGTCCCGAACGGTACGGTGCACCTCCTTGCCGACGTCGATGGGACCGTCCACGGAGCAGAGAACACGCTGGGCCGTTACGTCCTCGTAGAGCGTGGGCTCATGCACTGGGTTCGTGGGTGAGTCGGTCCGGAAATAGGCGCAGGGCGCATAGGTCCGAACGTCCTTCGCCTGTTTGGGAACCCGCACCGCGAGCCGCCCGAGCTGAGACTTCTTTCCGTGGATGACTGATCGCTCGGTCCTTCCGATGGTGAAGCGGCGAACGCCCCTCCAGTCGGCGGCGGGTACAGGAGGCTCCTGCTCCTGCGCCTTACGTTTACCGAAGACCATCGACGACTCCCTCTATCGCTTCTGCACTACAACAAGACCGACTGCCCACCCAGTGACTTCCTTCGTGTCGCCGCTGGCCCACTCGTTCTGGCCGACGATCTCCGATTGAGGCCGGTCGATAGGCCAGGAGTGCCGCTTGGGCGGGATCCGTTGAAGGCTGCCGATCGCGTGCCCTTGCTTGCCCGCGCAGACGGGCCCCTTGTCACGGGCCGGTGAGGCCGTCGCCGGACGCGCCGTATCCCGACAGCAACAGCGCCGCGGCGACGTCCGCGATGCCATACCTACTCGCCGGCCTGAGCACGGGGTTCCCTCTTCTCGTCGTCGCCCGCACGCTCCAGAACTACATGGGCGCGGTACTCCATCGCGGCCACGCACAGTGCGTCGCTGCCGATCTCTATGACGTCACTTGAGGTGAGGCCGCCGTCCTCCGTGACCAGACGCCCGGCGCAACGGCTGCCCGTCCATGGGCGCCTCATGGCGACACCGACTGGTTCCTGAGCATGGGATGGTCGCAACCGGTTCAGGGGCTCCACCGCCTTTGTTCGTCCGCGTGAGCCCGAGGGTCAGGGTTTGGGGTTCTTGAGATCCTTTGCGGACTGGTCGCAAGCGTGGGCCTCCTTACGAAGAGCTTCGGCGACGGTGTCGCACTTTGTGCGCCATGTCTTCAACTCGCCACGGATGCGGTCCGAGTGAGGTCCGGCCCATTTCTTCATGGTGACTGTGACGAACGTGTGCGGGGTATTTGTCATGCCTGCGATGTGATCCGCCAGGCTGCGGAGCTTGGTAGCGCGTTCAGTCAACTCCGCTACATCCGGGTTAGCCATGGGTGCTCCTTCAGAGAGTGCTCGTCCGGCAATTCATGAATTTTCCAGCGATCGCAGAACTGGCCTTGGTCTGTTCCAGCTAATCTGCAGAAGGTTCGTTCGAACGCGGGTTGAGTAGCCTGTTCAGGGCCCCGGAGACCGCTCCTGAAGGGGTAAGCTCCATAGTGTCGACCTCTTCGAAGACAATGGCCAGGGCAAGATCGACAGCATCCACGTCTCCGATTGCGGTGCCGAAGCTGCTCATCCCTTTGCCGGCAGAATTCTTCCCGCGGGTGAGCGTGATCAGGACGTCGGAGCGTCTGAGGGTGGCGCCTTTTTCGAAGCCGGCAACCGAGTACTCGTAAGAGCGCCCCTGGTAGGTCAGCTTCAGCGCGCGCGCTGCGCTGCGGAGGGCCTTGGTGTTGAAGTCGAGTTGGGCGGGGTTGCCGTCGATGGTGAGGCGGGCGTTCTTCAGCGTCGGCCGGCCTGGGCCGACTGTTCGGTACACGACCTCCGGCATTTGATCGCCGTAAAGACGCACTTCGAGCTGCCTACTACCTGCCTTGACAGACGGCTTCTTTCGTTCAGCTTCAACGGTCACATCACCGAACGGCCCTACAGTGCCTTTTCGGCCGTGCTCCACCTTGTGAAAGAACGGCCTCAACTCAAACTGAAATTCTGTCATTGCTCTCTTACCGCAGCTAGTTTCTCGTCGTTCATCAGAACCAGTTCATCGGGTTGGCTTTCTTTGCAACGCTCTTCGCGCCGTTCGCAATACCCTTTCCAACCTTCGACGCCTTGTCGCCGACCCAGTCGACCGCCTTCCCTGTACCTGCCTTGATGTCGTCCCAATGCTCGACGACTTTGGCTCCGCCGTAGACCAGGCCGGTGCCGACGGCCAGGCCGATGGTGACCGGGTTCGGCGCGACCATCGCGGCGGTGAGGGATGCGTTGAATCCGACCTCCGCCACGTCCGCCACATACCCGGCGCCCTTCTTCTTGAAGGCCTCGACCGGGTTCCCCTGTGCGGCGACGTTGGCGATGCTGACACCGGTCGCGACGGCGCTGGCGCCGACACCGGCGACGCGGAGGAACCCGCCGGCCTTCGACGCCGTGCCCAGCCCTTTGAGGAGAGGTGAGGCTGTTTTGCCTGCGGCGATAACGGCAGGGCGGGCATTGTTGATCTTCTGGAAATACGAGGCCGAGCGGAAGACCTTGTACAGGCTCGCCTGTCCGGCGCGGGAAACAAGTGCACCTGAGTGGGTAGCTCCGCCGTACCGCATGGCCAGCGCGTCGGATCCGACCATGAAGTTGATGCCCTTGGTCACCAGAGGGGAACGCACCAGCGGCAGCGTACGAAACGCGTCCCAGCCTTGTCCCAGCCAGGCGGCCCGGCGTGACGCCATGAATGGGATCTGGCTGGCGTTCTGGTAGAGCCTGCTCCCGGAGAACATGTTCCCCAATTGACCAGGGAGCCAACTACCTGGCGCGCTCAGGGAGCGCAACTGACCGGCCGGGATCCGGCTCAGAACGCCCCCGAGCCGGGCGCGGAAGGCGCCGCCGCGGGCCCACCACGAGGAGTCGACAGCGGTACGAAGTGCGCCGTTGTACCAGGAATTCTGAAGGAGGACCTTTCCCATGGCGGTGCCCGAGAGCAGGGTCACGCCGCCAATTTTGAGCACGCCCGTAACGTCACTTACATTATTGAGGAAGGTTTCGATGTCTTTCTCGCCGACCTCCTTGAGCCCGGGGATCTTTGCCAGATAGTGCGACTCGATGCGCGCCAGCCAGTCGCTGTACGTCTCCCGGTCGCCTCGCTTGAAGAGCTCATCCTCCCGTATGATGGCCGCACGCTTACGCATGTCGGATGGGTTGTCTCTGGCCCAAGCCTGCATTGGCTTGATGGCGGTCAGCTTGTCGGATACACCAAGGGCGGAGGCGCGTATGAAGGCCTCGTTCAGCTTGTCCGTCAAGCCCCCTTTTCCGTCCAAGAGCTTCGCGAGCTGGTCCAGGTCATCTGGATTGACATTTCGCATTCTGGTCCCCTGTGACTTCGCGCAAATTGTGCGTCCGACCGGAACGTCTGAATGGTTGGGTTATCGCCTCAGAACGTTCAAATGTGTTGAGCTTGCTTTGGGCCCCGAAGGCCTGTGGTGCCTATCGGACGTCCTATGTGGCGTTTCGGGGCCGTTTCGTCCTTGCCGAGTCAGCTCCTTAAGTCGCCACGTGTGATGTCGACTTCCGAGTGGCCCGGCTCGCGATGGTTGCGATGTGGGCGCCTTACGGAACAGCGGGCCTGGCCAACGAGGCTGCGGGGGCGAGACACCCGTCTGGTCGGCTCTGGGCTTTCCAGGAGTCCGCCAGGAGCCCGCCCCCTCTCCTCGCTTCTTGACGGCCGAGGAACGCGATGGCCGACAGTGGGCGGCGACTAGACCCTCTCCCGAACCAGATCCTCCTTGTCCGGCAGAAGATCGGCGAGTTTGTCCCAGACCTCGCCGGCGCTGGAACGGACGACCAACAGCGGGCTGTCTGGACCGACTTGACCTTCCTGGATCGGCTCCTGCGGCTCTGTGCGCAGCCAGTAGCCGTGGCGACCGCAGTCCCACACTGCGATACTCCGCACCTCTTGGGCGCCCTTCTTGCCTTCCCAGGCAGCGGTGATGCGCCAGGCAGAGTCGAGAGACAGCGCGAGCTCGACGAGCGCGGAGAGTTCGGGTTCGGCGAGGTCGCTCGCTTTGGCGAGCGCGCTGAGAGCAGCCGTCTTGGCAGCGGAAATATCGTCGGGCGCGCTCCCCAGCGCGGCGAACACCTCGTCGAGCGCGCCCATCGTCGCCCTGATCTCGGAGACGGCCGTGAGCTCTGAGTCATCGAGCTCGACGCGCTGCAGCTTGACCTTGCGGGACATTTCCCAGACCAGGGTCTGCGGTTCGATCGGAACGTACTCGGCCTCTTCTTCTCCAGGCCATGCATCGTGAGAGAAGACGGCATCCTGACCCACAACGAGACCATGGGTAAGGACACCCTGCTGACCGGTTACCTCGGCCTGGATCACGACCATGGGACGCGCCAAGGTGGTCAGGAATTCGCGGAGCAGAGGGGAAAGTTCACCCTCGGGGCCGACGAGGCCGATCTGCTGGAGTTCACCGAGTGAGTGGTACAGCTCGGCGGGCGGTGTTTCCTTGTCCAGTAGGTGGGCGAAGACGGCGATGTGGCGGTCAGCCAGCTTGAACCGGCCTCGTGCACTGTCGAATGAGGGCATGCGTCCTGTCTCTCTTGCAGAGTTGGGTGCTGGCGCGGGGGCGCTTGTTTCCGGAAGGCGTCTGGATCAGTTCGACGACCAACTGCTGTTGGTCGCCGCCTGAGTCAACGCGGCGAGGAAGGCTGTGCGGTCACGGGTGGCGATGCGAAGGTGCTCGCCCTGCCGAGTACGGATCACGACACTGGCCATGCCCATGGGGACAGCCCAGCCGCCGCCCACGAGTCGGGCGTTGCTTTGGCCGAAGCTGGTGGGAGCGCCGGCCGGAGAACCTGTCTGAGAGGCCGCCGCCTGCACGGAAGCAGGCTCGATTTCTGCGAGAGCGATGCGCTCGCGGCCGACGCGCAGGGTTTGTGTGTCGATCTGGATGCGGTTGTAGATGAACTTCGAGAAGGGGACGACCAGGCAGGGCAGCAGCAAAAGAAGGAACAGCGCGCACATGCCGAGCCAGAGGCCGAACTCGTCAGGAATCGTGTCGATCCCCATGTACCCCATGCCGACCAGGTATACGGAAATGCAGATCGCGGACCAGGTCTTCGGTGACTTCTCTGCGTAGAGCATTTTCTCTCTTTTGATCTCCGGTGCCGAACGGGAATGGTCTCAGTGATCCTTGGATTGGATCTCCTGGATGGTGACGTCCTGGTGGGTTCCGCCGCTGCCGTCGGGCAGGTCGCCGGGCGTGGTAGCTGGTGGCTGTCTGGGTACGGGCCGCGTCACCGAGAGCGATGTCCTTGACTGCGTCGCCAGTCGTCCAGCCTTCGGAGCCGTCCTTGACGTCTTTGGGTAGAGCGTCGTCGCGGCGTTCGAAGTTGCCTGGTGGTCTCGCGCTCGGTGACTTCGATGCGCCCTTGGCGCCCCGGCTGCTCTCTGCCTTCTTGTCGCTGGGCTTGCGGTTGCCGTCTCCACCACCACAGGTTCCAGCAGCGTGGCCGCGGCTAGTGCGGCAGTAATTGGCACAGTGCAGTGCTTCACAGTGGACCCCCCGTGAGGCAAAAGTTCAGCCAAGCGTACAGACGGTATCGGTGAGCTACCTGGTTCCGCCAGATGAAGTGGCGTCTAAGCAACGGTAATTCAGGACGTTGTGGGATTTTACGGGTGCGTTGTTGTGCGCTGAGTGGTCCATGGAAAGTCACGGGAGCCTCGGATGTTTGGGGTGTTGCAACCCCCGAGTCGTCGCTGCTGCTGGCTGTGGGGTGGACCCCGGGCCGTAGGCGGCAGTGGAGGATGGGCCGGGCCGTGGCGCTGCCGTTGGGTGCTTGCCGGCACAACGGGCAGCCCAGCAACCCGGTTTCACCGCAGGCTCACACGCCTCACTAGCGTCATAGCTCTCAGCCGGGTTCGCCCGCTCGGCAAAGGTGTCACAAATGCGCTTCGGGTGCCTGGAGCACTCCTTGACTCGGTTGACGCCAGCCTCCTTGTCGCTCAAGGCGGCGCCCTCAACAGCGCCCGCGGCATGCCCGCGAGCCCCGGACCGATCAACACCATCGCGAAACCGGACACATGGGCGCCCTGGCGTCCGATGCATCGAAAGCGGTGATTGCGACGGCCTCGGTCGAGATGCGCGAGTATCGGAGCGTCAGGATGTAGTGCAGACCGTTTTGCCCTTAAAGGTGAGGCCCTGGTCGGCGGCGGTTAGTAAACCCTCCGCGACGTCGGTTTTGGTTATCCGAGCCGCCTGGTCATCGCTATCTGTGGCTAAGGGGGAGACCTTCCACCCCCGCTTCTCGAGATATGCGGTGCTCTTCGCGATAAGTTCCTCGTTGGACTGCATTTCGTCCGGGTCCCATCCGGCGATGCGTATGGAGGACTGCTCGCTCGAGCATCCGGATGCGCTGTTTTCTTTGCCGAATTCGTCGTTGGAGTAGACCGCCTTGGCAGTCGCTGCCTTGATTGCCGCGTGCAATTCTTTCGATGTGGTGGCCTTGATTCTCTGGATGGTCTGGGCTTGCGGCGAACTATTCGCAGGATCTGAATTATGGTTGGTGCAGGCGGCCATCGGCAGGGCTGCAACCACAGCGGTCACGGTGAGAGCTGGCAGGCGGTGGCGGATCAATGTCGCCTCCTCGTAATAGGCGATTTAGGGTCAGATGCTGGACGGTTCAAATGCGTATTGCTTCAGCCGACGCACTTGGTGAAGGCACATGTGCCCTGGCCGACACCGGACCGGCGGGGGCACCGGGGTCGATCGCGGTGGCTGTGACGAGCGCCGGATCACGGTGTGCGTTCAAACACGGTGACGAGGGTTTCAGGCGGTCATTGGAACTGCATGAGTAGGCGTACTCATGTTGGGGCGCGATGGCGTCTCGACAGGCGCTGCATGAAAGGGAATCCGTTCGGGTCTGCATGCTGCTTCCGGAGTGCTGGCCCCAAAACGTGACGGCGCCTGGGTTGCCAACTGACCGGTGACGTCCTGAGCGGCCAGCCCAAGGACATGCGGCTGATCGCCCGCTAGGAGGGGCCGCACCCCGGTGCCCAGGTGAGGATCACGGACCACGAAGAAGCTTGTGCTTCGGTCCAAGTGCCTTGCGGCAAAGACGTCCGACGGTACTTCCGTCTCCGCAAAGGACTTTGACATTCCGCTGAACTGACTCACAGAATCTGCGACGGCCCGCCGATTTCCCGGCAGGCCGTTTGGCAGTCTGGGGAAAGACTCCCTGGTCAGGGTAAGGCGGCGGCAGGAGGTGGATATTAGTCATGACTCGCGGACCATACCTGCCGCGCGAACCCGGAGCCTTTCAGAAGTTGGGTTGACGCTGCAGTCAGCGGTTGACGGACTGGATTTCCTGGACCTTGACGTCCTGCGTGTTCCCAAAGGTGCCCTTGGGTAGCTCTGTCGGGGTGGGGTTGCCGGTGCCCGTCCAGGTGATCTCCCATGTCACGGTTGCCTGGAGCCTGAAGGCTCCCTCGCCGGAGGAGCGAAGGAATTTGACTCCACAGGGCGGAGTTCTGTCGGCCTTGCCCTTGGCATACGGTTCGCCGATCGAGTCGCCATTGAGCACGCATTCACCCGATGAGGGGAAGGTTTCGGCGTCTGCTGTCCCTGGCTTCAACGTGAGGGAGACCGGCTTGGCGGTGGTGGTGGCCTGGATGTTGAGCCCGTCCACATTGAGCGCGGCGGTCACGGACACCTCCTTGAACTTGGCCTTGTCGAGCCAGGCCCATGTGGGGAGGTTGACCTTGGTGGTGCCGGCCGGTGCGAGAGTGGCCTCGGTGGCTGGGAGCTCGATTCGGTTGTAGGCGAGTTCCGCGAGGATCTGAGGCGTCACCGCATTCTTGACCGGCGGTGTGTCGGTGTTCTTCACCCAAAAGGGGGCTTTGCTGCAGAGCTGGGCTTCAGGCTCCGCCCAACGGTCCTCGTCGCGGACAGCGACCCACCACTTGCCCTCATCCTTTTTTTCCAGGTTGTAGTTCTTGTACGTCCCGTCCTTGTAGTCGTTCCGGAACATCCCGACGGAGGTCTTCGCATAACTATGCTGGTCGGGATAATTGATTGTCTCCTCGTACATGTCCTCGACGTACTTCGCAAAATCTTCCGCGGAGCGCGGCTCGTACCAGCAAGCAGGCGGGGTCCAGTTGCCCACCGGCGTGACGTGTCCTGCACCACCGGTGCCGCCGTTTGCGCCAGCGCTGCCCGTGTACGTGATCCTGGATGTGAGAGTTCTCCCGGACCTATTTCCGCTGGTGTCGATCTCACCCTCTGACTTTCCGGGCCCCTTGGCCTGCGCGGTTCCGCCTAACATGCCGAGAGCAAGAATGAGGGTACTCACGGTGACCGTGCCACGCATCAGTGAGCGCATGTCTTGTCCCCCCTCTTCGACATTACGTCAGTCGTCTGCCAGACACCGTTGCTGTTCTTCTTCAACTGCGTGCTGTACGTGACAAACGGACTCTCGCCGGAAGGCGACTTGTCCACCTTTCCGGTCTTGCGGTCTTTGTTGTAGGCCTTACTCTCGTCCGCGCAGTAGACGACCGCGGCAGTTTCCTTGTCGGCGAACTTGATGTTCGGAGCGAAGTAGCGCGTGGTACCCGTCCATGAGAGGCCTGCGTCCAGCCAGGCCTGGATCCATTTCTGAGCGCTCACAAGTGCTTTGCCTTGCCGGTAGTACGCGACTGTTGCCGAGTTCGTGTCTCCCTTGAGGATCGCGTCGTCAACCGCGTTCACCGTCTGGGTCACGTCAGAAAGTACCGCGTCCTTGGTCGGATCGCCGGTCTTCCAGTTCTCGAATCGGTTTTCCACGCCATCCGGGAACTTGATCTCCGGCCTGTCGGTAGGACCGGAAGCACTGGCGCTCGGTGGCGGCGACGATTTGTTGCCGCCCGCGTCAACGCCCGAGATTTTGTCGGCGTCCTTGGAGCTGCCGTCACTGCTACCGCACGCGGACAGCAGCAAGGTCGTGGTTGCGGCGAGCGCGACAGCAACGGGCATGGTGTGGCGCTTCACAGTGGACTCCCCGTGAGATAAGTGGTCAGTCAAGAGCACTGACGCTATCGGTGTGGACCAGGTTCCACCAGGTTGAACTACGGCTGCGATAAGGGTGATTGTGGGTTCACGTCCATTAAAGTGGTGATGCGCCATGTTTTGATCGTGTCTGCATGGGAGTATCTCCCGTCGGGACGCTGCAGGCCGCGGGTGCCGATCTGATGATCTCCGACCCGGCAGTTGACGGGCCGGTCGTTTCTGGCTGCAACGTCACGTACCGCCGGTCGTCCGGCAGAGGTACCTACCCGGTCAAGGTCTAGATCACCTGGCAGGTGGCCTGGACCGACGCTGCCGACCCGGACGGGCCGCCTCGACAGCCGTCTCTCCCGGACGGGTTGTCCACACATGAGCAGGATGTGGCCAGTGGTGATAACCGGCCGTTCACCCGTGTGTCGGCGAAGGCCACTCCACCCCTGCTGCGGCCAGGTGGGCAAGATGCCTTTTCCGTCTGTGGTGAGTTACGCCCAGGCCTACAAGGTAAAGGGCAAAAAACGCACCCCAGATTGCTGCCGCTATGAGTACTCGCCCTACCGTATAGCCGGGAAAGGCGAGGAAGACGGCCATGACGGCTGCGAGGATCAGGATGTTGGTCAGGACTCGCGGATTGTACCTGCCGCAAGCGTCCACGATCATTCGTGAATACAGTAGGTCCACTTCGGGTTGCGCCGAGGGGTCTGGAGTAAGACCGCGACCCGGCACCATCCCGGGAAGCATGTCATCCCGAGCTGCGTCAGGGCAGCCAGGCATCCCGGCGGCGGCGCGCTCTTGAGCCTCGGGCGTGCGGCGGAAGAGGAAATATGGATTGTTCATGGCGGCGCTACCCGGCACGTGCCCCACATATTGATAGCCAAACTTATCCGCAACGTAAGCGAAGGCTGCGAATTTCTTCATCCCGGGGAAGTCGGGTCGGGCCGCATATTCCTCCTTTCCTTCTGCCGCGGCCGTCATCAAGCCACTCATCAGACGCCGTTCGTTCACGATCGAATCCTCCTTCGATGTTCACAGTGCGGGGCGCGACTCGGTCGCAGATCGGGTGGCGATGCCGTCGAGTCGAAGCTCAGTGTGCTGGTCGGCGGGCCCGGCACGCGTAGGGGAGGACCGGACGGGGACTTTCCCGTACCGTGGGCCCGCATTCGCCGCCTGTGAGTAACTTGTGCAGGCCTCGTGGTCCCCCCGTGTGGAGTGGGGGTTCGGGTTGGTCTGGCTCGTGGTGGGCAACGTCCCGGGGTCGGCAACTGAGGTGGGGCCACGTGGGCATGGGCCGGTATTCACTACGTGGTGAACTGGTATGAAGCGGGCGCCCGTTGCAGAGCAGTAACAGTGTTCCCGGTGCCGTAACAGGGGGTCAGAGGTCCCTTGAGGGGCGTATGTGCGGCTGATACGGTGCGATGGCTTGACACTCACCCAAGCGGCGGATAATCACCCAAGTCTGGTGGTGCGTCCGGCGCGTTCCAGCTGCACGGTCGGGGGTGAGGTGTCCTGACTTGCAGAATCTGGCGGAACACTGTCGTGGGCGTACGGGGAGCACTTGCGTGAAGATCCAAGAGCGTACGGGGGCGGGCGCCGGTCGCTCCGCCGCTCCGGCTCAGCAGACGGCCGGTGACCGGCTTCCCGCGCCGCCTCGCGAGCGCAAACCCGCACTGGCCGCACTCGCGGTGCTGCTCATCCTGGTCGGTGCGCTCGGCGCCACCATGCTGGTGCTGCAGGCCGGCGACCGCATCGAAGTCGTGAAGGTGACCAGCGACATCCAGCCCGGGGAGTCCGTCGACAACAGCAAGGTGACCTCCGTGATGGTCGCGGCCGACGAGGGCATCCACTACGTCAAGTGGTCCCAGCTCGGGGCCCTCAAGTCGCTCAAGGCCAGGTCCACCATCTACGCCGGTACTGTCGTCGTCGGTGAGATGTTCGCCGGCAAGAGCAGCCTCCCCGAGGGCAAGGCCGTCGTCGGTCTCTCCCTCAAGGAGGGGCAGTACCCGGCCAGCATCAAGGAGGGGGACATCGTTGCCGCTTACCTCGTCGGCAGCAGCGGTTCCTCCTCGTCCTCGAGCCGGAACGATGCCTCCGCCGGCAGTGTCAGCGGTACGCCGATCGTCGCCAACGCGCGTGTCACCAAGGCGTCGGAGAACAACGGTGACGCCCTCAGCAGCGGAAACAAGCAGATCACGGTGACCGTCGACAAGAACGACGCCCCGGCCCTGGCCAAGGCCGCCGCCGCGGGCGACGTCGCCGTCGTGCTGGTTTCCGGCAACTAAAGGCGAGCAGAACTCACATGGCTCTCATCGCCCTCGCCGCCGACAAGGGTTCCCCCGGCGTCACCACCGCCGCCGTGGCCCTCGCCGCGGTCTGGCCCCGCCGCGCCCTGCTCGCCGAGACCGACCCGGCCGGCGGCGACCTCGTCTACCGCAGCGCCGCCGCGCACGGCGGACCGCTCAACCCGAACACCGGCATGCTGTCGATAGCCGCCACCGCTCGGCGTGGTCTCGTACCCGACCAACTCTGGGACCACGTACAGCCGTTGAGCGGCGGGCTCGAAGTACTCGTCGGCCTTGGCGTCGCCGAGCAGGCCGCCGGTCTGGCCGGGCTGTGGCCGACCCTCGGCCGAGCCTTCGCCTCGCTCGCCGACTCCCCGCAGGCGCCCGCCGACGTCATCGCCGACTGCGGACGCATCAGCGGTGACACCCCTGCTGTCGAGCTCTTCCCGCACGCCGCGCTCGTCCTGCTGATCTCCCGCACCGAGCCCGAGGCCATCGCGCGTGTACGCGACCGCGCCGCGGCCCTCGCGACCAAGCTGCACGGCGGCTCGCGCGGCGCCGCAAGCCTCGCCACCCCGCTGATCGGCGTCGTCCTGGTCGCCGACCCGAACAAGGCCGGCAAGCTCGCCGGTCAGGTCAACGACATGCTGGTGCACGCCCAGACCGGCGCCCGCGTCGTCGGCACCATCGCCGACGACCCTGCCGGCGCCGACCAGTTGGCCGGCCGCAAGCGCGGGCGTCTCGACAAGTCGTTGCTGATCCGTTCGGCCCGCAAGATCACCGTGGATCTCCACCAGCAGTACGGCGCCGCCTGGGCCGTACCCACGCACGGCCAGATGGACGGACACGCGGGGGTCGGCCGATGACGGTGGTCGACCACCAACTGGTCAAGCGGTTCCGGCAGGACGCCGGCGACCGCATCGCCGAGCAGCGGCGACTCGACCAGGTCAGCGGCGTCACGCCGATGTCCAGTGAGGACGAACGGCAGTACGCGCGCGCGGTCATCGCCCAGATCCTGGAGGAGTACGCCCGCGCCGAGATCAACGCGGGCCGTACTCCACTGGACGCGGAGACCGAGGAACAGTACGCGGCGGCCGTGCACGCCGCGCTGTTCGGCGTGGGCCGACTACAGCCCCTGCTGGACGACCCGCAGGTCGAGAACATCGACATCAACGGCTGCGACCAGGTCTTCGTCGGGTACGCCGACGGCCGCGAGACCAAGAGCGACCCGGTCGCCGAAACCGACGAGGAGCTCATCGAGCTCATCCAGGTGCTCGGCGCCTACTCCGGCCTGTCGTCCCGCCCCTTCGACTCCGCCAACCCGCAGCTCGACCTGAGGCTGCCGGACGGCTCGCGACTGTCGGCCGTCATGGACGTCACCAGGCGGCCCGCGCTGTCCATCCGCCGCGCCCGCATGGGCAAGGTGTTCATCTCGGACCTCGTCGGCAACGGCACGTTGACGCCGGAGGTCGGCCACTTCCTGGCCTGCGCGGTCCGCGCCCGTAAGAACGTCATGATCGCGGGCGCCACGAACGCCGGCAAGACGACGCTGCTGCGCGCCCTCGCCAACGAGATCCCGGCGTCGGAACGCCTCATCACCGTGGAACGCGCCCTGGAGCTCGGCCTCGACACCTTCCCCGAGCTCCATCCCAACGTCGTCGCGTTCGAGGAGCGGCTGCCCAACTCCGAGGGGCAGGGCATGATCAGCATGGCCGAACTCGTCCGCCGCTCCCTGCGTATGAACCCCTCCCGGGTCATCGTCGGTGAGGTGCTCGGCGACGAGATCGTCACCATGCTCAACGCCATGTCGCAGGGCAACGACGGGTCACTGTCCACGATCCACGCCAACAGCTCCAGCGAGGTCTTCAACCGCATCTCGACCTACGCCCTCCAGGCGCAGGAGCGGCTGCCCATCGAAGCCAGCCAGATGCTGATCGCGGGAGCGGTGAACTTCGTCGTCTTCATCCAGCGGCGCAACAACTACACCAGCGGCGGCCGTCTCCAGCGCATGGTCACCTCCGTTCGTGAGGTGAACGGTGTCGACGGCCGCGTCCTGTCCAGCGAGGTGTTCGCCGAGGCACCCGACGGCCGGGTCGTGCCGCACGCGCCCGTGGCCTGCCTGGACGATCTGATCGCACACGGCTACCGGCCCGCCGGGTCCTGGGGGTGACGCGGTGACCACGACAGACGCGGCATACACGGCAGACGCGACCTACACGGCGGTCGGCTCGCTCACCTCCATGGGCGGCCTGTTCTCCACCACTGTGCTGTATTCGATCGGGTGCGGCGTCGCCGCGGGCGGCGGCATCGCGTTGCTGCTCGTCGCCGTGCGCGGCCTGCCCGCCAAATCCGAGCACGAGAAGCAGAAGGCGAGCCGCCGGGCGAGCGAGCTGATCCGGTTCGCCGGCCAGCGCGGCTCGCTGGCGGTCGGCGTCGGACTCGCCGTCCTGCTGCTGACGCGCTGGGCGGTCGCCGGTATCGCGGCCGGTGTCCTCGTCTTCTTCTGGGACCGTCTCTTCGGCGGCGCCGCGCAGGAGCGGGCCGGCATGCGCCGCGTGGAGGCGCTGGCCTCCTGGACGGAGTCGCTGCGTGACACCATCGCGGGCGCGGTCGGCCTGGAGCAGGCGATCCCGGCGTCCGCCCGCGCGGCGGCCCCGGTCCTGCGGCCCCACCTGGACGCCTTGGTCGACCGCTTGAGGGCCCGCACGCCGCTGCCCGACGCGCTCCAGGTACTCGCCGACGAGATCGACGACGCATCCGCCGACATCATCGTCGCGGCGCTGATCCTCAACGCCCGGCTGCGCGGCCCCGGTCTGCGGCAGGTCCTGGGCGCCCTGGCCAAGTCGGCTCGTGAGGAGGTCGACATGCGTCAGCGTGTGATGGCCCAGCGGTCCTCGACTCGCCGCTCGGTCCAGATCGTCGTTGCCGTGTCGGTCGCCTTCGTGCTGGGTCTCTCCATCTTCAACCGCGAGTTCGTGGCGCCGTACGGCAGCCCCATGGGCCAGCTCGTCCTCGCCTGTGTCTGCGGTCTGTTCGCGCTCGGTTTCTGGTGGCTGCGCAAGCTGTCCACGATCGAGACGCCCGAACGCTTCCTGGTACGGGACGAGTCGGCGGTCCAGTTCGTGCGTCCGCGCACACCGGCCCCGTCGGAACAGGGGGTACGACGATGAACCTGACGATGCCGGTACTGGTCGGTGTGGTCCTGGGTCTGGGCGTCTACGCCCTCGTGCGCGCTCTGATGCCGTCGAAGGGAAGCGCGGTCGCACAGGTCGCGCGGATCGACGCGATGCGGGCGCGCGGTGCGGCGTACGAGTCGGCGCACCGGGCAGAGGACAACGGCCGCTTCGGATCCTTCCGGAGCCAGGTGGGTTTCCGAGTAGCCGAGTTCTATCTGCAGCGCGGCTGGGAGCAGCGCTCGCTGCGTGCGGACCTGGCCGTGCTGGGCCGCGGCTGGGAGAAGTTCCTGGCGACCAAGTTCCTCCTGGGCGTGACGGGCCTGATCTTCGGTCCCTTCCTGTTCGCGGTCGTCTGGACGTTGGGCTTCAGCAACAGTCCGGTCGTTCCGGTGTGGATGGCGCTGCTGTTCGCGGCGGTGTTCTTCTTCCTGCCGGACCTGGAGGTACGGCGCGACGCGGCCGACAAGCGCCGTGACCTGAAGCGGGTGATCGGCGCCTATCTGGATCTGGTGTCGATGAGCCTGGCGGGCGGCCGCGGTCTCCCCGAGGCGCTGATGGCGGCGGCCGAGATCTCCGACGGCTGGGCCAACCAGCGCATCCGCAGCGCCCTGTCCGACGCCCGTATCACCGGCATCAGCCAGTGGCAGGCACTCGGCCAGCTCGGCGAGGAACTCGGCATCGAGGAGCTCAAGGACCTCTCCGCATCCCTCGCCCTGGTCGCGGACGACGGCGCGAAGGTCCGCGAGTCCCTCGCCTCCCGCGCGGAGACCATGCGGCACCGCGAACTCGCTGAGATCGAGGGCAGCGCGGGCGAGAAGTCACAGTCCATGCTGGTGGCCCAGTTGCTGCTGTGCGCCGGCTTCCTGGTGTTCCTGATCTACCCGGCAGCGATCCGTGTGTTCCAGGTGTGAGCCCCCCACGTCCACAGGCCGTGCTGACAACAGACTTTCCTGAGATCCAACTGTCTTGAGAGGACAACTCCCATGAACGGACGGAACTTCCACACCGGCATCCCGGCGGTGGACTTCCTCGTCACCTTCCTGCAAGGCCGCGTGGAGCGGGCCCGTTCCGGCGAGCTGGACCGCGGTGCCTCCGCGGTCGAGTGGGTCATCATCTCCGCGGTCGTCGTGGCCATCGTGGGTGCGGTGGCGGCCATCATCACCAAAGCACTGAAGGGCGGCGCTGACCACGTCGGCAGCTGCATCGAGGGCGCCAACGCGGAAGGAACCTGCTGAGCGTCGTACGGACAACGGGGTGACGGGGATGCTCATGGGTGTGGGCGGATGGGTGCGCCGCAGAGTGGAGACCGCGCGGAAGGCGTCCTCCACCCGCGGTGACTCCGGCATGACCGCGATCGAGTTCGTGCTGCTCACTCCGGTGCTCTTCTTCATGATCTTCGCGACGGTGCAGTTCGGCCTGTACTTCTTCGCCGACCATGTGGCCCAGGCGGCGGCCCAGGCGGGTGCCCGCAAGGCGCGCGCCACGGCGGACCAGCGGCCGGGTGCCTGGCAGGGCGAGGCGCGCGGCGTCGCCAACACGTACATCCGGCAACTGGGACCGCGACTGGTGCTGTCGCCCGACGTGAAAACGCTGCAACCGGATCCGGGCACCGTGGGCGTGGAGATCTCGGCACGGGTTCCGACGGTGTTCCCCGGACTGGGACTGACCGTGCACGCGCGGTCGGCGGGCCCGATGGAGCGGTTCGTGAAGGATGGCGGAAACTGATGGCCCTCTCCCTGCTGGGGGACCGCATGACGCGGCAGGAGGAGAGTGACCGCGGACTGTCCACGGTCGAGGTGGTGATCCTCGCCCCGGTGATCATCCTCTTCATCCTCGTGCTGGTGGCGTTCGGACAACTCGTCGACGCACGGGGAGCCTTGGACGGCGCTGCGCGCGACGCCGCCCGCGCGGGTTCGATCCAGAAGAACCACGGCACGGCGATATCGGAAGCGAGGAAGGCGGCGGAGGCCGACCTCGGCGACATCTGCTCGGGCCCGGTGTCCGTGCGACAGACCAGCCAGGGCTTCGCCCCCGACACCTTGTTCACGGTGGAGGTGAGCTGCCAGGTCCGCGGCCTGGCGACGCTCGGCCTGAACGTTCCCACGAGGCTGTCGTCGAGCTTCAGTTCGCCGCTGGACCCGTACCGGAGGTCGGCGTGATCAGCCGCGTGAGCGCATGGTGGTCCACTCGGAGGGCACATCTGGACGACCGCGGGTCGGGCGCCGGCGCGGTCATCATCTTCGCCCTGGTCTTCCTGACGCTGGCGGCCTTCGTCATCGACGGCGGCCTGTCCATCTCCAAGCGGGAGCGGGCGGCGGACATCGCCGAACAGGCGGCCCGTTATGCCGCCCAGGACATCGACCGCGACGCCCTCTACGACAACACGGGTGGCCCCGCACCGATCAATTACCAGAACTGCGACACCCGGGTGAAGACCTTCGCCCGCACCATGAGGATGACCGGCGCCGACATCGCCGCGACCCACTGCGTGGCGGCGGACGCCCAGCAGGTGCAGGTCGAGGTCCAGCTGACGTACTCGCCGGTGTTCACCGGCATGTTCTACGGGGGCAACGTGGTGGTGCACGGGCAGGCGGTCGCACAGAACGAGGTGGGCTGAGGCCGATGTTCGGACGGGGAAAACGAGAGCCGGAGATCGAACCCATACCGTGGGACAGAGCGGGAGGGTTCGTCGTCACCGATGTCGTGCGGCAGGCGACGCTGCGCCGCAAGGTCCTGCGCGGGCCGCGCGCCGTACGCGTGGCGACGATGCACGACGGGGTGCGGTACTTCGCCCCCGCGGTCCTGGTCCACGGCAGCGAGGACGAGACCCCGTCGTACGACCTGTACGACGCGAGGGAGCCCACCGTCCTGCTGTGCTCCCTCGCCCCGGAGAAGGGCGGCGCACGCTACCGGGTGACCGACGCCCAGGGCGCGGAACTGGGCCTCGCCCACCGGACACCGGCCGCCAAGCGCACTATCCAGCACAGCTGGTGGCTCCAGCAGCCCGGCCACCCGGACATCGTGGCCCGCTACCACTGGGCACGGGGAAGCGCCAAGGACGTCGCCAAGCGCGGCAAGGAGACGGCGGGGCGCGTGGCGGGCGAGGTCGTCGAGGGCGTGATCGACTCCCTCCTCAGCTTCGGAGCGGAGGACGCGGGGAAGTCCCACACCTCCAAGCCGGTCACCTGGCGGATGGTGGGCCAGGAGGAATCCGTGGTGCTGACGTCCGGGCACGTGGAAGGCATCAGGACCTATCGGCCCGAGGTGAGTTGGCTGGACCGACGGCTGGCCTTCGCACTGGCGGTGTTGCGGGAGGCGTGAGAGGCGCGGTCAACGTCCCTCTGGCATTCCCGCGGCGGGATGACCTCGGACGGGACCGGTCCCTCAGCTCCGCGCCCCGGGTGCGACGTGGTCCGCGTACAACCGCGACCCCTCCGCGAACCCAACGAACGACACCGGACCGCTGTCGCAGTTGATGAACCCGCCGCCCAGGCCCTCTCGCACCGCATAGACAGAGGTCTCTCCCGTCTTGCGGTCCGACTCGTCCACCGTCCAGCCACGCTCGCGCATCAACGCCACGATCATGTCGAGGAGTTCGTCGCCCGAGCGAGGATCGTCCGGGTCGGCCGCGGCGAAGCTCACGATCTCGCGGGGCTCGGGCGTGGGCATCGGCATCATCATGCGACCGGGCGCGACTGCCTCGACCACGGCCTCGAACTCCGTGACCAGGGCGATAAGTTGCTCATCGGTGGGTCCGGCAGCAGCGTGGCCCGCCACCCTCTCGGCGTTCACGCCTCGACCTCCCCCGTGAAGGTGAGACCCTGGTTCGAGGCGTACAGTCGGCCACTCACCAGGCCGCGCTTGCCGACCAGCGCCGAGCGGTCCTCACTGTCCGTCACTTCAGGCAGGACCTTCCAGCCCTGCTCGGCCAGCCGCGCACAACTGCTCTTCAGCAGAGCCTCGTAGGCACCGCTGCCGAACCCGTTGAAGTTGTCCAGACGGTTGGTGATGCCAGGCACCCGGAAAGTGACGTTCTTGGCGGTCTCCAGGTCACCCACCACCTCGGTGACCTTGCCGTCGGCGAACGGCGTCGCCTTCGGGTCCGCGGTGGAGCCTGCATCCGGCTGGAACACCAGGAACTGCCTGGGCACTTCCTCTGTGACGAACCGGTGCGTCTTCGGGTCCCGGACCGTCCTCACTCGCGGATTCAGGAAACTCCGGAGCGTATCGACGCGCGACTGCGTGCGCTTGTAGGCAGGGTCGTTCTTCGAGAGCCCGTCGAGGTACTTCTTCTCCTTGTCGTACTCGTTCTGGATGGATATGCGGTTCGCGGCGAACCGCACGTTCGGTGGCACACCGTCGAGGTTTCCGACGAGTGACGGGTTCACTACGGTGAGTGCCGCTTGTTCCTCCGGCTTCAGCGTGGCGAAGTAATCCTTGACGGCCTGGGCTCGAGCCTTGGGGTCATCGCCTTTGTGCTCCGCGAGAACCTTCCTCAGGCCGGACTCGAACTTGTCGCCCGCGTGAGGCCTCTTGGCAAGCCCTGGAGGCAGCCCGAACTGGGACAGTGAGTCGAAGGGCGACTCGGACGGCGCTCTGAGGATGGCCGCTTTTTTGCGCAGAGTACGCGCTTCCTCGCCGAGATAGGTGGCGATGGACGTCAGTCCTGCAACCTGGCTTGATACGCCCAGAGTGGAGGCCCGGGTCTTCAGTCCGGGAATCGAACCAGCCTTGCTGTCCATCGACTTGGCGAGCCGCTCGAGCATGTCAGGATCCGCGTAAACCATCCCCATGGCGGGGTAGCGTAACGTTCTGGCGTGCAAATTGTCGTGCTGGTTACGTAACAGTCCAGCCATACGGGGGGCGAAGTTGACGGAAAACGAAGCGGGCCAACTATGCAAACTCGCTGCCGACGTACGGCATCTCCTCGACGATCCCATCGACATCGCGGCCGACAAGCACGTCAAGTCGGACGAGCGGTGGCAGGGTCCCACAGCGGAGCGTGTGCGTGGTGAACTCCAAATCCGTAAAGGGAAATTGGAGACGATGGCCACCAATGTCGAGCAAGAGGCCACGCAGCGTGGCAAGAAGGAAAAATAGCGTCGAGCGTGGTGGGCGCGGGCCCGGGCGGCGCCGGTTGTCCGGCGCCTCAGCCCTTCCAATCGGGGTTGCGTAGACAGTCGGTGAGAGCGTCTGTCGTCACCTCGTGCCACTTCCCCTTGGAAGGGTCGTTCTCATCCTCTGGCCTGGCGGTCGCCGTGATTGCGATGTGCCCGTGCACCCCGGGCTTCTTGAGGTCGATCTTCACCGTGTCGTCGTCCGGGCCGGGTGGTGTGTCGCCGCTGTCCTTGTCCCGCTGCCAGCCCCTCTTCACCAACTGGGTGGCAACCGCCTGAGCCAGGACTTTGGACGACCTGTGGTCTGTAGCGGGCAATGGCACCACCACCGCAGCCGAAGCCCGCACCTTGCTCGCGTCCTTGCTGTCCAACACGTCCAGCCCGCCGCAGTCACTGTGCCCGCCGGGAACCTCCTCCGGCTCGATGTCCGGCACGGCCGCCTTTGTCGCGGCCAGCGCGTCGGGGTACATGGCGTCCATGGCCTGACGGTAGGTCTGCCCGGAGGGCTTGCGGCCGCCACCGGGCCCAGACCCGAAGCTGCAGGCGGCGACCGCGCTGAGCAGCGCAACGGCGGCGGCTGCGCGCGTGATGGGGCGGACGGGCATGTACGTCTCCGGACCTCGGGGTACTTGCGCTGAGCTGTCGACCCTAGCCAGAGGCCAGCTTCTTTCGCTAGTGCGAACGGATATCTGGCCGAGTGCCGCGATGAAGTCGACGGGGGGTGAGCGGCTCACCGCTGCGACCCCATCTCGTCGCTGCCGTGTCCGACACAGTGCCGTGGGGCACACGTATGTCAGCGACCGTTGTTCGCGTTCGCGGCCCCGAACTCCACCGTCTGGCGCACGCTGGCCGCACTCGACGAAGCCACGTTGGTGAAGAGCGCAAAGGCGCGGGTGCCAGTGACTGATCAGCGGATGTGATGTGAGGCCGGCGACTTGAGTGCGTCGAGGAAGGCGGTGAAGGCCGTGGTCGGGAAGGAGAGGCTGGCTCGGGTCGGGGTCTTTGAGTCGCGGACGGCTATGCGGGCGCGGTGGCTGGCGATCTCTACGCAGGTATTGCCGTCGCCTCCCCCGGAGTACGACGACTTCTGCCAGCGGATCACTTGCTCCATGCCGGCGCCTCACAGTTCCTTCGTCATGTGGTGGATGAAGTCCCTTGATGCCACGGGCTCCAGAGCTGCTTTCTCCACTTTGTCGAGCAGTGCGCGGAAGCGTGCCAGCTGGGATTCGGCATCGATGAAGGCGGTCCCGTGCGGAGCGTCACGCAGGACGGTGTCCAGCCGGGGGAGCGGACCGCCTACGTACATCATCTCGATCCCGGCGCCCGCAAAGCCCTCTCTTCCGAAGGGGATGACACGTACCGTCACTTGTCCACGCTCGATTTCCTGCAGGATCCGCAGGAGCTGACTTCGGGCGACCCGTCGATCGGACACGAGGATGCGGAGAGCTGCCTCGTGCACGGTGGTCTCGTACGGCGTCGGATGCTCCTGACTGAAGACGGCACGGCGTTTCACGCGATGCTCGACCCGAGGCCCCAACTCGCTGTCGGGCAACTCGGGAACCATGTAACCGAAGACCGCGCGCGCGTAGTCCGGCGTCTGCAGGAGTCCGGGGACGTGGCTGGTGACCACCTCTCGCAGGAACGTCGCATGGTGCTCTACCTCGGCGACATCGTGGAACACGGAAGGGAGGATTCCACGGTATTCGTCCCACCAGCCGCGCGTGCGCTCGCCTCCCATCGCCACCAGCGCATCGATCAACGCCTCGTCCCCACAGGCGTAATGGGCCGCCAGGCGGCGGATGCGTTCCTCGCTGACGCCTGCGATGCCTGCTTCCACCTGACTGACCTGAGCCGAAGTCGAGCTCAGGAACTCTGCCGCATCGCGGGCCTTGAGGCCGGCGGACTCCCGCAATCTGCGTAGTTCGGTGCCCAGGCGTCTCTGGCGTGCGGTGGGGTGGTTCCTGGGTGCCATGTTTTCTCCCGTCTTCAACGCCCGCCCGTACGCACCACGTTCGGGTGTAAGAGTAGGCCAACCGCTTGCAGGGGCAGAAATTAATGCCCTACGGTCGGTGACGCGACGCACACACTGCGGCACACCGGGATCTCGGAAGCGCACCGCTCCGTCCTGCCACGACGGCTGCGACAAGGCCACCACCCGCGAAGCCGCACACTCCCGAACCTCTTCCCTCGCTGAACGGAGCTGGCGCATGCCCGAAAACGAACCCTGGGAGTACACCCTGTACATCCCGAACGATCTCCGTGCGGTCACCATCTCGCGCCGTACTCTCCGGCTGATCCTCACGATGCACGGCCTCATTCGCCTCGTCGACACAGCCGAGTTGCTGGCGACGGAGTTGGTCTCCAACGCTGTACGGCACACCAAGGGGCCCGTTGCCCTGCGTGTGGGTTGGTCGGCGGGCGTACTGCGGATCGGGGCGTGGGACAGCGATCCGGCGCCGCTCAAACCGCCGGTGCCGCTGGAGCAGCTCGACGAGCTGGAGGAGGGGCGCGGGCTCGCCCTGGTCCGGGCCTGCGCCGACCTGTGGGGCTGGCAGCCGCTGGCCAGGGAGGGGAACCAGGGCAAGTACGTGTGGTGTGATCTGGTGGCGGCGTAGCGCGTTGATGAGGTCGACCAGGCGGGAGGGCGGCCGGAGCCGCCCTGGGCGCTTCAGCGGTTGACTGACTGGATCTCCTGGACGTTCATGTCCTGGGTCGTCTCGAAGGTTCCCTCGGGAAGGTCGCCCTTGGCGCCACCGGTGCCGTGCCAGGTGATCTTCCAGGTGATCGAGGCCTTGAGGTGGTACGGCGCGCCGTTGGTGGCGCGGAGGTATCTGATGCCGCATGGTGGGGTCTTGCCCGCGCTGCCCTTCTTGTACGGGGTGCCGATCGAGTCGTCCGCGTTGAACGTGCACTCTCCGGAGGTCGGGTATGTCTCGGCGTCGTCTGTGCCTGGGTCCAGGTGGAGGGCGATGGGCTTGGCTGTTGTTTCCGCCCACAGGTTCGTGCGGGGGAGTTCGGCGCGAACCGTGATCTCCTGGAAGGTCCCCTTGTCCAGCCAGACCCACGTAGGCAGGTTGACCGTGGATGTTCCGGTCGGCTTCAGCTCGATCTTTGTGTCGGGGACCCGCACCTGGTTGTAGGCGTAATCGGCGAGCATCTTGGGTGTTGGCGCATGCGCGACCTTGGGTACCTGGTTGGTGTCCTGCCAGAACATGATCTTGCCGCAGTCCCAGGACTTGGGGTCGGACTTGTCCGGCGCGACGCTGCGCCAGAAGTAGCCGTCTTTCCCGATGTTGTAGTCCTTATAGCCTTCGGCGGTGCTGGACGTGTCGTCGAAGTTCGTCTCGGGCTTGCCGTCTTGGTAGTGGTTCGTCCACAGCTCCTTGCCGTACCAGGACTCATGGATGCCGACGTCCCCGTTGCCGTCTGTCTTGTCCACGAACTTTTTCAGCTCTTCGCCGGTGAAAACCGGCTCGTACCAGCAGGCAGGCGGTTT
Source organism: Streptomyces sp. NPDC001020 (assembly GCF_053599115.1). Taxonomy (NCBI): domain Bacteria; kingdom Bacillati; phylum Actinomycetota; class Actinomycetes; order Kitasatosporales; family Streptomycetaceae; genus Streptomyces; species Streptomyces sp. NPDC001020. The sequence goes on along the minus strand of NZ_JBSFLQ010000009.1, from coordinate 138,334 downwards.
CCAGTTGACGTCCACGGAGGTGAGGGAGCCACGCTTCCCGCCGGTGGGGCCGCTCACTTGACGAACCTTGATGTGAGAGTAGGTGGCGGAAGCGTAGATGTTCTTGTCGTCGGCGCCGCCGGAGGGTCCCGTCGGCCCCCCTTCATGTCCTGGCTTACCGAGTGCTGACGCCGATAACGGGAGCAGGGCGGCTCCCAGCGTCAGCGAGATGAGCAATGCCACCTTGGTACTGCGCGTGGTGTTCATGGTCAGCAGCCCCCCGGCTGGGTCTCCACCGTCATGGTCTTCCAGACGCCGTCGGCCTGCTTGCCGAGGCTCGTCCGGTACTGGACCCGTGGGGACTCACCCTTCGGGGTGCCAGCGGTCTCGCCGGTCTTGAGGTCCTTGCTGTAGCCCTTGCTCTCGTCCACGCAATAGAAGAGCGTGGCGCGCTTCTTGGCTTGGTCGATGTAACTGATCCGAGGATCGGAGACCTTGACCGAACCGATGATTGTCAGGCCCTTGTAGCCCTTCACCCATGCGGAGCCCGTACTCATCGCGGAAGTTCCGCTGTAGAAGGACAACGCGCTGAACTCAGGGTCTCCGGCAACGATTGCCGCGTAAGACGCCCTGAGTCGCTCCCTGCCGTCGTTCAGCGCGGTCTGCAATTCGGGATCGCTGTTCGACCAACCCTCGAAGTCTGCTTTGAAGCTGTCGGGGAGCTTGATCCCAGGGCGCTTGGTGCTGGACGCCTGTGAGGGCGAAGCCGAAGCCGAAGGCTTCCCCGACTCCGTACCCGCCCCCTTGATGTCCTCCGACTTCCCGTCGCCACCCCCGCCGCAGGCGGTGAGCAGCAGGGTCGCGGTAGCGGTGAGCGCGGTGGCGGTTGCGGTCAGGGCGCGGCGGGCCACGTGGATCTCCCCGGGTGTTGACGGTTCGGCATGTGCTGCGGCGAACGAAGTTATCAGGGGTGACTGACAGTCATCTATGCGTCGGTGAAGGATCGTTGCGCGGGGTTGAGGTATATGTCGCGGCTGTGGCGAATGCCCGGAGGGCTTGTGCTGTCAGTGTCCTGAAGGATCGTCGCCCCCGTCCATAAGATCTCTGTAGGCTCAGTACACCTGCTTACTGCACGCACTTCACACACAACCCAGGACACCCGCCATGCCGCGACGCCGCAGTTCAAGCTCGTCAAGCTCGACGGGAACGGCCCCGAGGAACCGGACACCGCAGCCGGTGCGGATACGGCGGCGTACGTTCGGGGACTTCGTCAAGGCGTTCCTCGCCTTCGTCGCGCTGCTCACGCTGGTCGTCGGCGTGCCGGGCGCACTGGCCGTGTGGGTCGGCTGGCCCCTGCCGAACGGGGCTCCGAGCCTGGACTGGCTCCAGCAGGAGATCACCGTCACGACGTTCCTGAACGTGCTGACAGTGATCGTCTGGCTGGCCTGGGCCCAGTTCACCGCCTGCGTGCTCGTCGAGATGAAGGCCGCCCTGTCCGGAGTCGGGCTGCCGGGCCGCGTCCCCGGCTCCGGGCCCAGCCAGTTGCTCGCGCGGCAGCTCGTCGCCGCTCTGTTGCTCGTCGGTGCCACGGCCGCGAGCCTCACGCCGGGCCTCTCGCAGCTCGGGCACAGCATGGAGGGGAACCAGAAGGGCGTCGTCGCCTCGGCGCAGCAGACCCCCGGACTGTTCGCGGAGCAGCAGGAGCAGAGCGCGCGTACCGTCGCCGCCCTCGCCGAGCAGGCCTCGCAGGCCGCCTCCCACGCCGACGACGGCAAGGGCGAGCACGACACGAAGTACTACCGGATCCAGCCCCCCGAGGGCCGCCACCACGACTCGCTCTGGGAGATCGCGCAGCGGCACCTCGGTGACGGGCGCCGGTACAAGGAGATCTACCAGCTCAACAAGGACCGCGTGCAGCCCGACGGGTCCCGGCTGTCCGAGGCCAGCCTCATCCGGCCCGGCTGGATCATGGAGATGCCGGCCGACGCTCATGGCGGTGAACTCGTCGAGATGCCCGACGAGGCGCCCAAGGTGTCCCCGGAAGTGCGGCAGCAGATCGACGACTACGCCAAGACCGGGGATCACGCCCAGGGCGGTGGCAGTCACTCCCAGGGCGGCAGCCATGCCCGGGACGGCGGCGGACACTCCTCCGAGGCCTCCCGCCACCAGCAGCGGCCCGCCCAGGACACCGGGGACCGGCAGCAGCCGCACGCCACCGACGAGACCGGGACGGGCAGTGACTCCTTCGGCCTGCCCGAAGCCCTCATCGGCGCCCCTCTGCTCGCCGCCGGACTCCTCGGTGCCCTCGGCCGCCGGCGCCGTCAGGCACTGTGGCAGTCGGCGCTCGGTGCGGTCGGCGGGCGGCGTGGCATGGAGCCGCCCACGCCCACCGGCGCTGCCGCGGACGTCCAGGACGCGCTGCTCGTGGGCGCCGACCCGGACGGTGTACGCATACTCGACCGGTCCCTGCGCGGACTCGCCGCCTCCCTCGCCGCCGAGTCGCGGGAGCTGCCCGTGGTGTACGCCGCCTGGCTCAGCAACGGCGACCTGCAACTGCAGCTGGCCCAGCCCGCCGGGAAGCCGCCCGCGCCCTGGCAGCTCGGGCAGGACCAGACGTTCTGGATGCTGACGCGCGCCGACGCCGAACACTACGAGGACGCCGACACCGCCGCCCCCTACCCCGGGCTGGTCAGCCTGGGGACCATGGACGGCGCCCGGCTGCTGCTCAACCTCGAAGCGGTTCCCGGAATCGTGTCCCTGCGCGGCGTCGAACGCGACCGTGCGGGTGTCTTCGCTTCCGTCGCGGCCGAGTTGGCGACCAACGGCTGGTCCGACCGCATGACCATCACGCTCGTCGGGTTCGGCGAGGACCTCACCCCGCTCGCGCCCAACCGGCTGCGTCACCTGGACGGCATCGAGGCGTTGATCGAGACGATGGAGGCTGAGACCCGCCAGCGGCGCGGAGCGCTCGGCGCCGCGGGGCACGACTCGGTGCTCACCGGCCGTACCGGGCCTGCGCAGCACACCCGTTGGGCCCCGCACCTGGTACTGCTCGCGGCCGAGCCGTCGGCCGACGAGGCGTCCCGGCTCGCCGAACTCGCCTCGGAGGCGAGCAGGCTCGGGATCGGGTATCTGGTGGGCACCGACTCCGGTGAACTGCCCGGCGCTGCCTGGGAGATGGAGATCACGGCCGAGGGCAGGCTGCTCGCGCCACTGCTCGGACTGGAACTCGACGCACAGCTGCTGCCGGTGGCGCAGCAGCGAGCGGTCGTCGAACTGTTCACCGCGGCCGACCCCGAGAACGACCCCGACGGGCCCTCGGACCCGCCGTTCCTCGTGGACATCAGCGAACAGGGACGCCCGGCGGTGTACGCGCGGCTCGTGGGAGCGTACGAACTCATCGGGCTGGACGAGCCCGACGGCGAGCGGGGTCCGCTGCTGCGTGAGGCGCTGGCGCTGCTGCTCCTGCACCGGGAAGGAGTGCATCCGCGGGTGCTGGCGTCTTCCCTGTGGCCGAGGGGCGTCACCGAGGACGTGCGCGACGCCTTGATCGAGCGCTTGAGCGGCTGGCTGGGCGCCGACCCCGACGGCACACCGCGGCTGCACACCGACGAGAACGGGCGGCTCACGCTCGCCAAGTCGGTCGTGTCCGACCTGGACGTGCTGCGCTCGCTGTACCACGAGGCGACCCAGGGCAAGGGCGTGGCCAGTCGCGCGGTGCGTGGGCGGCTGCTCACCGACGCGATGGTGCTCGTCCGTGGGCCGCTCCTCGCCGACCGGCCCGCGGACCGCTACTCCTGGCTCTCGCACGAGATCATCGACGCTCAACTCCCGTTGCTCGTCGCCGACATCGCGCTGGCCCTCGCCGAGTTCCACCTGGAGAAGGACCGCGCGGAGAAGGCGATCGAGGCGCTGAACGCGGCACTGCGTACCGCTCCGTCCGACGAACGGCTGTGGAACGAGCTGGTGCGCGCGACCCACGCCACGGGCGACACGGAGCGGTTGCAGCAGGTCGCCGCCGACCTCGTCGCGCGCAGTGGAGCCCGGGGCCTGCCGCCGCGTACCGAGGCGCTCCTCGACGAGCTGCTGCCGACGTGGCGCTCCGCCACGAGCGCCGCGGGCTAGTCGAAGAGAGGCTGTGCCCGTGGACCTCGACCTCTGGACGGCCGTCGCCGCCGCCCTGTGGGGCGCGGCGGCCGGCGTGCTGGTGCCCCGGGCCGCGTACCGGCTCTCCGTCGAGCCCGAGCAGCCGTGGCGGGGCCGGTGTCCGGACGGGCATCCCATCGGCGGCTGGGTCGGGCGGGCGCGGTGCGCGGACGGGCAGGCGTACGGACCCGGGACCGTGCTGGTGTGCACGGTCACCGCCCTGGTCTGCGCGAGCCTCGCACTCGCCACCGGAACCCGTCCCGAGCTGGGCGTCTGGTTGCTGCTCGCCCCCTTCGGCGTGCTGCTGGCGCTGGTGGACTTCCGGGTGCAGCGGCTGCCGGACGTCCTCACCCTGCCACTGGCCGCCGCCTCCCTCGCCCTGCTGGGGGTGGCCGCGCTCGTGCCCGAGCACGCGGGGGAGTGGGGCACCGCGTTCCTCGGCGCGCTCGTACTCGGCGGCACCTACTTCCTCCTCTTCCTCATCAACCCGAACGGCATGGGCTTCGGCGACGTCAAACTCGCGCTGGGAATCGGGGCGGTGCTCGGCTGGTACGGCTGGGGGACCGTGGTGCTCGGGACCTTCGCCGGATTCGTCCTCGCCGGGCTGTACGGGCTCGGGCTCGTCCTCGCGCGGCGGGCCGGGCGGCGCACGGCGATCGCCTTCGGACCGTTCCTCATCACGGGCGCCTTCGTCGGGCTGCTCGCCGGGGCATACGCCGCATGACGCCGGCACGGGCACACGCGCGGACAGCCTGACGTCTTTCGCGCAAAACCCCTGACGTAGGCTGGTTCGGTCCGCCCGCCCGTCTCTCACCACCCTTGTCCGGAAAGCGCTTCGCGCCTGTTCCCTCCCCTCACGAAAGGCACGCCCGGTGACCGAGAAGGCCGACCTCACGTCCATTGATGTCACAGCCGTCCTCGACCGCGCCGCCGCCGGTGGGCGGATCACTCCCGAAGAAGCGCTCGTCCTGTACCGGGACGCGCCGCTGCACGCGCTGGGCGCCGCCGCCGACGCCGTACGCCGCCGCAAGTACGCGGGCATCGAGCACATCGCCACGTACATCATCGAACGCAACATCAACTACACGAACGTGTGCGTGACGGCCTGCAGGTTCTGTGCCTTCTACGCGGCCCCGAAGGACACCGCCAAGGGCTGGACGCGCGACCTCGAGGACATCCTGCGCCGGTGCGCCGAGACCGTCGAACTCGGCGGCACCCAGATCATGTTCCAGGGCGGCCACCACCCGGACTACGGCGTCGAGTACTACGAGAAGCACTTCCGCGCCATCAAGGACGCCTTCCCGCAGCTGGTCATCCACAGCCTGGGGGCCTCCGAGGTCGAGCACATGGCCCGGATCAGCGGGGTCTCGGTGGAGGAGGCCATCACGCGCATCCACACCGCCGGGCTCGACTCCTTCGCCGGTGCCGGCGCCGAGTTGCTGCCCGAGCGGCCGCGCAAGGCCATCGCGCCGCTGAAGGAGAGCGGCGAGCGCTGGCTGGAGATCATGGAGATCTCGCACCGGCTGGGCGTCGAGTCGACGGCCACCATGCTCATGGGCACGGGCGAGACCAACGCCGAGCGCATCGAGCACCTGCGGATGATCCGTGACGTACAGGACCGCACGGGCGGCTTCCGGGCCTTCATCCCGTACACCTACCAGCCCGAGAACAACCATCTGAAGGGCCGCACCCAGGCGACCATCTTCGAGTACCTGCGGATGATCGCGATCGCCCGCATCTTCCTCGACAACGTCCAGCACATCCAGGGCTCGTGGCTGACCACCGGCAAGGAGATCGGCCAGCTTTCCCTGCACTACGGCGCGGACGACCTCGGCTCGATCATGCTGGAGGAGAACGTCGTCTCCTCGGCCGGTGCCAAGCACCGCTCCAACCGCCAGGAGATCATCGACCTGATCCGCAGGGCGGGACGGGTCCCGGCCCAGCGTGCCACGACGTACGAGCACCTCGTCGTCCACGACGACCCGGCGAACGACCCCGTCGACGAGCGGGTCGTGTCCCACATCTCCTCGACGGCGATCGAGGGCGGGACGGCGCATCCGGAACTGAAGCTGCTCTCCTCCAACTGACCTCTCCATGCTGACGATCCACGCCGCCGACCTCCTGATCACGAAAGACCCCCGGCGGCCGGCCGTCGCCGGTGGCGCGGTGCTCGTCGACGGCCGGGCATGCGCTGCCGTCGGCACGCTGGAGGAACTGGCGGCGGCACATCCGGCCGCCCGCATCCGGCGCTGGCCCGGCCTGCTGACGCCGGGGCTGGTGAACCCGTACGGACCCGAACTGCTGGAGCGGGCCTACCATCCCGACCCGCGCGAGGCCGACGAACTGGGCACCGAACCCCTCATGGGCGAGGCCCTGGCGGCGCTGCCCATGACCGACACCCGCTGGGGCGCGAGCGCGCGGCGCGGCGTGCAGCGGATGCTGGCGCACGGAACCGTCGCCGTGGCGGGCGACCTGAGGCACCCCGCGGTGCGGGACGCCGTGTACCGGGCGGGGATGGGCGTGCGGGAGCGGTCCGGCGCCCCCACGGGCCGGCCCGGCCTCGATCCGCTGGCCGGACGGGCCCTGGCGGAGGTGATGGTGTCGCCGTTCCCGTCGAAGGGGACGGACGCCACGTTCGCGGTCTTCGACGTCCCGGACGAGGCGGCACTCACCGAACAGGGAGCCGGTACCTGTGTGGCTACGGTCGTCACGGGCCGACTGGTCCACCGCCGTCGCTGAACGCGCGCGGTCGGGCCGCCGAAGTTCTGACGACCGGCGTACGGGCGGGCGCCTGCGTCACGCCCAGCCCGTACTGCCACAATAGGGACCGTGACCCGCGCATCCCTGGACAAGCAGCCGCACGATGTCGCCTCGATGTTCGACGACGTGGCGGAACGGTACGACCTGACGAACGACGTGCTGTCACTCGGGCAGGCGCGACTGTGGCGCAAGGAGGTCGCGAAAGCGGTCGACGCGCGCCCCGCGCAGAAGGTCCTCGACCTGGCGGCGGGTACGGCGACCTCGTCGCTCCCCTTCACCCGCACCGGCGCGTACGTCGTCCCCTGCGACTTCTCCCTCGGCATGCTCCAGGTCGGCAAGAAGCGGCACGCCTGGATGCCGTTCACGGCGGGCGACGCGACGCGGCTGCCGTTCAAGGACGATGTCTTCGACGCGGTGACGATCTCCTTCGGGCTGCGGAACGTGCAGGACACGGACGCGGCCCTGCGCGAGCTGTACCGGGTGACGAAGCCGGGCGGACGGGTCGTGATCTGCGAGTTCTCGCATCCGACCTGGGCGCCCTTCCGGACGGTGTACTCCGAGTACCTGATGCGCGCGCTGCCGCCGGTGGCCCGCGCGGTGTCGTCCAACCCGGAGGCTTACGTCTACCTCGCCGAGTCCATCCGTGCCTGGCCCGACCAGGTGGGCCTCGCCGAGCGGCTGCGCACGGCGGGCTGGTCGAAGGTGGCGTGGCGCAACCTGACCGGCGGGGTGGTCGCGCTGCACCGCGGCTTCAAGAAGCCCTGACCGTCCGGCCTCTGAGCAACTGGTCCACCGGCTCGTCGAGTTGGCAGTGCATTCCGCCCGGTGGCGGAACGGGCAGCCGCGGCTCGCGGACCCCCGCGCCTCCGCCGCCCTCGCCCTCACCGAGGTCGAACCACACGGTGACCACGACACCGCGCGGCACCTCGGTGCCGGGCAGCGGGTACTGGCGTACGACGTGGTCGACGACGGTGCGATGGAAGTCCGGCCGGTCGGGCGCGGCGAGCAGGACGCCCCGCTTCGCGGCGGCCTCACGCGCGTTCACCGCCATCAGACCGATCAACCGTGGCACACGCACTTCATGCGTTTTGGGTGTTATAGGCACAGATGTCACCCCCAGCGGTACCAGGAAGGGTAACCGCGGAGGGTGTCACCCGGAAGCGCTACGTGTCATTCTGTGGCAATAGGTGACCGAGCGTCACAGCTCGAGCCGGTAGCAGTGCCCCTTCTGCTGTGAATCGGGGGTGGTGAACACCTCGGCGAGGCGCATGCCCAGCCGCTGGGTGACCGCGATCGACCGGGTGTTGCGGGCGTTGACCATGGCCACCACGCTGCTCAGGCCCGCCGCCCGCACCCGCTCCAGCGTGGTGAGCGCGGCCGCGGTGACGTACCCCTTGCCCCAGTGCGCCCGGCCGAGCCGCCAGCCGATCTCGATCTCCCCCTTCGGGCCCCACTCGCGCGGCCACGGCTGCGCACCCGTGAAACCGATGACCTCGCCGGCCTCGTCCAGCATGGTCCACAGACAGAAGCCGCGCTCGGCGTCATGTCTGCGCTGGCGGGCGGTCAGCTCCTCGTAGACGGACAGCTCGGCGGCCCGGCCGCCGTGGAACTCCATGACCTCGGGGTCGTCGAAGACCCGGTGCCAGGCGACGGCGTCCTCGTCGGTGGGAACGCGCAGCCGTACATCGGGGAGTGCTCGGTTCACGGGAGACAGCCCTTCAGCCAAGGAGATCGGTACCGCTGAATAGACTGCCCATGTCCAGCGCTCGTCAGCACGCCGTTTTCGCCGTGGGTTTCGCGGCTGTTGTCGCTGCCGTGGCCGCTGGACCCGTCCTTGCCGTCGTCGAGTCCCGTGGAGAACCCGCCGTGACCGAACCCCAGCCCCTTACCGAACACACCGCCGATGTGATCGTCGTCGGGGCCGGGCCAGCCGGTTCCACCACCGCGTACTACCTGGCGAAGTCCGGGCTCGACGTGCTGCTCCTGGAGAAGACCGCGTTCCCGCGCGAGAAGGTGTGCGGCGACGGCCTCACGCCCCGCGCCGTCAAGGAACTCGTCGGGATGGGCATCGACATCTCCGAGGAGGCCGGCTGGCTGCGCAACAAGGGCCTGCGCATCATCGGCGGCGGGGTGCGGCTCCAGCTCGACTGGCCGGATCTCGCCTCGTACCCGGACTACGGCCTCGTCCGTAAGCGCGACGACTTCGACGAGCAGCTCGCCCGGCAGGCGCAGAAGGCGGGCGCCCGCCTGTACGAGCGCTGCAACGTGGGCGCGCCGATCGTCGACGACCGCACCGGCCGCATCACGGGCGTGCACGCCAAACTGGGCGAGGAGAAGCGCGAGGTCACCTTCCACGCGCCGCTGGTGGTGGCCGCGGACGGCAACTCCTCGCGCCTGTCGCTGGCGATGGGCCTGCACCGCCGCGAGGACCGCCCGATGGGCGTCGCGGTCCGTACGTACTTCACCTCCCCGCGCCACGACGACGACTACCTGGAGTCCTGGCTGGAACTGTGGGACCGGCGCGGCGGCCAGGAGCGACTGCTGCCCGGCTACGGCTGGATCTTCGGCATGGGGGACGGCACGAGCAACGTCGGCCTGGGCGTCCTCAACACCTCGGCCTCCTTCAAGGAGCTGGACTGGCGCGAGGTCCTCAAGGCCTGGTGCGCCTCGATGCCCGAGGACTGGGGGTACACGCCGGAGAACATGACCGGACCGATCCGCGGCGCCGCCCTGCCCATGGCCTTCAACCGCCAGCCGCACTACACGAAGGGCCTGTTGCTCGTCGGCGACGCGGGTGGCCTGGTGAACCCGTTCAACGGCGAGGGCATCGCGTACGCCATGGAGTCGGGCCGGATCGCCGCGGACGTCGTCGTCCAGGCCCAGGCCCGCGCGACCCCGGCCCAGCGCGAACTGGCCCTGCAGAACTACCCGAAGATCCTCAAGGACACCTACGGGGGCTACTACACGCTGGGCCGTGGCTTCGTGAAGCTCATCGGCAACCCGAAGGTGATGAAGATCGCGGCGCAGCGGGGCCTGACGCATCCGCTGCTGATGAAGTTCACGCTCAAGCTGCTGGCCAACCTGACGGACCCGACGGGCGGCGACGCGATGGACCGGCTGATCAACGGGCTGTCGAAGGTGGCCCCGAAGGCGTGAGCCCCGGCTGGAGTTCGGCCTCCTTCGCCGCGCGCCGCGCGAACACCTCCTCCCGGCGCTCCGTCATCTGCCGGAGCGCGTCCTTGCGGTCGCGTGTGGACAGCCGGTCCAGGTACAGCTGTCCGTTCAGGTGGTCCGTCTCGTGGAGGAGGCAGCGGGCGAAGTAGCCCGTGCCCTCGATGACGAGCGGTGTGCCGTCCTTGTCGTGGCCCCGGACCACGGCACGGTCGGGCCTTGGCACCTCCCGCCATGCGCCCGGCACGGACAGACAGCCCTCGGGCTCGTCGAGGAGGCGCCGGTCCGTGGTGTCCGGCTCGTCCACGACCGGGTTGAGGATGTGGCCGACGTGGCGGTTGCCGTTCTCGTCGGGGCAGTCGTAGACGAAGAGGCGAAGGTCCACGCCGACCTGGTTCGCCGCCAGGCCGCAACCGTCGGCCACGTACATCATCAGGAACATGTCGTCGATGAGCGCGGCCAGGTCGGGGGAGCCGAACTCCGCCGCGGTGACCTCCCGGCAGGACCGGTGCAGCACCTCCTCGCCCACCTCGGTGATCCGCCGCACCGTGCCGCGCCGCGCCTCCGGCGCCGGTGCGGGGTACGAGGCGACGGGCTTCCCCTGTACGAACACTCCCGGCATCGCTGCTCCTGACTTCCGTGGCGGGCCGTAAGCCCGCGACGGTCCGCTACCACTGCTTGCTCCAGGCTTTGCAAAGTAGCAGACTTTGCAAAGTGACTGAAGACAATGTGAGCCCTGTGTCCGAGACGCTGCTGCCCGAGCACGAAGTGCGCACCGCCCTGCTGGAGCTGCTGGCCGAGGTGGGCGCGGTCACCGCGACGGAGGCCGCCGCCCGGCTCGGCTACAGCTCGGGGCTGTGCTCCTTCCATCTGCGTCAGTTGGCACGGTACGGGCGCATCGAGGAGGTGCCGGTGAGCGGCGGGCGGGCCAAGCCGTGGCGGCTGCGGGGCCGGAGTCAGGAGCCCGTGGGCTTCGGGGAGCTCGCGCGCGGCCTGGAGGACGAGAGCTACCAGCAGTGGCTCGCGCAGCGGGAACAGGTCCCCGAGCAATGGCGGCGGGACGAGGCGTTCAGCGCCGTCGTCCACCTCACGCCGGAGGAGATGGCGGCCGTCGCGGACACCGTGCGCCGTGCGCTCTCCCGCTACCAGGACCGTGAGCAGCGGCCCACGATCCGGCCGGACGGGGCGCGGCCCGTCGCGGTGGTGACGCGCGTGTTTCCCTTGATGTGATTGCGCGGGACATGAGGGTACGTGTGGGCGGTCGAGCGACGGGGGCTGATGAGTCGGTATGACGTGGCGTCAACGCACTGCCGTACGCGGGTCCTTCGGCGCGGAGCGGTGCCGCGCGCAGGCGCCGCACCCCCGTATACGGATGGGGCCGCCATGCCGATCGGCACGGCGGCCCCATCCGTGGAGCGCGTGAAGTCCCTGTGTCTCAGAGCACGCGGACCGCGCCGGACGGCGGGTCGTACGACAGCGGCTTCTCGACGACGCCGCTGGCGGGGTTCTGCGCACCGACGAACATGCCGTCGCCGACGTAGATCGCCACGTGGTACGCGCTGCCCGCACCGCCCCAGTAGAGGATGTCGCCGGGCTGCAGGTTGTTCAGCGAGACCTGGGTGCCGGCGGTCGACTGGTCCTGCGAGACACGCGGCAGGCTCACCCCGACCTGCTTGAACGCGGCCTGGACGAGACCGGAGCAGTCCCAGGAGTTGGGGCCGGTGCCGCCGGAGACGTACGCGTCGCCGATCTGCGCCTTGGCGAAAGCAATGACCGCGGCGGCCGAACCGGTGGTGGCGCTGCTCTTCGTCGCGGTGCTGGACGAGGCACCGCTCGTCGAGGCGCTGACCGGCGCCGCGTCGGTGAGGACGGTGCGCTGCGTGCTGCGGGAGGCCGCGGCCGTGGCGGCCTTGCGCTCGGCCTCCGCCTTGCGCTTGGCCTCGGCCTCGGCCTGCCGTTTGGCCTCCGCCGCCTTCTTCTTGGCCTGGGCAAGGTCCAGCTTGGCCTGCTTCGCGGCCTTTGCGGCGGCCTCGTCGCGCTCGGTCTGCAGCTGGTAGTCGGCGGCGGCCTGCTGGGTGGCCTCCGCGGACTCGGCCACCTGCGTGGCCAGGTCGGCCGTGAGGGTGGGCAGTTCGAGGGTCTGCGTCACCGGCTCGGCGGCGTATGCCGAAGCCGACGAGCCGGCCACGGCCAGGGTTCCGAGGACGCCACCGGCAACTCCGGCCCGCATCGCGATCGTCGACGCGCTGCGGTTGCGGGGCTTCCGGTGGTTGCGTATGTGAGCGGTGTGGGACATGGCTACTAGCGGTATCAGGGGCTCCTCCATACCTTCAAGAAACGTGGGCTGCGCCACACTTGCTCAACAGGCCTCACGAACCCCGGGCGTGTCGCTCCTTATTGACGCCGTAACGGGCATTGCGGACACTAGTGATCAAGCCTGTGATCATGGGGTTTCGCTGTTACGCCCGATTTGCCCCGCACCTACCACTCGTGGGCATGCATGGCCAAGCCCGTCTTATGGGGACCTCATGTGGATGTGGTGCAGGTCACGGAACGGTCACCGTGGCGCGTGCGTCCCGCGCGGGGGCGCACCCGCCTCTCGCCGACGGACGCGCATCCGTCGTCCGTGCGGTGGCGCTCCTGCTCGTGAACGCGTGCACGTGTCCACTTTCGTCCCCGTCGCTCCCCTCGACGTGTGAACGCGCCCCTTTATCAAGTGATCGGGTCCAGGGCTAATTTGCCTTGAGCGATCTCCTCTTGATATTGGCAAGGGTGCCTCTACCAGCGACAACGATCGAAAATGTCACCTCTTGGTGATCACTTGACTGCTTCGCGTACGAAGGTCACCGCTCATCCGACTTCATGATCCTTCGTCGGGTGGCAGAGATCACAAAGTACGTGAGGACCCCCGTGTCGCAGATCACATACCGCCGGGCATAAGATGCGGGGCAGTTGGGCTTGTGACCTGCTTCACATGTTAGCGATCTTCGTTGGGGCGAGCGGGGCTCGTGAGACGGGTGGGGCGGCTGTGGGCTCAACAACCGCCAGCAGTCAGTGCCGACTGAGAGGAGCGAGGAGCGGTGAACGCGTATGCGCCCATCCTCGTACTGGGAGCCCTCGGGGCAGGCTTTGCGATCTTCTCCGTGGTCATGGCCACGCTGATCGGTCCGAAGCGGTACAACCGGGCCAAGCTCGAGGCCTACGAGTGCGGTATCGAGCCGACCCCCACGCCGGCCGGTGGCGGGCGCTTCCCCATCAAGTACTACCTGACGGCGATGCTCTTCATCGTCTTCGACATCGAGATCGTCTTCCTCTATCCGTGGGCCGTCACCTTCGACGCCCTCGGGATCTTCGGGCTCGTGGAGATGCTGCTCTTCGTGCTCACCGTCTTCGTCGCGTACGCGTACGTATGGCGGCGCGGCGGCCTGGAATGGGACTGAGGGGCTTTACGTCATGGGACTCGAAGAAAAGCTGCCGAGTGGTTTCCTTCTGACCACCGTCGAGCAGGCCGCGGGCTGGGTGCGCAAGTCGTCGGTCTTCCCGGCGACCTTCGGCCTGGCCTGTTGTGCCATCGAGATGATGACCACCGGCGCCGGTCGCTACGACCTGGCGCGGTTCGGCATGGAGGTCTTCCGCGGCTCGCCCCGCCAGGCTGACCTGATGATCGTCGCCGGCCGGGTCAGCCAGAAGATGGCGCCGGTCCTCAGGCAGGTCTATGACCAGATGCCCGACCCCAAGTGGGTGATCTCGATGGGGGTCTGCGCCTCCTCGGGCGGCATGTTCAACAACTACGCGATCGTCCAGGGCGTCGACCACATCGTCCCCGTCGACATCTATCTGCCCGGCTGCCCGCCACGGCCGGAGATGCTGATGGACGCGATCCTCAAGCTCCACCAGAAGATCCAGACCTCCAAGCTCGGCGTCAACGCCGAGGAGGCGGCCCGCGAGGCGGAGGAAGCGGCGCTCAAGGCCCTCCCGACGATCGAGATGAAGGGGCTGCTGCGATGAGTGACGCGAAGAGCAACGGCGCGAACACACCGCGCAACGGCGTGAACGGGGCCGCGGCGAACGGGAACGGCGGCAACGGCGTCAACCCGGAGAAGGACCTCAGCACCGCCAACCTCCCCGGCATGCGTGGCGATCACGGCGAGGAGATCCGCGTCCAGCGCGGCATGTTCGGCGCCAACAACGGCGGCGACACCTCCGGTTACGGCGGCCTGGTCCGCTCCGTCCGGCTCCCCGGCGCGGCCACCCGCCCCTACGGCGGCTGGTTCGACGAGGTCGCCGACGAACTGGAGGGCGCCCTGGAGGAGCAGGGCATCGTCCCCGAGAACGCCATCGAGAAGACCGTCGTCGACCGTCGCGAGCTGACCTTCCACATCGAGCGCGAGTACCTCGTCGCCGTCGCCCAGACCCTGCGCGACGACCCGGCGCTCCGCTTCGAACTGTGCACGGGCGTGAGCGGAGTGCACTACCCCGGCGACAAGGGCCGAGAGCTGCACGCCGTCTACCACCTGCGGTCGATCACCCACAACCGGCTGATCCGTCTCGAGGTCAGCGCTCCCGACGCGGACCCGCGCATCCCGTCGCTCGTCTCCGTCTATCCCACGAACGACTGGCACGAGCGCGAGACATACGACTTCTTCGGTCTGGTCTTCGACGGTCACCCGGCCCTGACGCGGATCATGATGCCCGACGACTGGCCGGGCCATCCGCAGCGCAAGGACTACCCCCTCGGCGGCATCCCCGTCGAGTACAAGGGCGCCCAGATCCCGGCTCCGGACCAGCGGAGGTCGTACTCATGAGCACACAGACCCCTTCCTCCTCCCACCCGTCGCCCGGCCACCACCCCTCATCGGGTCCCTTCGGGACGCCGAGTTCTTCGCGCGAGACCACCGAGGGCACCGTCTACACGGTCACCGGCGGCGACTGGGACGAGGTCGTCCAGTCCGCGGCACGAGCCGACGACGAGCGCCTCGTCGTCAACATGGGTCCGCAGCACCCCTCCACGCACGGCGTGCTCCGGCTCATCCTGGAGATCGAGGGCGAGACCGTCACCGAGGCCCGCTGCGGCATCGGCTACCTGCACACCGGTATCGAGAAGAACCTCGAATACCGCACGTGGACGCAGGGCACCACGTTCGTGACGCGCATGGACTACCTGACGTCGTTCTTCAACGAGACGGCGTACTGCCTCGCTGTCGAGAAGCTCCTCGGCATCGAGGAGCAGGTCCCGGACCGGGCCACGCTCATCCGCGTGCTCCTGATGGAGCTGAACCGGATGTCCTCCCATCTGGTGTGCATCGCCACCGGAGGCATGGAGCTCGGCGCCACCACGATCATGATCTACGGCTTCCGTGACCGGGAGATGATCCTCGACCTCTACGAGCTGATCACCGGTCTGCGGATGAACCACGCCTACATCCGCCCCGGCGGACTCGCCCAGGACCTGCCGCCCGGCGCGGTGGACCAGATCCGCGAGTTCGTGAAGAAGATGAAGAAGAACCTCCCGGAGTACGACAAGCTCGCCACCGGGAACCCCGTCTTCAAGGGCCGTATGCAGGACATCGGCTATCTCGACCTCGTCGGTTGCATGGCCCTCGGAGCCACCGGCCCGATCCTGCGCTCGGCGGGTCTGCCGCACGACCTGCGCAAGACGCAGCCCTACTGCGGCTACGAGACGTACGACTTCGACGTCCCGACCGCCGACACCTGTGACGCCTACGGCCGCTTCCTCATTCGCCTGGAGGAGATGCGCCAGTCGCTCAGGATCGTCGAACAGTGCCTGGACCGGCTGCAGCCCGGTCCTGTCATGGTCGCCGACAAGAAGATCGCCTGGCCCGCCCAGCTCGCCCTGGGACCGGACGGGCTCGGCAACTCGCTCGACCACATCAAGAAGATCATGGGCACCTCCATGGAGGCCCTGATCCACCACTTCAAGCTGGTGACCGAGGGTTTCCGGGTCCCGCCGGGACAGGCGTACTCGGCCGTCGAGTCACCCAAGGGCGAACTCGGAGTGCACGTCGTGTCCGACGGCGGCACCCGCCCCTACCGGGTCCACTTCCGCGACCCGTCCTTCACCAACCTGCAGGCCATGGCGGCGATGTGCGAGGGCGGCCAGGTCGCCGACGTGATCGTCGCCGTCGCGTCCATCGACCCCGTGATGGGAGGCGTCGACCGGTGACCACCAGTTCTTCGGATCGCGGCGTCGGCCTGGGCATGCCCCAACTGCCCGCACCCGACTACCCGGACGACGTCAGGGCGCGGCTCGAACGAGACGCGCGCGAGATCATCGGCCGCTACCCGGACTCGCGGTCCGCCCTGCTGCCGATGCTGCATCTCGTGCAGTCGGAGGAAGGCCATGTCACACGCACCGGGATGCGGTTCTGCGCTGACATGCTGGACCTGACCACGGCCGAGGTCACCGCGGTCGCCACCTTCTACACGATGTACCGCCGGGGGCCGTCCGGCGACTATCAGGTGGGCGTCTGCACCAACACCCTGTGCGCGGTGATGGGCGGCGACGCGATCTTCACGACCCTCCAGGAGCATCTGGGCGTCGGCAACGGCGAGACCACCGGCGACGGCAAGGTCACCCTGGAGCACATCGAGTGCAACGCGGCCTGCGACTACGCACCGGTCGTGATGGTCAACTGGGAGTTCTTCGACAACCAGACCCCCGAGAGCGTCAGGCGCCTGGTGGACGACCTGCGCGCGGGACGGCAGGTCGAACCCACCCGCGGCGCCCCCTTGTGCACCTTCAAGGAGACCGCCCGGATACTGGCCGGCTTCCCCGACGAACGGGACGGGGCCGTCGAGGCGACCGGCGGCGCGGGCCCGGCCTCGCTGGTCGGACTGCGGCTGGCCAAGGGGGAGACCGCCGCCGCGCGCGTGGTGCACCCGCGAGACGGCGGGCCGCACGACGAGCCGCGGGACGCGGCGCCGCACGAGCCGTCACCGGCAGAGCATCTCAGCTCGCACGACGCGCCGCAGGACACATCGGCCTCCGACCCCCACCATCCGGCCGGGCCCGTCGACGAGGAGGGGCAGTGATGACCTTGGCACCCGAGAACGGGGGCACCGCCCGCGGATTCGAGAGCGAGGCAGAGGGCAGCCCCGAGAAGCTGCTGACACCCGTCCTTTCGGCCTTCTGGGACGAGGAGCAGTCCTGGACGCTGGACGTCTACCGGAGGCACGAGGGGTACGAGGGGCTCCGCAAGGCCCTCGCCATGTCGCCGGACGAGGTGATCGCGTACGTCAAGGACTCCGGACTGCGCGGACGCGGCGGCGCCGGATTCCCCACCGGAATGAAGTGGCAGTTCATTCCGCAGGGTGATGGCAAGCCTCACTATCTGGTTGTCAACGCCGACGAGTCGGAGCCCGGAACGTGCAAGGACATTCCGCTCCTCTTCGCGAACCCGCACAGCCTCATCGAGGGCATCATCATCGCGTGCTACGCCATCAGGTCGTCGCATGCCTTCATCTACCTGCGGGGTGAAGTGGTCCCCGTACTGCGGCGGTTGCACTCGGCCGTGCGCGAGGCCTACTCGGCCGGCTACCTCGGCGAGAACATCCTGGGCAGCGGACTCGACCTCGAACTCACCGTGCACGCGGGCGCGGGCGCATACATCTGCGGTGAGGAGACCGCACTGCTGGACTCGCTCGAAGGCCGCCGTGGTCAACCGCGGCTGCGTCCCCCCTTCCCTGCCGTCGCGGGCCTCTACGCGTGCCCGACTGTTGTGAACAACGTCGAGTCGATCGCCTCGGTTCCCGCGATCCTGAACCGGGGCAAGGAATGGTTCCGGTCGATGGGCAGCGAGAAGTCCCCGGGCTTCACGCTCTACTCGCTCAGCGGCCATGTCGCGAGCCCCGGACAGTACGAGGCCCCGCTCGGCGTAACGCTGCGTCAACTCCTCGACATGAGCGGCGGCATGCGGCCCGGCCACCAACTGAAGTTCTGGACACCGGGCGGCTCCTCGACACCGATGTTCACCGACGAGCACCTCGACGTCCCGCTCGACTACGAGGGAGTCGGCGCCGCCGGTTCCATGCTCGGCACCAAGGCCCTGCAGTGCTTCGACGAGACGACCTGTGTGGTCCGCGCCGTCACCCGCTGGACCGAGTTCTACGCCCATGAGTCCTGCGGCAAGTGCACCCCCTGCCGCGAGGGGACGTACTGGCTGGTGCAGCTGCTGCGGGACATCGAGGCCGGCAAGGGCACGATGGCCGACCTCGACAAGCTCGCCGACATCGCCGACAACATCAACGGCAAGTCCTTCTGCGCCCTCGGCGACGGCGCCGCCTCACCGATCTTCTCCTCCCTCAAGTACTTCCGCGCGGAGTACGAGGCGCACATCACGGGCCGAGGCTGCCCCTTCGACCCGGCCAAGTCCACGGTTTGGGCGGACAAGCCCGCGGAGGTGAACGCATGACCATGACGACCAACGCTTCCGCCGGGAGCGGTCAGGCGGTCCCCCCGCCGGAGGACCTCGTCACACTGACGATCGACGGCATCGAGATCAGCGTGCCCAAGGGCACCCTGGTCATCCGCGCCGCCGAACAGCTCGGCATCGAGATCCCCCGCTTCTGCGACCACCCCCTGCTCGATCCGGCCGGTGCCTGCCGTCAGTGCATCGTCGAGGTCGAGGGCCAGCGCAAGCCCATGGCATCCTGCACCATCACGTGCACGGACGGCATGGTGGTGCGCACCCAGCTCACCTCGCCCGTCGCCGAGAAGGCCCAGAAGGGTGTGATGGAGCTGCTGCTCATCAACCACCCGCTGGACTGCCCGGTCTGTGACAAGGGCGGCGAGTGCCCGTTGCAGAACCAGGCCATGTCGCACGGCCATGCCGAGTCCCGCTTCGAGGGCAAGAAGCGCACATACGAGAAGCCCGTCTCGATCTCCACGCAGGTACTGCTCGACCGCGAGCGGTGCGTGCTGTGCGCCCGCTGCACCCGGTTCTCCAACCAGATCGCGGGCGACCCGATGATCGAACTGCTCGAGCGGGGCGCGCTCCAGCAGGTCGGCACCGGCGAGGGAGACCCCTTCGAGTCGTACTTCTCCGGGAACACCATCCAGATCTGCCCGGTCGGCGCCCTCACATCGGCGGCGTACCGCTTCCGCTCCCGCCCCTTCGACCTCGTCTCGTCGCCTTCGGTGTGCGAGCACTGCTCCGGCGGCTGCGCGACCCGCACGGACCACCGTCGCGGCAAGGTCATGCGGCGCCTCGCGGCCGTCGACCCCGAGGTCAACGAGGAGTGGATCTGCGACAAGGGGCGGTTCGCCTTCCGGTACGCGCAGCTCAAGGACCGGCTCGACCGGCCGCTCGTGCGGCGCGAGTCCGGTGAGCTGGAGCCCGCCTCCTGGCCCGAGGCCCTTCAGGCCGCGGCACAGGGCCTGCTGGCCGCGCGCAGCCGGTCCGGTGTGCTGACCGGCGGACGGCTCACCGTCGAGGACGCCTACGCGTACAGCAAGTTCGCGCGCGTGGCGCTCGACACCAACGACATCGACTTCCGCGCACGCGTGCACAGCAGCGAGGAGGCCGACTTCCTGGCCGCCCGGGTCGCCGGACACGGACGCGACCTCGACGGCAACGGCGTCACGTACACCTCGCTGGAGAAGGCTCCCGCAGTCCTGCTCGTCGGGTTCGAGGCCGAGGAGGAGGCACCCGGTGTCTTCCTTCGGCTGCGCAAGGCCTGGCGGGGGCACGGCCAGCGGGTCTTCTCGCTCGCCACGCACGCCACCCGGGGCCTGACGAAGGCCGGCGGCACACTCCTGCCCGCCGCGCCCGGTACCGAGACCGAGTGGCTGGACGCGCTGGCGAACGAGACGGGCCTGGGTGAGGACGGCGCACGGGCGGCCGAGGCGCTGCGCACCGAGGGCGCGGTCATCGTCGTCGGTGAACGCTTCGCCGGTGTGTCGGGCGGGCTCACCGCCGTCGTACGGACCGCGGTGGCGACCGGCGCCGAGCTCGTCTGGATTCCGCGCCGGGCCGGGGAGCGCGGCGCCATCGAGGTGGGTGCGCTGCCCTCACTGCTGCCGGGCGGGCGCCCGGCCACCGACCCGCGCGCCCGGGACGAGGTCGCCGCCGCCTGGGGCGTCGCGGCGCTCCCGCACCGCTACGGCCGCGACACGGCACAGATCGTCGAGGCCGCGGCCGGCGGCGAACTGCGGGCGCTGGTGGTCGCGGGCGTCGAGGTCGCCGACCTGCCCGATCCGGCACGCGCGCGTGCCGCACTCTCCACGGTGGACTTCCTGGTCTCGCTCGAACTGAGGCCCAGCGAAGTCACCGAACACGCGGACGTGGTGCTGCCCGTCGCGGCCGTCGCCGAGAAGGCCGGTGCCTTCCTCGACTGGGAAGGACGGGCCCGCACCTTCGAAGCCGCGCTCAAGCCCGACCAGATGACCCGCCCCCTGCCACCCACCGACGCGCGTGTGCTCCAGATGCTCGCCGACGCGATGGACATCCATCTGGGGCTGCCCGATCTGCGCACTGTGCGCGCGGAGCTGGACCGGCTCGGGACCTGGGACGGGCCGCGTGCGACCGACCCCCGGGCGACCACCGACGACCTGCCGCGCCCGGCCACCGGGGAGGCGGTGCTCGCCGGGCACCGGCTGCTGCTCGACCAGGGCCGCCTGCAGGAGGGCGACGACGCGCTCGCCGGTACGCGGCACGCCGCTCGCGCGCGTCTGTCGGCCGCCACCGCCGCCGAGGTCGGCGTCGGGGACGGCGAACGGCTGTCCGTGAGCGGCCCGTCCGGCACCGTGGAACTCCCGCTGCAGATCACCGAGATGCCCGATCGCGTGGTCTGGCTCCCGTTGAACTCCACGGGCGACGGCGTCACATCCGACACGGGTGCGTTGCCCGGCGCCCTCGTTCGCATCGGCCCGGCCGCATCCGTCGCCGAGGCCCCCAAGGAGGCGAAGGCATGAGCCAGTACCTCGCCGCTGAAGACCTCTCCATGTTCGGCCACGACCCCTGGTGGCTGGTCGTCATCAAGGCGGTCTTCTGCTTCGCCTTCCTGATGGTGACCGTGCTGTTCTCCATCGTCTGGGAGCGCAAGGTCGTCGCCTGGATGCAGCTGCGCATCGGCCCCAACCGGCACGGTCCCTGGGGCATGCTCCAGTCGCTCGCCGACGGCGTGAAGCTGATGCTCAAGGAAGACGTCATCGTCAAGCGCGCGGACAAGGTGGTCTACGTCCTCGCACCGATCGTCGCGGCCATCCCGGCCTTCATGGCGATCGCGGTGATCCCCTTCGGGCCCGCCGGCAACGAGATCTCGATCTTCGGCCACCGTACGACGATGCAGCTCACCGACCTGCCGATCGCGTTGCTCTATATCCTCGCGGTCGCCTCGGTCGGCATCTACGGCATCGTGCTGGCGGGTTGGAGCTCCGGATCCACCTATCCGCTCCTCGGCGGTCTGCGCTCCTGCGCGCAGATGATCTCGTACGAGATCGCCATGGGCGCCGCCTTCGCCTCCGTGTTCCTCTACTCGGGGTCGATGTCGACGTCGACGATCGTCGAGCAGCAGCACGACCGCTGGTACATCGTGCTGCTGCCGGTCTCCTTCGTGATCTACATCGTGACGATGGTCGGCGAGACCAACCGCGCACCCTTCGACATGCCGGAGTCCGAAGGTGACCTGGTCGGCGGCTTCAACACCGAGTACTCGTCGATCAAGTTCGCGATGTTCATGCTCGCCGAGTACGTGAACATGGTGACGGTCTCCGCCGTGTCGACCACGCTCTTCCTGGGCGGCTGGCGGGCCCCGTGGCCGATCAGCACCGCCTGGGAGGGCGCGAACCACGGCTGGTGGCCGATGCTCTGGTTCGTCATCAAGGTCCAGTTGCTGCTGTTCTTCTTCATCTGGCTGCGCGGCACGCTCCCGCGCGTCCGCTACGACCAGCTGATGAAGCTCGGCTGGAAGGTCCTCATCCCGGTGTCCGTGGTCTGGCTGATGCTCGTCGCGACCGTGCGTGCGCTGCGCAACGAGAACTACGGCTTCAGCGATCTGGTCGTGTACCTCGGCGGCGGCGTCCTGGTGGTGCTGCTGCTGTCGTTCCTCGTCGACATGTTCCGCGGCGCGAAGGTGAAGGAGGACGCGCATCCCGCCGAGGAGACCGCTGCCTTCGACCCGATGGCGGGTGGCTTCCCGGTACCGCCGCTGCCGGGACAGACGCCTCCGTCGGTCCCGCGACGCCGCTCGCGACGGGAGCGGGAGCTGATTGTCAGTGGCGGCACGGACACTGTGAGTGACGGAACTTCGGATGGAAAGGAGGCGTCCGATGGCTGAGGAGCCGAAGGAGACCAAGCCCGGTTTCCAGAACCCCGTGGCCGGCTTCGGCGTGACCTTCAGGGCCATGTTCAAGAAGCGGCTGACCGAGCAGTACCCGGAGCAGAAGAAGACCACAGCTCCGCGGTTCCACGGCCGGCACCAGCTCAACCGCCATCCGGACGGCCTGGAGAAATGCGTCGGCTGTGAGCTGTGCGCCTGGGCCTGCCCCGCCGACGCGATCTACGTGGAGGGCGCGGACAACACGGAAGAGGAGCGCTACTCCCCGGGCGAGCGGTACGGGAGGGTGTACCAGATCAACTACGCCCGCTGCATCCTGTGCGGCCTGTGCATCGAGGCGTGCCCCACGCGCGCACTGACGATGACGAACGAGTTCGAGCTGGCGGACTCCAGCCGAGCCAACCTCATCTACACCAAGGAACAGCTGCTCGCCGGCCTCGAAGAGGGCATGGTCGACACCCCCCACGCCATCTACCCGGGGATGGACGAGCAGGACTACTACCGGGGCCTGGTGACGGAGGCCGCGCCCGGCACGGTGCGCCAGGACGCCGTCTCCAAGGGCGAACAGCATCACACGGCAGGCCCTGCGGGCGCGGCCGAAGAACAGGGGGCTGACGCATGAACACGCAGCTCGCCGCCTACACCACTTCCACCGGGGAGGCCTTCCAGTTCTGGGTCCTCGCCACCGTGGCGGTGATCGGCGCCCTGTGCACCGTCTTCATGAAGAAGGCCGTGCACAGCGCGCTCTGCCTGGCCGGCACCATGATCGTCCTGGCGGTGTTCTACCTCGCCAACGGGGCCTACTTCCTCGGGATCGTGCAGATCGTCGTCTACACCGGCGCGATCATGATGCTGTTCCTGTTCGTGGTGATGCTCGTCGGCGTCACCGCGGCGGACTCCCTGCGGGAGACCATCAAGGGCCAGCGCTGGCTGGCCCTGCTGTGCGGGGTCGGCTTCGGCGTCCTGCTGTTCGCGGGAATCGCCAACGCGTCCCTGAAGGACTTCGCCGGAACCGGCAAGGCGAACGCCAACGGCAATGTGCCGGGCTTGGCCGCTCTCATCTTCACCAAGTACGTGTTCGCCTTCGAGATCACCGGCGCCCTGCTCATCACGGCCGCGGTCGGCGCCATGGTGCTCACCCACCGCGAGCGCACCGAGCGCGCCCGGACCCAGCGCGAGCTGTCCGAGCAGCGCGTACGAGAGGGCGAGCACGTACCGCCGCTGCCGGCGCCCGGTGTCTACGCCCGGCACAACGCGGTGGACATCGCGGGCCTCCTCCCGGACGGCACCCCGTCCGAGCTGACCGTCAACAAGACGCTGCGGGACCGCGGTCAGATCCGCGACGTCTCGCACGAGGCCCTCAGCGACCTCAAGGCCCTGGAACAGCGCGCCACCGAGCGCCTGGAGCGGGCCGAGGACGAGCGGCCGACGCGCAAGAGGACCGAGGAGGCGTCGAAGTGAACCCGGTCAACTACCTGTATCTCGCGGCCCTGTTGTTCACGATCGGCGCGACCGGCGTGCTGATCCGACGGAACGCGATCGTGGTGTTCATGTGCATCGAGCTCATGCTCAACGCCTGCAACCTCGCGTTCGTCACCTTCTCCCGGATGCACGGCAACCTCGACGGTCAGATCATCGCCTTCTTCACGATGGTCGTCGCCGCCGCGGAGGTCGTGGTCGGGCTCGCGATCATCGTGTCGCTGTTCCGTACCCGCCACTCGGCCTCGGTCGACGACGCCAGCCTGATGAAGCTGTGAGGGGTCGCTGAATCGTGGAGAACCTGATTGCGCTGCTGATCGCGGCGCCCCTGCTCGGAGCGGCCGTCCTGCTGTGCGGCGGCAGAAGGCTGGACGCGGTCGGCCACTGGCTCGGCACGGTGCTGGCCGGTGCCTCCTTCGTGCTCGGTGTCGTCCTCTTCGCCGACATGCTCGGCAAGGCCGCCGGCCAGCGCGCCGTGACCCAGCACCTGTTCAGCTGGATCCCGGTGGCCGGCTTCCAGGCCGACGTCACCTTCCGGCTCGACCAGTTGTCGATGACGTTCGTCCTGCTGATCACCGGCGTCGGCTCGCTCATCCACCTGTACTCGGTCGGGTACATGGAGCACGACGAGCGCCGACGCCGCTTCTTCGGCTATCTGAACCTGTTCCTCGCGGCGATGCTGCTGCTCGTCCTCGCCGACAACTACCTGCTGCTGTACGTCGGCTGGGAGGGCGTCGGTCTCGCCTCGTACCTGCTGATCGGCTTCTGGCAGCACAAGCCCAGTGCCGCGACCGCCGCGAAGAAGGCATTCCTCGTCAACCGTGTCGGCGACATGGGCCTGTCCATCGCGATCATGCTGATGTTCACGACGTTCGGGACCTTCGCCTTCGGGCCGGTCTTCCACAGCGCGGACAGTGCGAGTGAGGGCAAGCTCACCGCCATCGGGCTGATGCTGCTGCTGGCCGCGTGCGGCAAGTCCGCCCAGGTGCCGCTGCAGTCCTGGCTCGGGGACGCCATGGAAGGTCCGACCCCGGTCTCGGCCCTCATCCACGCCGCGACCATGGTGACCGCGGGTGTGTATCTGATCGTCCGCTCCGGGGTGATCTTCAACGCGGCGCCCGACGCACAGTTGGTCGTCACCGTGGTCGGCGCCGTCACGCTCCTCTTCGGTGCGATCGTCGGTTGCGCGAAGGACGACATCAAGAAGGCGCTGGCCGGCTCGACCATGTCGCAGATCGGCTACATGGTGCTCGCCGCGGGCCTCGGCCCCATCGGCTACGTCTTCGCGATCATGCACCTGGTGACGCACGGCTTCTTCAAGGCCGGGCTGTTCCTCGGCGCCGGTTCGGTCATGCACGGCATGAACGACGAGGTCGACATGCGCAGGTACGGCGGCCTCAGGCCGTACATGCCCGTCACCTTCGTGACCTTCGGCCTCGGCTACCTCGCCATCGTCGGCTTCCCGGGCCTGTCCGGCTTCTTCTCCAAGGACAAGATCATCGAGGCGGCGTTCGCCAAGGGGGGTACCGAGGGATGGATCCTCGGCGGCGCCGCCCTGCTGGGCGCGGCCATCACGGCGTACTACATGACGCGCGTGATGATCATGACGTTCTTCGGTGAGAAGCGCTGGCAGCCCGACGAGCACGGCAACGAGCCGCACCCGCACGAGTCGCCCCGGGTGATGACGATCCCGATGATCGTGCTCGCCGTCGGGTCGGTGTTCGCGGGCGGGTTCTTCTCGATCGGCGACCGCTTCATGAACTGGCTGGAGCCCGTCACCGGGCACTCGGAGGGCAACTCGCCGGTCAGCGCCCTGACGGTCACGGTCGCCACCCTGGTGCTGCTCGTCGTGGGGGCGGGCATCGCCTACGCCCAGTACGGCCGCCGTCCCGTGCCGGCCGTCGCCCCGCGCGGATCGCTGCTCACCCGGGCGGCCCGCCGCGACCTTCTCCAGGACGACTTCAACCACGTCGTCCTCGTCCGTGGCGGAGAGCACCTCACGCGCTCCCTCGTGTATGTCGACCACACCCTGGTCGACGGCGTCGTCAACGGCACGGCGGCTTCGTTCGGCGGCCTGTCCGGACGGCTCCGCAGGCTGCAGAACGGCTTTGCGCGGTCGTACGCGGTCTCGATGTTCGGCGGCGCGGCGGTGCTCGTCGCCCTGACCCTGCTGATGAGGGCGGTCTGATAGCGATGTCCTTTCCTCTGCTGACAGCGACGGCGGCGCTCCCGGCCGTGGGGGCGATCGCCACGGCCGCCGTACCGGCCGCCCGGCGCACCACCGCCAAATGGCTTGCGTTGGTCGTCTCGCTCGCGACCCTCGTCCTCGCGGCGGTGACCGCGGTCCGCTTCGAGCCGGGAGGTGCCCGCTACCAGCTCACCGAGTCCCATGCCTGGATCAAGGACTTCGGGGTGCGGTACGAGCTGGGCGTGGACGGCATCGCGGTGGCGCTCGTCGCCCTGACCGCGCTGCTGATCCCGTTCGTGATCCTGGCGGGCTGGAACGATGCCGAGCCGATGGAAACCGGGAGTCGGCGCTGGCGGCCGACGCAGGGCTTCTTCGCTCTGATCCTGGCCGTCGAGGCGATGGTGATCATCTCCTTCGAGGCCACCGACGTCTTCGTCTTCTACATCTTCTTCGAGGCCATGCTCATCCCGATGTACTTCCTCATCGGCGGCTTCGGGGACCACGCTCACGAGCACGGCGAGAAGGCGGCGTCCACGCAACGGTCGTACGCGGCCGTGAAGTTCCTCCTCTACAACCTGGCCGGCGGCCTGATCATGCTGGCCGCGGTGATCGGCCTGTACGTGCAGGCGGGGAACTTCTCACTCCCGGAGATCGTGCAGGCGCGGGCGAACGGCTCGCTCCACATGGCGACCAGCACCGAACGTTGGCTGTTCCTCGGCTTCTTCTTCGCCTTCGCGGTGAAGGCGCCCCTGTGGCCGCTGCACACCTGGCTGCCCAACGCCATGGGGGAGGCCACCGCCCCGGTCGCCGTGCTGATCACGGCGGTCGTCGACAAGGTGGGCACGTTCGCGATGCTCCGCTTCTGCCTCCAACTGTTCCCGGAGGCGAGCAAGTGGGCGACGCCCGTCATCCTCGTCCTGGCGCTCATCAGCATCATCTACGGGGCACTGCTCGCGGTCGGCCAGCGGGACATCAAGCGGTTGGTGGCGTACGCGTCCATCTCCCACTTCGGCTTCATCATCCTGGGCATCTTCGCGATGACCAGCCAGGGCCAGTCCGGTGCGACGCTCTACATGGTCAACCACGGGATCTCGACCGCCGCCCTGATGCTGGTGGCGGGCTTCCTGATCTCGCGCCGCGGTTCGCGTCTGATCGCGGACTACGGAGGCGTGCAGAAGGTCGCGCCGGTGCTGGCCGGCACGTTCCTGATCGGCGGCCTGGCCACCCTGTCGCTGCCGGGGCTCGCGCCGTTCGTCAGTGAGTTCCTGGTCCTGGTCGGAACGTTCACGCGACACCCGGCGATCGGCGTCATCGCCACCCTCGGCATCGTGCTCGCTGCTCTCTACACCCTCGTCCTCTACCAGCGGACGATGACGGGCCCGGTGAAGGCGGACGTCGCCGAGATGCCGGACCTGCGGGTACGTGAACTCCTGGTCGTCGCCCCGCTGATCGCGTTGTTGATCTTCCTGGGTGTCTACCCGAAGCCGGTCGCCGACATCGTCAACCCGGCGGTCCAGCACACCATGTCCGACGTACACCAAACCGATCCCAAGCCCGCGGTGGAGGCGGCCAAATGAGTACAACAGCCGTCCACAGCCTGTGGACAACCGCGGTCGATCCGATCTCGAAGTTCCAGGCCCCGAAGATCGAATACGGCCAATTGTCGCCGACGCTGATCGTCATCGGTGCCGCGCTCGTCGGGGTGCTGATCGAGGCGTTCGTCCCCCGCAAGTCCCGCTACTACGCCCAGGTGTTTGTCTCGGTCGTCGCTCTCGCCGCCGCGTTCGCCGCGGTGGTGGCCCTCGCGGCGGGCGGGTACGGCACCACGAAGGCGCACATCGCCGCGATGGGCGCGCTCGCGGTCGACGGACCGTCCCTGTTCCTGCAAGGGACGATCCTGCTGGCCGGTCTGCTCGGCGTGTTCACCTTCGCCGAACGGCGCCTCGACCCGGCGGCGCACGGAAACCGGGTCGACTCGTTCGCCGCGCAGGCCGCGTCCGTGCCGGGCAGCGAGGGCGAGAAGGCCGCCGTGAAGGCCGGGTTCACGACGACCGAGGCGTTCCCGCTGCTGCTGTTCGCGGTCGGCGGCATGCTCGTCTTCCCGTCGGCGAACGATCTGCTGACCCTCTTCGTCGCCCTGGAAGTCTTCTCGCTGCCGCTGTACCTGCTGTGCGCCCTGGCCCGCCGCAAGCGGCTCATCTCGCAGGAGGCCGCGGTCAAGTACTTCCTGCTCGGCGCGTTCGCCTCCGCGTTCACGCTGTTCGGCATCGCACTGTTGTACGGGTACGCAGGCTCGGTGTCGTACGCGACCATCGCGCAGGTCGTCGACGGCACGGTCACGAACGTCGACCCGGCCCTCGCCAACACCATGGGCAACGACGTGCTGCTCCTCATCGGCGCCGCGATGATCGTGATGGGCCTGCTGTTCAAGGTGGCCGCGGTGCCGTTCCACATGTGGACGCCGGACGTGTACCAGGGCGCTCCGACCCCGGTGACCGGCTTCATGGCGGCGGCGACCAAGGTGGCAGCGTTCGGCGCGCTGCTGCGGCTGCTGTACGTGGTCCTGCCGGGCATGCGCTGGGACTGGCGGCCGGTGATGTGGGCCGTCGCGATCGTCACCATGCTGGGCGGCGCGATCGTCGCGATCACGCAGACCGACATCAAGCGGCTGCTGGCGTACTCGTCGATCGCGCACGCCGGGTTCATCCTCGCGGGTGTCATCGCGACCACCCGCAACGGCGTGTCCTCGGTCCTGTTCTACCTGGCCGCGTACTCGTTCGTGACGATCGGCGCCTTCGCCGTGGTGACCCTGGTCCGCGACGCGGGCGGCGAGGCGACCCACCTTTCCAAGTGGGCAGGGCTCGGGCGCAGGTCCCCTCTGGTGGCGGCCGTGTTCGCGGTGTTCCTGCTGGCCTTCGCGGGTATCCCGCTGACCTCCGGCTTCGCCGGGAAGTTCGCGGTGTTCAAGGCGGCGGCGGAGGGCGGGGCGATTCCGCTGGTCGTGATCGGTGCGATCTCGTCGGCGATCGCCGCGTTCTTCTACATCCGAGTGATCGTCCTGATGTTCTTCAGCGAGCCGAGCCCCGAGGGGCCGACGGTGGCGGTTCCCTCGCCGCTGACGTTGACGGCGATCGGGGCGGGAGTGGTGGTCACGCTGGCGCTCGGCGTGGCACCGCAGTACTTCCTGGACCTGGCGAGCCAGGCGAGCGTGTTCGTGCGCTGACGCACGGTTCCCGCACAGGGCGGCCCGGCACCCGCTCGGGGGGTGCCGGGCCGCCGTGCTGTACGGAAGCGGATCACTGCTTCGGCGTGCGGCGCGCCTTGATCTCGGTGAGGTCCAGGTCCACCGGGAACGGAACGTCCACCTTCATCCGCTCGCGGAAGATCCCCACACTGGTGTACATGCCCGTGGTGGGTTCCAGCTCAAAGGCGTGCACGGCGGCGCGGCCGTCCTCGTTCTCGACCCGCCAGTAGTGAGGGATCTTCGCCCTGGCGTACTTCAGGGGCTTGGTCTCACGGTCGCGGGAGACGGAGTCCTCCGAGACGACCTCGATGGCCAGGACGACGGCTCCGGCCGGGAAACGGGTCTGCCCAGGGTCCTTCACCACCTCCGCGCGCACGACGACCACGTCCGGCTCGGGCCTGTTCTGGCGGTCGAGGTCGATGGTGAACTCGCGGAACACCTCGAGGTCCGCAGGCGCCAGAGACTGTAGCTGCCACTTGAAGTAGTCGATGGCACGTTCGTGAAAGATGGTCTGCGGACTCACGAAGACCAGGCTCCCGTCGATCAGTTCCGTGTGCGGAGGAAGATTCGGAAGCCGGTCCAGGTCGTCGGCGGTCCAGCCGCCCTCCGGCGGCATCGGCCAGGTGGACGCGGACGCCTTCGGTGCGACGCTCATCAGTGCTCCCATAAGACGGAGTCTCGCCGGTGCGTTCAGACTATCGACCGGAAACGGCCAGGTCTCCTGCGCACGTGTGAACGAGTGTCGTGTCATTGACGGGCACTGGGCGGGCGTCCTGTGGATAACTCCGGGGCTGTCGGCGCGGCCCCCTATCGTGGATGCGGTGGTCGAGGGACGACATACGGGGGACGGGCGATGGACGGGACGAGTGTGATGACCGAGGCTGGTGTGATGCCGGCGCCGGACGGCGGGAGCGAGGCGCTGGCCACGCTGCACCGGGTCTTCGGGTACGAGGCCTTCCGCGGCGAGCAGGAAGCGATCGTCGACCATGTGGTGTCCGGCGGTGACGCCGTCGTCCTCATGCCGACCGGTGGCGGCAAGTCCCTCTGCTACCAGATCCCGGCCCTGGTCAGACCCGGTACGGGCGTGGTGATCTCCCCGCTGATCGCGCTGATGCAGGACCAGGTGGACGCGCTGCGGGCGGTCGGTGTGCGCGCCGGGTTCGTGAACTCCACGCAGGACTTCGACGAGCGGCGCGTGGTGGAGGCGGAGTTCCTGGCCGGCGAGCTGGACCTGCTCTATCTGGCCCCGGAGCGGCTGCGCCTGGAGTCCACCCTCGACCTGCTCTCCCGCGGCAAGATCTCGGTCTTCGCGATCGACGAGGCGCACTGCGTGTCGCAGTGGGGCCACGACTTCCGGCCCGACTACCTGGCGCTGTCCCTGCTGGGCGAGCGCTGGCCGGACGTCCCCCGGATCGCGCTCACGGCGACCGCGACGCGCACGACCCACCAGGAGATCATCCAGCGACTGAACATGCCGGCGGCCCGCCACTTCGTCGCGAGCTTCGACCGGCCCAACATCCAGTACCGGATCGTGCCGAAAGCCGACCCAAAGAAGCAGCTGCTGTCGTTCCTGCGAGAGGAGCACGCCGGCGACGCGGGCATCGTGTACTGCCTCTCGCGGAATTCGGTGGAGAAGACCGCGGAGTTCCTCACTCGCAATGGGGTCGAGGCTGTGCCGTACCACGCCGGCCTGGACGCGGGTACGCGCGCCGCGCACCAGTCCCGCTTCCTGCGCGAGGACGGCCTGGTCGTGGTCGCGACCATCGCGTTCGGTATGGGCATCGACAAGCCGGACGTACGGTTCGTGGCCCACCTGGACCTGCCGAAGTCGGTCGAGGGCTACTACCAGGAGACGGGCCGGGCGGGCCGCGACGGACTGCCGTCCACGGCCTGGATGGCGTACGGGCTGAACGACGTCGTGCAGCAGCGCAAGCTGATCCAGTCCGGGGAGGGCGACGAGGGTTCCCCAAGTTCTCGGCTTCGCTCGAACAGGGGAGACCCCAATCGCCGCAGGGCCCAGGCGCACCTGGACGCGATGCTG
Organism: Streptomyces sp. NPDC001020; assembly: GCF_053599115.1. Classification (NCBI taxonomy): domain Bacteria; kingdom Bacillati; phylum Actinomycetota; class Actinomycetes; order Kitasatosporales; family Streptomycetaceae; genus Streptomyces; species Streptomyces sp. NPDC001020. Next base: position 107,029 of record NZ_JBSFLQ010000009.1, on the reverse strand, counting down.
GCGCTGTGCGAGACGGTCCGCTGCCGCCGTGGCCAGCTACTCGCCTACTTCGGTCAGAAGCCCGAGCCGGGCGCCTGTGGCAACTGCGACACGTGCTTGGTGCCGCCCGACACGTGGGACGGCACGATCGCGGCGCAGAAGGTGCTGTCCACGGTGTGGCGGCTGGACCGGGAGCGGCGGCAGAAGTTCGGCGCCGTGCAGATCGTCGACATCCTGATGGGGCGGCGCACGGCCAAGGTCATCCAGTTCGACCATGATCAGCTGTCCGTGTTCGGTATCGGTGAGGAGCTGACCGAGGGTGAATGGCGGGGTGTTGTCCGGCAGTTGCTCGCTCAGGGGCTGCTCGCTGTCGAGGGCGAGTTCGGGACACTGGTGCTGACGGAGGCGAGCGGGGCGGTGCTGCGGTCGGAGCGCGAGGTGCCGTTGCGCAAGGAGCCGGCGAAGCCCGCCGTCGCGCGGTCCGCGTCCACGAAGGGCGAGCGCGCGTCGAAGGCCGCCGCGGAACTCCCGGCGGAGCTGCATCCGGTCTTCGAGGCCCTGCGTTCCTGGCGCGCGGCCCAGGCGAAGGAACAGGGCGTCCCGGCCTATGTGATCTTTCACGACGCGACGCTCCGGGAGATCGCGACCGCCCGACCCACAACGGTGGCGGAGCTGGGCGCGATCAGCGGGGTGGGCGAGAAGAAGCTGGCGACGTACGGGGAGGGAGTGCTCGCGGTGCTGGCGTCTCTGGACGGGGATTCCTCCCCGGAGGGAGCCGAGGACCCGGAACGGCCCGAACCGGAGGGGGAGCCGGAGGACTGGATATAGGGGAGCCGGGACTGGAGTGCGGCCCAGCCGTGTGGCGTCCGCAGCTACAGCCGCGGGGATCGCTCGTCCAGCGCGTCCCGCACTGCCCCCAGTACCGCCTCCGAATCCGCCCCCATTCCCCGTGCCTCCGCCACGAACCGCTCTGCGAGGGCAGTCAGCTTCGCCGGATCCGGCGTCCTGGCCGGAGCCGGGAGCGGGGCCACCCGGGTCCCCGCCCCCCGACGCGTGCGGATCAGGGACATGGCCTCCAGCTCGCGATACGCCCTGGCCACCGTCCCCGCCGCCAGGCCCAGGTCGGCCGCCAGCTGACGAACCGTCGGCAGGCGCTCACCCTCGGGGAGGCGGCCGGACGTGATCAGGGCGGCCAGTTGGGCGCGGATCTGTTCGTACGGCGGGACCGGGCTCGATGTGTCCACGCGCACCGCGGCACCGGTCATCGGCGTGGCCCCCACGTCTGCGGCGAGATCACCGTGAACAGGCACCACAGGAACGAGATCAGCGCGCTCACCGCGACGGGCCACAGGACCCGACCGAGGACCAGTCCGGTCGCGCCCGCGCAGCCGATGCTCGTCAGCGCGCCGGATGCCGTGGCCGCCGCACCGAGCAGCGGCGCGGCCACCGTCAGGCCCCACGCGGCGACGATCGCCCGTGTGCGCTCCTGGCGCGTTCGTTCGTCGCAGGAGCGCCGGGCGATGCGTGCGAGCGACCAGCCGCAGGCCGCCGTGGACACCGCTACCGAGACCAGCAGCGGCAGCCCGTAGTACAGGCCGGGCCATGGGCCGTACGAGGCCGTGCCGTCGGCCTGGCAGGAGAGCGTCAGCCAGCGGCCCGCACGTCCCTGGTCGTCTGGCGAGGCGACCGCGGCCGCCACCGCCAGCAGCACGACCAGGATTGCCGCCTGGACGAGCAGTAGCCGAGTGAGGCGTGGCGGTAGGCAGTCGCGCACCCGGCGCGGGGCGAGCCCCGCGGTGCGGACCCTGCCCTGGGGCCGGGCCGTCAGCGCGTCACCCACCAGGACTCCGGCTACCGCGCACAGGCCGAAGACCGGGATGGCGTACAGGATGCCGAGGCCTTCACCGCCACCCAGGCCGTACGCCACCAGCTGGCCGGCGATCAGGCCGATGAGCAGGCCGGCCCACCGTGTGGAGCGGTCGACTTTCGATGCCGTTGGGACCGTGTCGAGTTCGAGCATGAGGGACCCCCGATGGAAGAGCCGTGCAGCACGGCTGTACTCACCACTTGTATCAAGCGGTAAGTACAAGATGCGCCCCGTCGGGGATTTGTGTCAAATGATTGATACAACTCAGCTGCTCGGCACCACTCGGCCCGTCACCTCGCCGAGTCCCACCCGGGTCCCGTCCGGCCCCGGTGCCCAGGCGGTCAGCGTCACCACGTCGCCGTCCTCCAGGAAGGTCCGCTTGCCGTCAGGGAGTTCGAGCGGATCCCGTCCGTTCCACGTCAGTTCGAGGAGTGAGCCGCGCTCGTTCTCCGCCGGGCCGCTCACGGTGCCCGAGCCGTACAGGTCGCCGGTCCGCAGCGATGCCCCGTTCACCGTCATGTGCGCCAACTGCTGGGCGGCCGTCCAGTACATCGTCGAGAACGGCGGCTCGGAGACGACATGGCCGTTGATCGCGACGGAGATGCGCAGGTCGTAGCCCGCCGGTTCCTCCTGCGAGTCGTCCAGGTACGGCAGCAGCGGGTGCGTGCGCTCCGGTGGCGCCACCCGAGCGTCCTCCAGCGCGTCCAGCGGGGTGATCCACGCCGAGACGGACGTGGCGAAAGACTTGCCGAGGAACGGCCCGAGCGGGACGTACTCCCAGGCCTGGACGTCCCGTGCCGACCAGTCGTTGAGCAGGCACAGTCCGAACACATGGTCCCGGAACCCGGAAAGTCCCACCGGCCGGCCCGGCCGCGACGGGACTCCCACCACGAACCCCACCTCAGCCTCGATGTCCAGGCGGATGGAGGGACCGAAGACCGGCGCCGGTTCCGTGGGCGCCTTGCGCTGCCCTTGCGGACGTACGACGTCCGTGCCCGACACCACCACCGTGCCCGACCGGCCGTGATAGCCGATCGGCAGGTGCTTCCAGTTGGGGGTCAGGGAGTCCGCCGCGTCCGGGCGGAAGATCTGCCCGACATTGCGGGCGTGGTTCTCGGAGGCGTAGAAGTCGACGTAGTCCGCGACCTCGAAGGGCAGGTGCAGGGTCACCTCGGAGAGCGGGCGCAGAAGGGGCTCGACGGTCTCCCGGTGTGCGGGCACCGTCACCCAGGCCGTCAGCGCCCGGCGCACATCCGACCAGGCGGTGCGGCCCGCGGCCATCAGCGGGCCCAGGGACGGCTGCGCCAGCAGGGAGACGTAGGGGGAGCCGAGCGCCTTCGCCGCGGCGCCCGCGTCGAGCACGTGATCGCCCAGCCGGACGCCCACGGTCCGCTCGTCGGAGTCGGCCGGTGAGAACACGCCGTAGGGGAGGTTGTGCGGGCCGAAGGGATCATCCGCGGGGACATCGAAGGGGGGCATGGGGTGCTGCCTCGCTTTCGTGCACTTCAGGTGTGCCGTGCATGGGTGCGTTCCATGTGGTCGTCCCACACGTTACGGGTGAGTTGCTTGTCTTGGGCAGTGTCTAAAGGGTTCGCAATGTCCGAATAGATCCTTGTCGGAGGGCCCAATTCCGGCTTAGCGCCCCTTTAGGGACACGGACGGGGTGGGTCCGGCCCAATGGGGGGGACACGTCGGGGACCCGTGGCCAGGAGCACCGGCAGCGTGCCGTTCGACGCCGACCGCGAGGTGCCGGGGCTCATAGTGAAGTTCGGCGACTACCCGCTGCACCACGGCGGGGTGGGCGCCCTCCGTGCCCTGGGCCGGCTCGGCATACCGGTGTATGCGATCACAGAGGACCGTTACACCCCGGCCGCTTCCTCTCGCTGTCTGCGGCGCGCTTTCGTGTGGCCGACCAGCGGGACGGAGGAGCCGGAGCGGCTCGTGGAGGGTCTGTTGCGCATCGGGCGCCGCATCGGCTGCCCGACCGTCCTCATCCCCACCGACGAGGAGGCGGCCGTCTTGATCGCCGAGCATCAGGACGTCCTGGGCGGCCCCTTCCTGGAGGTGGACTCCACTGGATCGTGCACGCGTACTTCGACCAGAGCTCGACCCCGCTCGCTCTGTTCACCGGCGTCAAGGTCCGCTCCTGGCCGCCGCACGCAGGCATGACGGCGAACGCGTACGTCGTCGACAACCCGGAACTCGCGGACCTCGCCGCACGATTCATCTAACAGAAACCACCACGGGTTCGGGCGGACAGTACGGGCTCGACCTTCCACCACGAAGTAGGCACACTGCGTCCTGGGCTACCGCGTGGACATCGCCGCGATGGACTTCCTGGGCCACGAACTGCGCACGGAACTGGCAGTGAGCCGGGGCGCGCCGAGGCTCGGCACGGGCTGTGTGTCGTCGTCGCACTGGTTCAACGGCCGTCCAGAAAGCCGCCGTCGGGACCGACACCGCCGACGGCGCGAACTCGGGACGCCCAACCCTCCACCGTAGCGCGTTCATCGGGGTGCGCACGGGATACTTGACGTCGTCCGGTCGCCCGGTGGATCCATCCGTATTCTCTGATCATGGCCGCACCCCTCGCATACGCCCTCATCGCCACTGACCTGGACGGAACGCTGCTGCGCGGTGACGACACGTTCTCCGATCGGTCGAAGGCGGTGCTGGAGCGGGCCGCGGCAGCCGGCGCGCAGCACCTCGTGGTGACGGGACGCCCGGCACCGAGGGTGCGGCCGCTGCTCGACGAACTCGGCAGCCTGGGGCTCGCGGTGTGCGGACAGGGCGCGCAGGTGTACGACGCCCGCGCGGATCGGCTGCTGTTCTCCGTCACCCTGGACCGGGAGTTGGCCGAGACCGCGCTCGGCAAGATCGAGGCCGAGGTCGGGCAGGTGTACGCGGCCGTCGACCAGGACGGGGTGGACGGGCTCACGCTCGTCGAGCCCGGCTACCTGATGCCGCATCCCACCCTGCCCGCGGTGCGCGTCGAACGGCGCGACGACCTGTGGTGCGAGCCGATCAGCAAGGTGCTGCTGCGCCATCACGCCCTGTCCGACGACGAGTTGGCCACGGCGGCCCGCGAGGCGGTCGGTTCCCTTGCCTCGGTCACCATGTCGGGGCCCGGCACCGTCGAGCTTCAGCCGTGCGGTGTCACCAAGGCGACGGGTCTCGCGCTGGCCGCCGAGTACCTGGGCCTGTCGCCGTCGGCGACCATCGCCTTCGGTGACATGCCCAATGACATCCCCATGTTCCAGTGGGCCGCGCATGGCGTAGCCATGGCCAACGCCCATCCCGAACTCAAGGCGGTCGCGGACGAGGTCACAACGTCGAACGAGGACGACGGCATCGCCGTCGTCCTCGAACGACTCTTCGTGGGGCGGTAGGCCCCGGCGGCAGCTCTCGGCCGGGCTGCCTCAGTACGCGCTGTTGACGTTGTCGATCGAGCCGTACCGTGCGGCGGCGTAGTTGCACGCGGCGGTGATGTTCGCCACCGGGTCGTACGGGTCGAACGCCGTGCCCGGCACGTGGTACGTGCGGAACGTCGGGTCGATGACCTGGAGGAGACCCTTGGACGGGATGCCAGCTCGGGCGTTCGAGTCCCAGAGGTTGATGGCCTTCGGGTTGCCCGAGGACTCGCGCATCACGTTGCGGTAGATGCCGTTGTACGTACCGGGAATGCCGTGCTGCGCCATGACCGTCAGCGACTGGCGGATCCAACTGTCGAGGGTCGTGCCCTGGGTCGTCACGGCCACGGTCGGCGTGGCAGCGGGGGCGGCGAAAGCGCTGGTCGCGCCGGCGACCGGGAGGACGAGAACGGCTGCACCGGCGCCGGCGAGGGCGAGGGTGCGGGTGAGGCGGGTGGCCTTGGAGCCGCGGTCCCGACGGCGTGTGGGCAGGGCGAAAGCGGGCATGTCGTATTCCTCTCCTGACGCCTGCGAGGTGAGCTGTCGGGTTCGGGCGGGGAGGTGCCCGGCCATGTCCTCGTCGAAGAGGCCACGGCTTCACCCCGAGCCGTACCGGCGCGGTGTCCGGATCGGCGACTTACCTGGGTCCCCCGCTCCTGCCTTAAAGGGGTCGATGGGTTTTCGAGCGGTGGCAGGATTTGGCGTCCGCTCGGGTGAAGGGAAGGTATGCGGAAGCACATGTCGGAAACAAGGCCAGACATCACGGTCCGATCAAAATGACCTTGACCTGGGGGAATGGGGGGTATGATCCATTTTGTTGAGTAGGACTCAACTTGCCGCCTGCAAATGGGGAGTTGGCGAACGGCCTCGAATGTCCGATTTGGGTGCTGGCGTGACCCATTTCACTCACACCATCTTGATCCCAATTGGTGCGTAGCTCGCATAAATGGGTAATTCGGGCAAAAGGTTCACATTCTGGCAGTTACGAAGTCCTGTGCGCCGCAACCTCCGCCCCGCCGGTCGCCGTACACGGAATCCGTCCGTTCATTCGGTGTGCGCGGAATCCGCCCCTCCGGCACCGGTGGAACGCCGTCTCGCCGCACTTGTCGGCGGCGTGTCGTGCCTGCGCGTCTCCATGGGCAAGAAGGTGTGGTCGTGCGTGAAGGCGTGGCCGTGCCCCGCGTGCCGGGGGAGATGTGGCTCGTCGCGGGGCGCGGTGGAGTCAGTGGAGTGGGTGGCAGGGCGAGGTTTTGGGGCGGCCGGTGCGGATCGCCGGTCGGTGGGCGCCATGCCGGTGCGTACAGACGGGTGCCGCCCTGGGGTGAGGGTGAGGGTGGGTTTCAGTGTGAGCGCGGCATGGGTGGGACGTCGGTGCGTGCGCCCGGCCGGGTGACGGTGGCGGTCGCGTCTCTCGTGACGGCGCCTGTCGGGATCGCCGACACCCACCGAACGGGGGTCGCTTCCGGCTATGAGGGGCGCTTTTCGGCTGTACCGATAAATACCTTTTTGTATCACCTGGTCTTGAATGCGCCGTTCGTGATCCGATACGGCCTGGCCTGGAACAGCGGGCGCTCGTGGTGATCGAAACGTGACCGGATACGCTGACTTGAGTGATGGCGGAGACAGATCGACAAACTCCGTGAGCCAGTCGACAGCCAACGCCATCGACCTAGTGACCATCCTTGACACCGGCCGTGTGATCGTCAGCAGACAGGAGACCCCACGTGAGCGTCGTCGGGCCATTCGGGCTGAGCATGCGGGGCCAGGCTCTCGAAGCCGATGTCCAGGCCGGATTGGCCGCTGTCGAGGAAGGGCTGCTCGACGCCACCAAGAGCGAGGTCCCCTTCATCACGCAGGCCGCACAGCATCTGGTGCGCGCGGGCGGGAAGCGGTTCCGGCCACTGCTCGTGATGCTCGCGGCCCAGTTCGGTGACTCGTACGCGCCCGGTGTCGTGCCCTCGGCCGTGGTCGTGGAGCTGACCCACCTGGCCACGCTGTACCACGACGACGTGATGGACGAGGCCGAGGTGCGGCGCGGGGTGGACAGCGCGAACACCCGCTGGGGCAACTCGGTAGCCGTCCTCACGGGTGACTTCCTGTTCGCCAGGGCGTCGCACATCCTGGCCGACCTCGGCCCCGAGGCGGTCCGCATCCAGGCGGAGGCCTTCGAACGGCTGGTCACGGGCCAGATTCTGGAGACGGCGGGCCCACGGGACGGCCGTGACCCGGTGGAGCACTACCTCGACGTCCTCGGCGGCAAGACGGGTTCGCTGGTGGCGGTGGCATGCCGGTTCGGTGCCATGATGTCGGGCGCCGACGAGACGGTCGTGGATGTGCTGACGCAGTACGGCGAGCGGCTGGGCGTGGCGTTCCAGCTCGCCGACGACGTGCTGGACATCGCCTCGGACTCGCGTGAGTCCGGGAAGACACCCGGGACGGATCTGCGCGAGGGCATCCCGACCCTCCCCGTCCTGCGTCTGCGGGAGCGTGCGAAGCGCCTGGGACTGCCCGAGGACATCGCCCTGTGCGAACTGCTGGACTCGGACCTCACCGACGACGCCCGCCACGCCGAGGCACTCGCCCGCCTCCGTGCCCATCCGGCTCTGGAGCAGGCCCGTCGCGACACGGTCCGCTACGTGGAGGACGCCCGCGCGGCCCTGGGCCCGCTGCGGGAGTGCGACGCGAAGGCGGCCCTGATGCAACTGTGTGACGCGGTGGTGCACCGGGCGGGCTGACGCCGCCCCAGTGGTGTCACTCCTGCCTCCTGTGGCAGGCCTGGTGCACCCGTGGCCGTCACGTCACGCACCTCGGGAACCGTGAGGCAGGTTCGCAGGCCTGGAGCGAGTCCAGGTCCGTGTCCATGAGCAGCGGCGGGCTCCCCGAACTCCATCTGCTCGGACACTCGTTCGGTAACACGCCATGGCCTGCTCGCGGACACCGTCCGGATTTCCGCGCCTGGACGCGGTGGGCGGAGCCGTGTCGACCGGATCCCGCACGTCGGCGCGATCATCGGCGTGCCGTACCGGGCGAACCACGCCTTCGCGCGGAGGTGAGCCGGCGTGTCGCCTGTTCGCCAACCGGCCTCCCTCGACGACCCCTACGGGTCGGGGGAGGAGCCGCCCCGCCATGTCATACCCCAGGATTACGCGGAGTTGAGCCCGCGGTCTGACGCTTCCGTCCGGCCGATTTGGTCAGATGGAAGACACCACCCCACAGGAGTTCGGGTGACAATGGCGGCGCAGGGGTGGACGAGTGCACGGAAGAAGGGCCGCCGCCGACGACGGAGGTAAGGCACACATGGCACCGTACGAATCCGACGACAGCACACCCGCCGGGGAAGCCGAGGACGTACGCGACGGGCGGCGCAGGGCCGCGCGGTACGTCGTTCCGGTCGCGGTGGTGGGGGTGGCCGCGGCGACCATCGGGCTTGCCCCGGCGTTCGCGGGATCCGGCGACCCCGACCTGCCGAAGATCAGTGCGCAGCAGCTCATCGAGAAGATCGCCAAGTCGGACGTCCAGCAGATGTCCGGCACGGTGAAGATCAGCACGGACCTGGGTCTGCCAAACCTCGGCGGGCTGGAGAACAGCCTCGCCTCGGGTGCGCTCTCCCAGGGAGCGAAGGGCAAGGAAGGCTCGGTCGCCGACCCGAAATCCAAGCTGTTCGAACTGGCCTCCGGCACCCACACCGTGCGCGTCGCGGCCGACGGCCAGGACAAGCAGAAGCTCTCGCTCATAGAGAAGGCCGCCGAGTACAGCGTCATCCGCAACGGCAACGACGTGTGGGCGTACGACAGCGCGTCGAACGAGGCGTACCACTCGACCGGCGCGGGTGACCACAGGAGCGGCAAGGCGACACCCGAGGAGGTGCCCGCCACGCCCAAGGACTTCGCTCAGGAGGCCCTGAAGGCCGCCGACAAGACGACCTCGGTCACGGTGGACGGCACGGCCCAGATCGCGGGCCGGGACGCGTACAAGCTGCTCATCCGGCCGAAGCAGTCGGGCACCACGGTCGGCGCGATCAGCATCGGGGTGGACGCGAAGACCGGGACGCCGCTGAAGTTCACGCTGACCCCGGCGTCGGGTGGCGCGGCCGTCGTGGACGTGGGCTACACGGAGATCTCGTTCGCCAAGCCGGCCGCGTCGACGTTCACCTTCACACCGCCCAAGGGCACGAAGGTCACCCAGGGCGATGACCTGAAGGCCGAGCAGCGGAAGGAGCGGCCCAAGGCGATGGAGAAGAAGGCGGCCGAGGGAGGCCGGTCGAAGACCATCGGCCAGGGCTGGAACTCGATCGTCGTGTTCGACTCCGGCAGCAAGGGCGGGGTGCCCTCGGGCCCGTCGTCCGACGGCAGCGCGGTGTCCGGCGTCCTGAACTCGCTCGGCGACCACGTCACCGGCTCGTTCGGCAAGGGCACGGTCTTCTCGACCCGCCTGGTCAACGCCCTGATCACGGACAACGGCAAGGTGTACGCGGGCGCGGTGACCAAGGACGCGCTGGTGAAGGCGGCGAACGCGGGGAAGTAGGCCCCGCGCCGACGGCAGAAGCAGGAGAGCCCATGCAGGAGCGGTCCGCCGCGGAAGCGGAAGCGGGGCCCGACGTGATGGCGAGTGACCGGGATGTCCCGGTCATCGCCACCCGTGCCCTCACCAAGCGCTACCGCGGCGGCCAGCTCGCCGTGGACGGTCTCGACCTGGCCGTCCCGGCGGGCAGCGTCTTCGGTTTCCTCGGGCCGAACGGCTCGGGCAAGACCACCACCATCCGCATGCTGATGGGCCTGATCGAGCCCACCTCCGGCACGGCGCGCGTCCTGGGGCAGCCCATGCCCCGGTCCTCGCGCGCCGTGCTCCCGCACGTCGGCGCCCTGATCGAGGGCCCGGCGCTGTACGGCTTCCTCTCCGGCCGCGACAACCTCCTGCGGTACGACGCCGCCGACCCCACCGCCGACCCGCGCACCCGGCGGACGCGGGTCGCGGCCGCCCTCGACCGGGTCGGGCTCACAGCGGCCGCCGGCAAGAAGGCGAAGGCGTACTCCCTGGGTATGAAGCAGCGCCTCGGTCTCGCGGCCGCACTGCTCCAGACCCGCAGGCTCCTCGTTCTGGACGAGCCGACCAACGGACTCGACCCGCAGGGCATGCGGGAGATCCGCTCCCTGGTGCGGGAGCTGGCGTCGGACGGCACGACCGTCTTCCTCTCCTCCCATCTGCTCGACGAGATCGAGCAGGTCTGCACGCACGCCGCGGTCATGGCCCAGGGGCGGCTGATCACACAGGGCGCGGTGGCGGACCTGGCGGCCGGGGCGCGCGGGCGTCTCGTCGTGACGACCCCGGACGTGGCCGACGCGGCCCGTGTCCTGAAGGAACAGGGCGTGACCGACGTGGTGGTGGAAGAGGGCCGGGTGACGGGTGAACCCCCAGGTCGTGAACTGGCCGATGTGAACGCCGCGTTGGTCAACGCCGAGGTCCGCGTCCGCGGTTTCGGTGTCGAACGTGCCTCGCTCGAGGACGCGTTCGTGGCACTGACGGGAGAGGGTTTCGATGTCGCGGGTTGAGTCGGCCGTCACTGAGCCGGCGCCGGTGTCGCGGAAGCCCAATCCCCTGTGGACGTTGGGGCTGCTGCGCAGCGAGCTGGTGACCACCTTCCGGCGCTGGCGCACGCTCGCGCTGCTGGCCGTGCTGGCCGCTGTGCCGGTCCTCATCGGGATCGCCGTCAAGAGCGAGACGAACGGCGGCTCAGGTGGCGGTGGACACGGCGGCGACGCCGGACCGGCGTTCATCGCACAGGTCACCAACAACGGGCTGTTCCTCGTGTTCACGGCGCTGGCCGCGACGCTCCCGTTCTTCCTGCCGATGGCGATCGGTGTCATCGCGGGCGACGCGATCGCGGGCGAGGCGAACTCCGGGACGCTCCGCTATCTCCTGGTCGCCCCCGCCGGCCGTACTCGCCTGCTGGTCGCCAAATACACGACCACGATGGCCTTCTGCCTCCTCGCCACCCTCGTGGTCGCTCTGTCGGCGCTCGTGGTGGGCGCCCTGCTCTTCCCGCTGGGCGACCTGACGACGATCTCGGGCACGCACATCAGCTTCGCAGAGGGGCTGGGCAGGGCCCTGCTGATCGCACTGGTCGTCGCCGCGTCCCTGGTCGGTGTGGCGGCCCTGGGCCTGTTCATCTCCACCCTCACCAGCAGCGGCATCGCCGCGATGGCGACCACGGTCGGGCTGCTGATCACGGTCCAGATCCTCGACCAGATCCCCCAGCTGCACGCGCTCCAGCCGTACTTCTTCTCGCACTACTGGCTGTCCTTCGCCGACCTCATGCGCGACCCGGTCTACTGGGACGACCTGCTCCACAACCTGGGCCTCCAGGCGCTGTACGCGGCGGTCTTCGGCTCGGCGGCCTGGGCGCGCTTCACGGCGAAGGACATCACCGCGTAGGGCTCACGCCCAGGGCCTTCCGAGGCCCTGGGTCGCCTCCTCCTCGATGCCGAGCAGCAGGGCCATCACCCCCACCAGCGTGGCGCTGCTGACGATCTGCCCGCCCGTGATCAGCGCCCGCACCCTTGGCAGCGGGATCCACTCCAGACGGTCCGACTCGTTGCGCTCGGTCGGGTCGCCGACCCAAGCGGCGTCGTCCGTACGGAAGACGAAGTGCCGGGAGTCGGTGATGCCCGCGGCGGGCTGTGCCCGGACGAGCGGCCGCAGTGAGCCGGCGCGCCAGCCGGTCTCCTCCTCGAGTTCGCGCGCCGCCGCTTCGGCGGGCGCCTCGCCGTCCTCGACGAGCCCCATGGGCAACTCCCAGGCCCAGGTGTCGGTGACGAAGCGGTGGCGCCACATCATCAGGACGCGCTCCTCCTCGTCGACGGCTGCGGTGACGGCGAGGTCCCGCAGCCGGACCACGTGGTAGTCGCAGCGGGTCCCGTCGGGCTGTTCGACGTCCAGGGAACGCAGCCGCACCCAGGGCGTTTCGTAGAGCGGACGCTCCCGGTGGACGGTCCAACGCATGCGTGGCTCCTCGCTTCCTCTCGGCGGTGTTCGTTTCGCCGCAGGTATATCGGGGATGGTGCCGGGCGTCTGGAACGAGTCTGTGACGCCCTGGTGACGTGAAACCGGGAGAGGACCGGAGAGACTCGAAATGTAAGCGTGTGACCGGGATCCCCGGCACAGCAGAGTGAGGGAACAGATGCCTCGACCCAGCCGCGAGAAGAAACCGGAACAGCAGCCTTCGGCGCCCTCGGTCGCCCCGGCGACGGCACCGGGCGACGTCCGGGTCCCCGCGGACGGCCCGGGGACGGTCGCCCCGCCGACGGGTACCTTCGGCCCGCCCCCGGTGGTCACCACGCCCGTCTGGAGGGCGCCGGAGACCGGACCGGACGAGCCGAAGACGCTTCGGCCCGACTCCCTGGCCGTCCCCGACGCGTACGCCGCCCCCGCACGGAAGCCCGCGTCGGCTCCGTGGCCCGTACCGGTCGCCGAGACGGAGGCCAAGGAGCCGCCGGTGCGGGAGTTCGACTCCGTGGCCGAGGCGGTGCTCGCGCCAGGGTCGGGATCCGTATCCCCGGGCGGGCCGGTCGCCGGGCCCCTGGCCCGGATCAGCGAGGCCGTGAGGCAGGGTCGGATCGCTCAGGCCGCGGGGATGGCCGAGCAGGCCGTCGCCGAGACCTCGGGAATTCTCGGCGCCGACCATCCCGACGTACTGCGTCTGCGGGAACTCACCGCCTACATCGCCTACCTGGCCGGTGACGCGCTGCGCTCCTTCCACCTCTCCCTGGACCTGGCCCGGCTCCGCCACCGCCTGCGTGACCCGCGTGGGGCATACGGCAACGTGCAGAGCGCGGCCGCCGCCTGGCGTGCCGTTCGCGATCCGCTCCAGGGCCTGCACCTGGGCCGCGATCTCATCGGCATATGGCGCGAGGTCGCCGCTGCCGAGGGCCCGGCCGCGGACGACCTCGAGCAACTGGAGCGCGCCAGGGCCCGTATGGTCCGCCTTGCCGAACGCGCCCGCGTCGCCGCCGCCGGCCACTCCCACGTCCGCTGACGGGACCGGGTGAGGCCGTCGCCCCGGCCCCGCACCGTCGGCCGGTGACCTCGGCGGCGTCCGTGGTCTACGGCCTGGCGTCCACCGGGTCGGGTCCCGCCGCCACGTCGCCCACCCTGCGCGGCAAGCTCACCGGGTCATCGGCGACGGCGGCGCCCGTGGTGCCGGTGCCGTTCTGGAGCATGCGCGCCGCCCGGCGAGCCGTGCGCAGTGCGTCAGCGGTCAGCAGTGACAGGGCGAGCCAGACCAGCGCGAAGCCCGCCCAGCGCTCGGGTGGCATGGCCTCGTGGAAGTAGACGATGCCCAGCAGGAACTGGAAGACCGGAGCCAGGTACTGAAGCAGACCGAGCGTCGACAGCGGCACCCGGATCGCGGCGGCACCGAAGCAGACGAGGGGCAGCGCGGTGACCACCCCGGTGGCGGCGAGCAGCGTCGCATGGCCGGGGCCCTGGGACGTGAACGTCGACCCGCCGTGCGCCGAGAGCCACAGCAGATACACGAGCGCGGGCAGGAACTGCACGGCGGTCTCCGCGGCCAGCGACTCGATGCCGCCCAGGTTGACCTTCTTCTTCACCAGGCCGTACGTGGCGAAGGAGAAGGCGAGGCAGAGCGAGATCCACGGCGGGCGGCCGTAGCCGACGGTCAGGACGGCCACGGCCGCGAAGCCGACCGCCACCGCCGCCCACTGGACGGGTCGCAGCCGCTCCTTGAGTATCAGCACGCCCATCGCGATGGTGACGAGCGGGTTGATGAAGTATCCGAGCGAGGCCTCCACCACATGGCCGGAGTTCACGGACCAGATGTAGACACCCCAGTTGATGGTGATGACCGCCGCGGCGACCGTGATCAGCGCCAGCTTGCGCGGCTGCCGCAGCAGCTCGCCCGCCCAGGCCCAGCGCCGCATCACCAGCAGCGCGAGGGCGACGAGGACCAGGGACCAGACCATGCGGTGGGCGAGGATCTCCACCGCCCCGGCGGGTTTCAGCAAGGGCCAGAAGAGGGGGACGAGCCCCCACATTCCGTATGCCGCGAAGCCGTTCAGCAGACCTGTCCGCCGCTCACCCTTCGAGTTCCCGGCCACAGGCCCCTCCTTCTCGCGCGCACGGCTGCTTCCGTGCAGCCTCCATGAAGGTAGCGCGAGCGCCCCTGACTGTCATGCCCGTATCGCCATACGGTCATGACACAGCAGGAGTGCGGTTCCGCCCGGCATACGACGAGGCCCGGGCGGCGAGCGCCCGGGCCTCGTGAAGGACGGTCGAACCGGTCAGCCGACGACGGTCCAGGTGTCGCCGCCGGCGAGCAGCGCGGCCAGGTCGCCCTTGCCGTTCTGTTCGACGGCGGTCTCGAGCTGGTCGGCCATCTGCGTGTCGTAGACGGGGCGTTCCACGGAGCGGAAGACGCCGATCGGGGTGCCCTGGAGGGTGTCGGGATCGGCGAGCCGGGACAGCGCGAACGCGGTGGTGGGGGAGGCGGCGTGGGCGTCGTGGACGAGGACGTCCGCCTCGTTCTCCGGCGTGACCGTGACGACCTCGAGGTCTCCGGTCCGCGCGTCGCGTACGACCCCACGCGCGTTGCCGGGGCCGAAGCGGATCGGCTGCCCGTGCTCCAGCCGGATCACCGCCTCCTCGGCGCTCTGCCTGTCCTTGAGGACGTCGAAGGCGCCGTCGTTGAAGATGTTGCAGTTCTGGTAGAGCTCGATCAGCGCGGTGCCGGGATGGGCGGCGGCCTGGCGCAGTACCTCGGTGAGGTGTTTGCGGTCGGAGTCCACGGTGCGGGCCACGAAGGACGCTTCGGCGCCGATGGCCAGCGACACCGGGTTGAAGGGCGCGTCAAGCGAGCCCATCGGCGTCGACTTGGTGATCTTGCCGACCTCTGAGGTCGGGGAGTACTGGCCCTTGGTCAGGCCGTAGATCCGGTTGTTGAACAGCAGGATCTTGAGGTTGACGTTGCGGCGCAGGGCGTGGATGAGGTGGTTGCCGCCGATGGACAGGGCGTCGCCGTCGCCGGTGACCACCCATACGGACAGGTCCCGGCGTGAGGAGGCGAGTCCCGTCGCGATCGCGGGGGCACGGCCGTGGATGGAGTGCATGCCGTACGTGTTCATGTAGTACGGGAAGCGGGAGGAGCAGCCGATACCCGAGACGAAGACGATGTTCTCCCTGGCCAGGCCCAGCTCCGGCATGAAGCCCTGGACGGCGGCGAGGATCGCGTAGTCTCCGCAGCCAGGGCACCAGCGCACTTCCTGGTCGGACTTGAAGTCCTTCATGGTCTGTCTGGCCACGGCCTTGGGGACAAGGGAGAGCGCCTCGGTCGTGCTCCTGGCTTCCGTGGACGTCTCAGCCATCGATGGCCTCCTTGAGAGCCGTGGCGAGTTGCTCGGCCTTGAACGGCATGCCGTTGACCTGGTTGTAGGAGCGGGCGTCGACCAGGTACTTCGCCCGGATGAGGGTGGCGAGCTGACCGAGGTTCATCTCCGGGACCACCACCTTGTCGTAACGCCGCAGCACCGTGCCCAGATTCCCCGGGAACGGGTTCAGGTGCCGCAGGTGCGCCTGCGCGATCACCTCGCCGGCCGCGCGCAGCCGCCGTACCGCCGCAGTGATCGGCCCGTAGGTCGAGCCCCAGCCCAGGACCAGGGTCCGGGCGTTCTGGGAGGGGTCGTCGACCTCGATGTCCGGGATCTCGATGCCGTCGATCTTGGCCTGCCGGGTGCGGACCATGAAGTCGTGGTTGGCCGGGTCGTAGGAGATGTTGCCCGTGCCGTCCTGTTTCTCGATGCCGCCGATGCGGTGCTCCAGGCCGGGCGTGCCCGGGATGGCCCATGGCCGGGCCAGGGTCCGCGGATCGCGTTTGTAGGGCCAGAACACTTCGGTGCCGTCGTCCAGCGTGTGGTTCGGGCCCTGCGCGAACCGCACCCTGAGGTCGGGCAGCTCGTCCAGTTCCGGGATGCGCCAGGGCTCCGAGCCGTTGGCCAGGTAACCGTCGGACAGGAGGATGACGGGAGTGCGGTAGGTGAGCGCGATCCGGGCCGCTTCCAGGGCCGCCTCGAAGCAGTCGGCCGGGGTGCGCGGGGCGATCACCGGGACCGGCGCCTCGCCGTTGCGGCCGTACATCGCCTGCAGCAGGTCGGCCTGCTCGGTCTTGGTCGGCAGGCCGGTGGACGGGCCGCCGCGCTGGATGTCGACGACCAGCAGCGGCAGCTCCAGGGAGACGGCGAGCCCGATGGTCTCGCTCTTGAGTGCCACACCCGGCCCGGAGGTCGTGGTCACCGCCAGCGAGCCGCCGAAGGCCGCACCCAGTGCCGCACCGATGCCGGCGATCTCGTCCTCGGCCTGGAAGGTCCGCACCCCGAAGTTCTTGTGCCTGGACAGCTCGTGCAGGATGTCCGAGGCCGGGGTGATCGGGTACGACCCCAGGAACAGCGGAAGATCCGCCTGCTGGGAAGCGGTGATCAGGCCGTAGGCCAGGGCCAGGTTCCCGGAGATGTTGCGGTACGTACCCACCGGGAAGGCCTTGGTGGCCGGCGCGACCTCGTAGGAGACCGCGAAGTCCTCCGTCGTCTCACCGAAGTTCCAGCCCGCCCTGAAAGCCACCAGGTTCGCTTTCATCACCTCGGGCTTCTTCGCGAACTTCGACCTCAGGAACGACTCCGTGCCCGCGGTGGGCCGGTGGTACATCCACGACAACAGGCCCAACGCGAACATGTTCTTGCTGCGCTCGGCCTCCTTGCGGGAGAGGTCGAACTCCTTGAGCGCCTCCACGGTCAGCGTGGTCAGCGGCACCGGGTGGACGTTGTAGCCGTCCAGCGAGCCGTCCTCCAGGGGACTGGCGGCGTAGCCGACCTTCTGCATCGCCCGCTTGGTGAACTCGTCCGTGTTGACGATGATCTCCGCACCACGCGGCACATCGCCGATGTTCGCCTTCAGGGCGGCCGGGTTCATCGCCACCAGTACGTTCGGCGCGTCTCCCGGAGTGAGGATGTCGTGGTCGGCGAAGTGCAGCTGGAACGACGAGACACCGGGAAGGGTGCCTGCGGGAGCCCTGATCTCGGCAGGGAAGTTCGGCAGGGTGGACAGGTCGTTGCCGAAGGAGGCCGTCTCCGACGTGAACCGGTCACCGGTGAGCTGCATGCCGTCACCGGAGTCTCCCGCGAACCGGATGATCACCCGGTCCAGGCGGCGTACGTCCTTCGTAACCGCCGGTTTGCACTGTTCTCCTACGACGGCTTCGTCGGCCTGCTCCGCTGGACTGCTGACCTGGCTGGTCACTGAACTGGACCTCCTCGAGGCTGCTGTCTGGGAGCGGCCGTCCCACCGGCCTTCCCAAAATCAACCCTACGTCGGTGAGGGTCGCCTTCCCTCGGCCGTTCGCATGATGGACTTCATGATGAGACGGTCTGATGCCCTGATTCGCCCCGATATGCACAGCCCTCGGTGCTGCTGGTGAAGACGTTCCCTGTTCATCCTTTGGTTCTGGTACTTCAGAGGTAGCTCGAGACGTACCCGAGGGCATCTGCCGCCCGGCGACCGATCCAGTGTCGGCCGATCAGGAGTTGAGGTAGGTGAGCACGGCCAGAACACGCCGATGATCACCGTCACTCGGGGACAGTCCGAGCTTCAGGAAGATGTTGCTGACGTGCTTCTCGACGGCTCCGTCGCTCACCACGAGCTGCCGGGCGACCGCCGAGTTCGTCCGCCCCTCGGCCATGAGTCCTAGGACCTCCCGCTCACGCGGGGTGAGCGCGGCCAGGACGTCCTGCTTGCGGCTGCGGCCGAGCAACTGCGCCACCACTTCCGGGTCCAGCGCGGTGCCGCCCTGGGCCACCCGCACCACGGCGTCCACGAACTCGCGCACATCGGCGACCCGGTCCTTGAGCAGATAGCCGACGCCCCGACTGGAACCGGCCAGCAGCTCGGTGGCGTACCGCTCCTCGACGTACTGCGACAGCACCAGCACACCGAGCCCGGGATGCTCCTTGCGCAGCTTGACCGCGGCCCGCACGCCCTCGTCCGTATGCGTCGGCGGCATCCGTACGTCGGCGACGACGACATCGGGCAGGTCACCGGCGGCGGCCAGCTCGGTGATGGTCTTGACCAGCGCGTCCCCGTCACCGACACCGGCGACGACGTCATGCCCGCGGTCGGTCAGCAGCCGGGTCAGGCCCTCCCTGAGCAGCACTGAATCCTCGGCGATGACCACCCGCACCCTGTCCTCCACGATCTTCGGCCCCCCACAGCCCACTTCTTTCCCACACCGGCGTGGAACCCAGGCCGGCCGCCGCCCGTGCGACAGCCCCCAGCATCCCAGCATTCCGGCCGGCGCGCGCCCCGCCCCCGGGGAAGCCGTGCCACGACAGGGAGCGGCAGGGGGCGGTGACGTCGAGAGGGAAGAAGGTCACGGTGCCGGTGCTACCAGGGCCTGTCCCGGGTGCCGGGGCCGGGGCCGCACCCGGAGCTGGGGCAGGTAGCTTCGTCCCTCACGCCCGCCACGGCAGTTCCGCGGTGATCCGGGTGGGCCCCCCGACCGGCGAATCCACCACCAGAACCCCGTCCACCGCGTCGAGCCGCCCGGCCAGCCCCGCCAGGCCCGACCCGTTGGAGGCGTCCGCACCGCCCACCCCGTCATCCGCCACCTGGAGCAACAACCGGTTCTCCACCCGCCACACATCCACCGTCGCGCGCGACGCCCGTGCATGCTTGCTGACGTTCTGCAGCAGCTCCGACACCGTGAAGTACGCGATTCCCTCGATCGCGGGCGCCGGCCGCGCCGACAGGTCCACCTCCACCTGGACCGGCACGGTGCACCGCGAGGCGACCGCCGACAGCGCCGCGTCCAGACCCCGGTCCGTCAGCACGGCGGGATGGATTCCCCGCGCCAGATCCCGCAGTTCCTGCAGCGCCGTCTTCACCTCGCCGTGCGCCTCGTCCACCATCCGCGCCGCCGCCTGCGGATCCTCCGCCAGCTTCTCCTTGGCCAGCCCCAGATCCATGGCCAGGTTCACCAGCCGGGCCTGCGCCCCGTCGTGCAGATCCCGCTCGATGCGCCGCAGGTCGGCCGCCGCCGTGTCGACCACGACCCCCCGGTCCGACTCCAGCTCCACCACCCGCGTCGCCAGCCGCGACGGCCCGAGCAGCCCGTACACCAGCAGCCGGTCCACTGTCGTCAGTCCCCTGATGATCCACGGCGTGGCCAGCGTGATCAAAAGCCCCACCAGCGCGGTCACCGAGATCTCGAACGGGTTGTCGAGGTAGACCTGGTGGTTCCCGTCGCCGTACAGCTGGATCCCGCCCTGGCCGCCGAACAGCGGGAACACCCAGAACCACAGCGGATAGGTCAGCAGCGTCCACCCGCACGTCCAGAAGACGGTCCCCACGACGAACGAGAACACCGCCCACGGGAACTGCACCACCATGTACAGCATCTGCCGCCACGACGTCCCGCTCTTGAGGATCGCCCCCATCCACGCCATCGCCCCGGCCCTCTTGACCCGCAGCGGCTCCGGAGCGGCCACGTCGAGCCCCAGCAGCGCCCGTGCCCGGGCCCGCTCCAGCGCCCCGAAGCCACGGCAGCCCGCGAGCGTCGCCGCGAGTACGGGGATCCCCAGGAACGTCACCAGCAGCCCGGCTCCCAGGGAGAACATGGTGATGCTGTACACGAACGTCGTGATCCCGATCGGCAGGCCGAGCAGCACATAGCAGAGCTCGCCCCAGGTGCGCTTCTCGACCGGCGCCCGCAGCACGGCCGGAAGCCGGTGCGACCGCTCCCGGGCGCCCTGGGATCCAGGGCCGTCCCACTCTCCGTATCCCTGCCCGTACTGCGTGGCCATCGGCGTCGTCCGTTCTCCTCGTCTTCCGCCAGGCCCTGGTCGGCCTGCGCGGCCCGTCTGCGGGGCTCCAGCAATACTCTGCTGGCCGTGCGCCCGCCCGGCCATGGAGCGGGTCGGCGTCTTGGACCGGGGGTTTTCCCCACCCCCGCACGTCCGGCGCACCCACGGGACAGATCCCGCGTACGCCGAAGCGGCCGCACGACCCGCGTGCGACCGCTCCCCGCGGCCCCCACAGCCGCCGCGCGCCCTACCGCTGTGGCGCCTCGTCCTCCCGGTCCCGCCAGGGCAGCTCCGCCGTGACGGTCGTCGGGCCGCCCACCGGCGAGTCGATGACGAACAGGCCGTCGACCGCGCCCAGCCGCTCGGCGAGTCCCGCCATACCGGTGCCGCCGTCGAGGCGGGCGCCGCCGCGACCGTCGTCGCGCACCTCGATGAGCAGCCTTTCCCCGGACCGCCACACGTCGATGGAGGCGGAACTGGCCCCGCTGTGCTTGCTGATGTTCTGCAGCAGCTCGGAGACCGTGAAGTAGGAGATGCCCTCGATCGCGGCGGCAGGTCGTGCGGCGAGGTCGACGCTCACCTGCACCGGCACGGTGCAGCGCGACGCGACCGAGGACAGCGCGGCGTCCAGGCCGCGGTCGGTGAGGACCGCCGGATGGATTCCACGTGCGAGGTCCCGCAGCTCCTGCAGCGCCAGCTTCACCTCGCCGTGCGCCTCGTCGACCATGGCCGCCGCGGCGTCGGGGTCCTCCAGCAGCTTCTCCTTGGCCAGGCCGAGCCCCATCGCCAGGTTCACCAGCCGGGCCTGCGCACCGTCGTGCAGATCGCGCTCGATGCGCCGCAGATCGGCCGCCGCCGTGTCCACGACCACGCCGCGGTCGAACTCCAGCTCCCGGATGCGCCGCTCCAGCTCGTCGGAGGGGGACAGCAGCCCCCGCACCATGGCCCGGTCCACGTTCGTCAGTCCACGCGCGAGGAACGGCAGGATTGGCCACAGGACGAACAACGACACCATCATCACCGTGAAGGTCAGGATCCCCCACGGAAGCCGGATGAAGTCATAGAGGCACGTCCGCCAGGCCACCGGGTCCTTCAGCGCCATCCACAGCCGCGGGAGCATCCCGCCGCCGCCCTTGCGCAACGGCAGCGGGCTCGGCTCCTGCACCCGCACCCCGAGCAGCGCCCTGGCCCGCGCCCGCTCCAGCTTGCCCAGCTGCCGCGAGCCCAGCAGTCCCAAGGCCAGCGCCGGAAAGCCGATCACGGTCACCGTCAGCCCGGCACCCACGGACAGCACTGTCACCACGTAGACGAACCCGGCCAGCGCCATCGGTAGATTCGCGAGAAGATGCGCGATCTCCCGCCACGTGCGCTTGTCCAGGGCGAAGCGCGGGGGCGGCGGACGGTCGTCGTCCAGGGTGCCAGGGCTCGTGATGCGTTCGGTCATATCTGCCGGCCTCGTTCGGTCATGTCCGTAAGCCTGCCGTGCGTCGGGCCGCGGTGCCATGAGGTGGACCGCCGAGGTTCACTGGGG
Organism: Streptomyces sp. NPDC001020; assembly: GCF_053599115.1. Classification (NCBI taxonomy): domain Bacteria; kingdom Bacillati; phylum Actinomycetota; class Actinomycetes; order Kitasatosporales; family Streptomycetaceae; genus Streptomyces; species Streptomyces sp. NPDC001020. The sequence goes on along the minus strand of NZ_JBSFLQ010000009.1, from coordinate 85,384 downwards.
GAAACCCCACCCCCGTGTGACGGGCTGCTTACCCTTTCTTTAGCAGGGCCTAGACTCCCGTGCGTACAGGTCGTCGGAGACGACGTACACCAGGGTCACGAGGTCAGGGAGCGAGGAGCTGACGTGCCGGATCTGACCGCCGTCGCTGTCATGGCGGAGACCGGGAGCGCGAGGACCGCCCAGAACGCCGGGACCGTCGTCGCGGCGGGCTACTTCCACTCCTACTCCGTCGTCGGGCTGCTCGCCGTGGTCGGCGTGCTCTTCGTCGCCGTCGCCTTCGGCGCGAGCCGTCTGCTGCGCCCCGTCGTGCCCACCCCCGAGAAACTCCTCACGTACGAGTGCGGGGTCGACCCCGTCGGCGAGGGCTGGGCCCATACCCAGGTCCGCTACTACGTCTACGCGTTCCTGTACGTGATCTTCGCTGTCGACTCGATCTTCCTCTTCCCGTGGGCGACGGTCTTCGCCGACCCCCGTTACGGCGCGACCACGCTCGTGGAGATGTTCGTCTTCCTCGGCTTCCTGGCCGTGGGACTGCTGTACGCATACAAGAAGGGCGTCCTGTCATGGACGTGAACCCCTCGACTCCCATGACCTCCCCGGATTCCGAGGCTCGCGAGCCGGTGCTCGTGCCGGAACCGAAGAGGCTGGGGACGCTCGCACGCCTCGCCCCCGAGCCGATGAAAGTGGTCCTGAACTGGGGCCGCCGCTACTCGCTGTGGGTCTTCAACTTCGGTCTCGCCTGCTGCGCGATCGAGTTCATCGCCGCGTCGATGGCCCGCCACGACTTCATCCGTCTCGGAGTGATCCCGTTCGCGCCCGGCCCGCGCCAGGCCGACCTGATGGTCGTCTCAGGCACCGTCACCGACAAGATGGCCCCGGCCGTCAAACGCCTGTACGAGCAGATGCCCGAGCCGAAGTACGTGATCTCCTTCGGCGCGTGCTCGAACTGCGGTGGCCCGTACTGGGACTCGTACTCCGTCACGAAGGGCGTCGACCAGATCATCCCGGTGGACGTGTACGTTCCCGGCTGCCCGCCGCGCCCCGAGGCGCTCCTCCAGGGCATCCTCAAGCTCCAGGAGAAGATCGCGCGCGAGTCGCTGGGCAAGCGGTACGGGGAGTCGCGGCCGTCGGCCGCCGCCCTGCAGAGCGGTCTGGTCCGGCCGCCCTCCGAGGCCTCGGAGCCCGGGGCGGCCCCCGAGGCGGGCTCGGCCGCTGGGGAGGGGCGATGACCGCCGTCGGCTGGCTGCCCGCACCCGCCGAGGACCTCTTCGGCCCTCAGGCCACAGCCGAGGAGTCGTACGGCGTCCTGACGGTCGACGTACCGGCGACGGGCTGGACCGAGGCGCTGCGCGTCGCGCGCGACGAACTGGGCTGCACGTACTTCGACTGGCTGAGCGCCGTCGACGAGCCGGGCACGGGTCTGTGTGTCTCCGCCCATGTCGTGGCCCTCGCCCCGGTCCGCCGTCTGCTCGTCCGCACGACCGTCCCGCACGAGGCACCCGTCCTGCCCTCCGCCGTGGGGGTCTACGCGGGTGCCGCCTGGCATGAACGCGAGACCCACGAGATGTTCGGCGTGACCTTCGAGGGCCACCCGGGGCTGGACCACCTGCTCCTGCCCGAGGGCTTCGAGGGCCACCCCTTGCGCAAGGACTTCGTCCTGGCCGCCCGGGTCGCCAAGGCCTGGCCCGGCGCGAAGGAACCGGGCGAGTCCGACCACGGCGGCCCCAAGCGCCGGCAGATGCTGCCGCCGGGCGTCCCCGACCCGAACGAGTGGGGCCCCCTCAAGGGTCAGCTTCCCCCGGCTCCCGCCCGCCCGGCCCGAGCCGCGGGCCGCGCGGCGGGCGATCGTCAGGTACGCCGCACCCGCACGGCCGCGGAGGGCTCGGCGAGCCAGGCGCCAGCCGGCACCGAGAGCACGGCGACGCCTGTTACGCCGCGCCGTGCGCGGAGTGCGTCGGAGGGTTCGGCAACGCAACGCGGTGCGGACGCCGGCGCGCCGCCGGAGGCTTCTCGTGCGGCGGGTCCGGCGGGTCCGCGGCGTGCGCGGAGTGCGTCGGAGGGTTCGGCATCGCAGCGTGCGGGCGGCACGCAGTCGGCGGCTGCTCCCGCGGCTCCGGCCGGTCCGCGTCGTGCGCGCAGCGCCTCCCAGGGCTCCGCCTCGCAACGCGCGGACGCTTCGGCACCCCAGAGCGCGCCCCCCGAGCCCCCCGTCGCGCCGCGCGGTTCGGACGCCCCCTGGCACCATGCCCGCCCGGCCTTCGACGAGCCCGAGCCGGAACCCACCCCCGAACCGTCGCCCGAGGCGGAGGCGGACGGCGAGGACCAGGCGGCTACCGAGCCCGGCGCGGCCGACCGCGACGCCCGCCCCCCGAACTCCGACTCGACCCCCACCCCCGACGATCCTTCCGGAGGCACGCAGTGAACGGCGCTCTCGACGTCGCCGTGCGACTCCTCGCCGTGTTCGTCGTCTTCCTCACCTTCCCTCTGATCATCGGCCAGACCGAACACAAGGTCATGGCGCATATGCAGGGCCGCCTCGGTCCGATGTACGCCGGTGGCTTCCACGGCTGGGCCCAGCTCATCGCCGACGGCGTCAAGTTCGCGCAGAAGGAGGACATCGTCCCGGCGGGCGCGGACCGTCGCATCTTCCAGCTGGCCCCCGCCGTCGCCCTTCTCCCGTACCTGCTCGTCCTCCTCGCCATCCCGATCGGCCCGAGCGAGGGCGCCGTCGGCCAGGCCGTCGACGCGGGCATCTTCTTCGTCCTGGCCGTGATGGGCGTCGGTGTCCTCGGCTCGCTCATGGCCGGCTGGGCCTCCGCCAACAAGTTCTCCCTTCTCGGCGGCCTGCGCACCGCCGCCCAGCTCCTCGCGTACGAACTCCCCATGCTGCTCGCCGCCGCCTCGGTGGCGATGGCGGCCGGCACCGTCTCGCTGCCCGGCATCGTCAACGCCTTTCACTGGTGGTGGCTGCCCTGGCAGATCGTCGGCGCGATCGTCTTCTTCGTCGCCGGCCTCGCCGAACTGCAGCGCCCACCCTTCGACATGCCCGTCGCCGACTCAGAGATCATCTTCGGCGCCTACACCGAGTACACCGGCCTTCGCTTCGCCCTGTTCCTGCTCGCCGAGTACGCCGGAATCGTCGTCCTGTGCGGTCTGACCACGGTCCTCTTCCTGGGTGGCTGGCACGGCCCGTGGGGTACCGACGGCCTGGGCTGGCTGTGGACACTCCTGAAGGCCGCGATCCTCGCCTTCGTCGTCATCTGGCTGCGCGTGACCTACCCCCGCCTGCGCGAGGACCAGCTCCAGAAACTCTCCTGGACCGTCCTCATTCCCCTCGCCCTCGCTCAGATCGCCCTCACCGGCATCGTCAAGGTGGTGATCTCCTGATGTCCCGCCCGTCGCCCGACCACCGCCCCTCGACCACGCCCTCCGGGCGGCCCCGCCTGTCGATTCCCGGCTCCGGCCTCGCCAAGGGCCTGGCCGTCACCCTCCGCACAATGACGAAGAAGTCCGTCACCGAGCAGTACCCGGACGCCCAGCCCGCGCTCCCGCCGCGCAGCCGCGGCGTGATCGGCCTCTTCGAGGAGAACTGCACGGTCTGCATGCTGTGCGCCCGTGAGTGCCCGGACTGGTGCATCTACATCGACTCCCACAAGGAGACGGTCCCGCCCGCCGCCCCTGGCGGACGCGAGCGCAGCCGCAACGTCCTCGACCGCTTCGCCATCGACTTCTCCCTCTGCATGTACTGCGGCATCTGCATCGAGGTCTGCCCCTTCGACGCCCTGTTCTGGTCCCCGGAGTTCGAGTACGCCGAGACCGACATCCGCGACCTCACCCACGAGCGGGACAAGCTCCGAGAGTGGATGTGGACGGTGCCCGCCCCACCCGCCCTGGACGCCGGCGCGGAGGAACCCAAGGAGATCGCCGCCGCCCGCAAGGCCGCCGAGAAGCTCGCCGCGGCCCGGACCCAACCGACCGAGCCCGCCGATCCACAGGAAGGAGAGTCGTGACTCCCGCCTCCGCCGCGCTGACCACGGCCGCCGCCGGCACACACGGCTTCCTCTCCCCGACCGGCGTCGAGATCGCCTTCCTCCTCGTCGGTGTCGTCACCTTCGGCGCCGCGCTCGTCACCGTCACCACCAGGCAACTGGTGCACGCCGCTCTGTGGCTCGTGGGGACCCTCGGCGGCCTCGCGGTGGAGTACCTCCTGCTGACCGCCGAGTTCATCGCCTGGGTGCAGGTCCTCATCTACGTCGGTTCCGTCGTCGTCCTCCTCCTGTTCGGTCTGATGCTCACCAAGGCCCCCATCGGCCGCTCCCCGGACGCCGACTCCGGCAACCGCTGGGCCGCCCTCACCGTCGCCGTCGCCGCCGCGGTCGCCCTGGTCTGGGTGGTCGTCGACGCCTTCCGGACGACCTGGATGGACCTTGGCGGTCCCGCGTCCGGCTCCACCAAGGTCACCGGCGCGAGCCTGTTCCAGTACTGGGTTCTCCCCTTCGAGGCCCTCTCCGTCCTCCTCCTCACCGCCCTGGTCGGCGCGATCGTCCTTTCCCGCAAGGCGAAGGCGGACGCGATGACCAGCGCGACGAGCACCCCGGCCGACACGGTCAGCCGGAGCGAGAAGGAAGGCGTCCGCTGATGCATCTCGCCTATCCCGCCGCGCTCTCCGCCCTGCTCTTCTGCACGGGCCTGTACGGCGTCCTCGCCCGCCGCAACGCGATCCTCGTCCTGATGTCGGTCGAGCTCATGCTCAACGCCGTCAACCTCAACCTCGTCGCCTTCGACGTCTGGCTGAGCAGGACCGCCCGCGAGACCCTGCACTCCGGTCAGGCACTGGCTCTGTTCACCATTGCCATCGCTGCCGCCGAGATCGGCATCGGCTTGGCCATCGTCCTCGCCGTCTACCGCAACCGCGGCACCGCGGACATCGACAGGCTCCGTGACACCGCCGAGGGCCACGAAGGCGACACCCCTGCGGCTGAGAAGGCTGAGGCCACCGCGTGACCACGACCACCCTCGCCGTCCTCGTCCCCCTCCTTCCCTTCCTCGGCGCCGCGGCCGGCCTGCTGCTCGGCCGCACTGCCCCGGGCCTCGTCCGCCCGCTCGCCGTCCTCCCGACCCTCACCTCACTCGTGCTGGCGGTGCTGGTAGCCGCACGGCAGGGCAGTGGTCGGGCCGTCGACTCGGCCACCGAGCTGACACCCACCGGCTCGGTCCCCATCGAGCTCGCCCTGCACGTCGACGGCTTCGCCGCCCTCGTCGCCATCCTGGTCGGCGTCGTCGCCTCCTGCGTGCAGATCTACTCGACGGGCTATCTGCGCGGCGACCCGCGCTACCCCTCGTACGCTGCTCTCGTCTCCCTGTTCACCTCCGCGATGCTCCTGGTCGTCTACTCGGGCGACCTGATCGTGCTGCTGGTCGGCTGGGAAGTCATGGGCATCTGCTCCTACTTCCTGGTCGGCCACTACTGGGAGACCCCCGAGGCCCGCGCCGCCTCCATCAAGGCCTTCCTGGTCACCAAGCTCGGCGACGTCCCCTTCCTCATCGGCCTGTTCGCGCTCGCCACCGACGCGGGCTCCTTCCGCATCACGACGGTCCTCGGCACCGTCGTGACCGGCGGCCTGCACCATCCGACCCTGGTCGCCCTGCTGCTCCTGGGCGGCGTGGCCGGCAAGTCGGCGCAGTTCCCGCTGCACACCTGGCTCCCCGACGCGATGGCGGGCCCCACTCCCGTCTCCGCGCTGATCCACGCGGCGACGATGGTCGCCGCAGGTGTCTACTTCGTCGCCCGTCTCCTCCCGGTCTTCGAGGCCTCCTCGGCCGCGATGGTGGTTCTCGCCGTCATGGCCGCCGTGACGATGGCGGGCTCGGCGATCGCCGCGCTCGCCCAGGACGACATCAAGCGTGTCCTCGCCTATTCGACGATCGGCCAGCTCGGCTACATGACCGGTGCCCTCGCCGTCGGCGACCGCGGTGCCGCCGTCTTCCACCTCCTGTCCCACGGCGCCTTCAAGGCGCTGCTCTTCCTCGCCGCAGGCGTGATCATCCACGCCGCCGGCACGAACTCCCTGGCCGCCATGTCCCGCATGAAGGACCTGCGCGCCCGCGTCCCCGACGCCTACTGGACGATGACCGTGGCGCTCCTCGCGCTCGCCGCGATTCCACCGTTCGCCGGCTTCTTCTCGAAGGAGTCCGTCCTCGCCGCCGCCGAGCACGTCGCCACCGGCCACACCGAGCACGCTCCCGGCGCCGCGGGCTGGATCGTCCTCGTCGTCGGTCTTGTCACGGCCCTGCTCACCGCCGCGTACGCGACCCGTCTGTGGCTGCTCACGTTCCGCGGCCACGGCGCAGAGGCCCCCGACCACGGCAGGCAGCCGCTCGTCATGAACGCCGTGCTGTGGGTGCTCGCCGTACCGTCGCTCGCGTTCGGGCTCACCTATCGCGTCCTGCCCGACTGGTTCGGCGGAAGCGGCCTGACGCCGACGCTCGCCACCTCCGTCCTCGGCACGGGCTTCGCCCTGGTCGGCGGACTCGTGACGTACGGCGCCTGGCAGCGCACCACCACGCTCGCGGCCCGCGTCCCCCTCGGTGCGGTGGCGGCCCACCCCGAGGCGGACGCCGGCCTGGTCGAGGCCGAGGCCATCGCGAGCCACGCGCCCGCGTACGGCGATGTGGCCTTCACACCCGACCCGGCGGACCCGGGCCGCCTCCTGCTCGGCCCGTTGCACCGCCACGCGGCCGTCGGCTTCCACCTCGACGCCGTGTACGACACGCTCTTCGTCCGCCCGATCAGGGCCGGAGCAAGCCTCGTCCGGTTCCTGGACCGCGAGGTCGTCGAGACCTACGTACGCGCCGCGAGCGCCCTACCCCGCCTGCTCGGCGCCGCCGTACGGCGCGCCCAGACCGGCAATGTGCAGACCTATGTGAGCGCGCTGCTCGCCGGCACCGTCGTCCTGGCGGTGGCCGCCCTCCTCGTCGCCACGGGAGCGTGAGCAGGCGTGATCGATATCAGCGAGTCCGTGATGCAGTTCCTTCTGGCATTCATTGTCGTCGTGCCGCTCATCGGCGCGCTCGCCGCCCTCCTGCCGGCCCCGCCCGGACTGAAGGGGAAGTCGCCCGAGCAGGCCGTGCTGCGGCACGGCGTGACGGTCACCGGCGCCGTGCTCATGGCGGCGATCGCCCTCGCGCTCGGCTTCGACCACGACCACCCGTCGACCATGCAGGCCACGACCGACATCAGCTGGATCCCCGCGCTCGACGTGCGGATCCACCTGGGCATCGACGGCATCTCCCTCCCCCTTCTGCTCCTGACCGCGCTGCTGACCTTCCTCTGCGCGCTCTACTCGTACTTCAAGCTGCCTGCGGGCCCGTCCCCGAAGGCCTTCGTCGCCCTGCTGCTCGTCCTCGAGTCCGGCACTCTCGCGACCTTCACCGTTCTCGACCTGCTGCTGTTCTTCCTCGCGTTCGAGATGGTCCTCATCCCGATGTACTTCCTCATCGCCCGCTGGGGCGGTGCGGGCAGGGCCGGGGCCGCCTGGAGGTTCATCCTCTTCACGCTGCTCGGCTCTGTCGTCATGCTGCTCGGCCTGCTCCTGATCGGAATCGAGGCGGGCACGTTCGACATGGTGGCACTCGCCACTGACAACGGCCACTCGCTCACCGCATCTGTGCAGGTCATCGCCGTTTTGGCGATCGGAATCGGACTCGCGGTCAAGGCGCCGATGTGGCCGTTGCACAGCTGGCTGCCCGACGCCCATACCTCCGCGCCGACCGTCGGCTCGGTCCTGCTGGCCGGGGTCCTGCTGAAGATGGGTACGTACGGGTTCGTCCGTATCATCCTGCCGGTCGCGCCCCACGGCTTCCACACCTTCGCGCCGTACCTCGCGGCCTTCGCCGTCGTCGGGATCATCTACGGGTCCCTCGCCTGCCTCGCCCTCGCCAAACGAGGTGCCAAGGGTGACCTCAAGCGGCTGATCGCCTACTCCTCCGTCGGTCACATGGGTTTCGTGCTCCTCGGCATCGCGACGACGACCCCGACCGGCGTCAACGGCGCCCTGTTCGCCAATGTCGCCCACGGACTCATCACCGGCCTCCTCTTCTTCCTGGTCGGCGCGCTGAAGGACCGCACCGGCACCACCGACCTCGACAGCCTGTCCGAGAAGACCGGCGCCGCACTCTACGGCCGGGCCCCCCGCCTCGGCGGCCTGCTCGCCTTCGGCGCCGTCGCCTCGCTCGGCCTGCCCGGACTCGCCGGGTTCTGGGGTGAGATGCTCGCGCTGTTCGGCGCGTTCAGGCCCGCCGCCGACCTCAGCCGCCCGGCCTTCCTCACGTTCATGGCGATCGCCGCCTTCGGCACCCTGCTCACCGCCGCCTACATGCTCGTCGTGGTCCGCCGTGTCTGCATGGGCGCCGTTCCGCAGGACGCCCCGAGACTCGCCGACGTCCACATATACGAATTCGCGGCCTGGACGCCGCTCGTCGTCCTCACCGTCGCCGCAGGCCTGTGGCCGAAGGCCCTCCTCGGACTGACCGACCCGGCCGTGCAGCAGCTCCTGGCAGGAGGCACCCGATGAGCTCCCTCGTCCAGTCCGTCGACTGGCTGGCGATCGCGCCGCCCACCATCGCGGCGGTCGCCGGACTTGTCGTCCTCGTCGCCGACCTCTTCCTCGGCGAGTCGCGGAAAGCCCACCTGGGCTGGATCTCCATCGCCGGACTCGCCGCCGCGGTGCTCATGCTGCTGCCCCTCCTGGACGGCGACCGCGCCACGTTCTGCCTGCGGGGAGACCCGCACGTCTGCAGCTACACGGCAGACCGTTTCACCCTCGTCATCCAGTTCCTCGTCCTGGCCGGCGCCCTCCTCACCGCCCTGCTGTCGGTCACCGCCCTCAAGGACGCCAAGAAGGAGATCCCGGCAGGGGAGTTCTGGTTCCTGCTGCTCTCCAGCGCGGCCGGCGCCGCCCTGCTGCCCGCCTCCCGTGACCTGGCGACCCTCGTCGTCGCCCTGGAGGTCGCCTCCCTGCCCGCGTTCGCCCTCGTCGGCATCCGGTACGGCGACAAGAGATCCTCCGAAGCCGCCCTGAAGTTCTTCCTGTCCTCCGTCACGGCGACCGCCGTGAGCCTCATGGGCATCAGCTTCGTGTACGCCACCACCGGCACCCTGTACCTCACCCGGATCGCGGACCGGATCCAGCACGTGGACGGCCAGCTCCACACGCTCGCCCAGACAGGTGTCGTCCTCACCCTCGTGGGCTTCGCCTTCAAGACGGCAGCGGTCCCGTTCCACTTCTGGGTACCCGACACCTACGTGGGAGCGCCCCTGCCGGTCGCCGCCTACCTGTCGGTCGTCGGCAAGGCGGTCGGCTTCTCCGGCCTGATCCTCGTCACGGTCGTCGCCCTACCGTCGTACTCCGACGTCTGGGGCCCGGCACTCGCCGCGCTGGCCGCCCTCACCATGACCGTCGGCAACGTCGGCGCACTCCGGCAGCAGGCCACGCGCGCGTACAGCGCGGTACGCCTGCTCGCCTGGTCCTCCGTCGGCCAGGCCGGCTACCTGCTGGTGCCGATCGCCGCGGCCGCCTACTCCACGGACGCCCAGAAGTCGATCGGCTCCACCGTGGCGTACGCCCTGATGTACGGGGCCGTGAACCTCGGAGCCTTCGCCGTGGCCGCCCTCGTGGGCCGCACGAGGGCCCACAACCGCATCACCGACTACCGCGGCCTGTACGCGGCCAGCCCCCTGGCCGCCCTGCTCCTGGCCTTCTTCCTGCTCTGTCTGGCGGGCCTCCCACCGGGCGTCATCGGCCTCTTCGCGAAGGTCACCGTCTTCTCCGCGGCCGTCGACGCCGGCCTCGGGTGGCTCGCCGTCGTCATGGCCGTGAACGTAGTGATCGCGCTCTTCTACTACCTCCAGTGGACAGCCCTGCTCTTCCGCGCTCCGGAGGGCGAGCCCGCGAGGCACCGCGCCCCCGCCCCACTCACGGCCGCCATCGCGCTGACCGCCGTCCTGGGCATCGCTCTCTCCGGGGCGCCCCAGCTGGTGCTCCGCTTCTCGGCCACCGGCCTCTTCTGACCGACGCCCTCACGCGCGCGGCCACACTCAACAGCGCACACGCGCGCGTGGGGAGGCCGCCGCATGACCCGGACAGCCCACGGGCTCCGGCCCGCGCACAAGGGAACTTGCGCTCTCCGCCTGGCGTTGACCAGTACGGGAGGGTCCACTGAGAAGTGGAGTCAACAGCATCCGCAGACAAAGGGTTCCCCTGCCGCACCATTTGGAGGGCGTACCGTGCACCGCCGGCACAACGGGCTCAGGACCGCAGTACTCCTCGGGGGACTGTCCGCACTCATCATCGTCATCGGCAGCTTCTTCGGGCGTACGGGCCTGGTCGTCGCGGTCCTCATCGCGATCGGCACGAACGCCTACGCCTACTGGAACAGCGACAAGCTCGCACTACGCGCGATGCGCGCGCGCCCGGTCAGCGAGTTCGAGGCACCCGCGCTGTACCGGATGGTCCGCGAGCTCTCCAACCAGGCCCGGCAACCCATGCCTCGCCTGTACATCTCGCCGACAGAGGCGCCGAACGCGTTCGCGACCGGCCGCAACCCGCGCAACGCGGCCGTGTGCTGCACCGAAGGCATCCTCCGCATCCTCGACGAGCGCGAGTTGCGCGGAGTCATCGGGCACGAGCTGAGCCATGTCTACAACCGCGACATCCTGATCTCGTCGGTCGCCGGCGCCCTCGCCTCGGTGATCATGTTCCTGGTGAACTTCGCCTGGCTGATCCCGGTCGGCCGCTCGGACGACGACGAGGGCCCCGGCCTCCTCGGCATGCTGTTGATCATGATCCTTGGCCCGCTCGCCGCGACCGTCATCCAGCTCGCCATCAGCCGGTCCAGGGAATACGAGGCGGATGCCTCCGGCGCCCGGCTGACCGGCGACCCCCTCGCGCTGGCGAGCGCCCTGCGCAAGCTGGAGATGGGCACCAGTCAGCTCCCGCTGCCCCCTGAGCCGCGCATCGAGACGGCGAGCCACATGATGATTGCGAACCCCTTCCGTCCGGGCCAGGGACTCTCCAAGATGTTCTCTACGCACCCGCCGATGGCGGAACGCATCGCCCGACTCGAGCAGATGGCAGGTCGCCACCGGTGAAGACGATCCTGAACGTGATTTGGCTGGTCCTGAGCGGCTTCTGGCTGTTCCTGGGCTATTTGTTGGCCGGAGTGCTGCTCTGCATCACGATCATCGGCATCCCGTTCGGCATTGCCGCGTTCCGCATCGGCGTCTACGCGCTGTGGCCCTTCGGCTATACGACGGTCGAGCGTCGTGGCGCCGGCGCGCCGTCCTGCATCGGCAACGTGCTGTGGCTGGTCCTTGCGGGCTGGTGGCTGGCCATCGCACACATCGTCACGGGCATCGCCCTGTGCGTCACGATCATCGGCATTCCTTTCGGCATCGCCAACTTCAAGCTCATCCCGGTCTCACTGCTTCCCCTGGGACGCGAAATCGTTCCCACGGACCAGCCGTTCGCAACACGCTGATGAGCTGATGAGTGGGTCGGCGGCTCGGGATCGCGGTGGCGCATCCCGAGCCGCCGAGCGCTCTCAGGACTTGGCGCGATTACTCCGGCCACGGCCCTGACTTCGTGGTGGTCAGCCCGTCCGAACCACGCGTCGACGTCCGCCGTGTGCGAGGCCTCCGAGGGTTGTCCACAGGCCGCCCGATTGTCAGCGGCGCCCTGCATCATGAACTCATGACCGAAATCGAGCAGTTGCTGGACAGGGTGGTGGAGCAGGCCCACAACACTCGCCCGTGGGGCTGGCCTTCACTCCCGGAGCCCGTGGACAACGCGGTGCTCGCCCGCGCCGAGGCGGCTCTGGGCTTCTCCCTGCCACCGCTGCTCGCCGCGCTGTACCTGCGCATAGGAGACGGCGGATTCGGTCCGGAGTACGGCTTGCTGCCCCTGCTCGAGAGCCCACCGGCCGGCGAGCCGGCCGCCGTCTCCCAGTACCTCGCGAACCGCGAGAGCGCCCGCACGGACCCCGCCCGGCCCTGGCCCGAGGGCGTGCTGCCGATATCCCACTGGGGCTGCGGAATGTACGCGTGCGTGGACTGTCGCACCCCGCGCGGCACGGTCCTGCTCTACGAGCCGAACGTCGACGAGGGCGACACCTCCTGGTACCTGGACGCCCCCGGTCTCGCGGAGTGGCTCCAGACCTGGCTCGACGGCACAGGCTGGTACGAGGAGGCCAACGACGGTACGGACCTGCCGCCGTGGCCGGACTTCCCGATACGCACGGGTACCACGCAGGCGCCGTAGGGGGTACCTTCGCGCGGCGGCTGTGCGGGAAGAGATGACGCGCCGGGCCCGACGACGGCGTCCCCGACCCCTGGCGTCCGGCACGACCCTCGCATCACCGGCCGCTGCTCCTCGGGCTTCGTCATGGGACCGCCCTACTGTTCTCCCGCAACCGGTGGCTGTCGCCAAGGCGTCCTTCCTGATGACGGCACAGCCGTACGAGGCGCAGGTCGAGCGCGATCGGCGGCATCGAGCGGCTGCGCCGACGCATGAACAGAGCCTGGCCTGAGCAGGAGCACAGCGCAGGCAAAGCACGGAGAGGCAGGTCCAAGGCATGGGCATTGTCAGCTGGATCATTCTGGGGCTGTTGGCAGGCGCCATCGCCAAGTTCCTGCTGCCGGGCAAGGACCCCGGCGGCTTCATCGGTACGACCCTCATCGGCGTCGCGGGTGCCTTCATAGGCGGCTGGATCTCCGCACGCTGGCTGCATCACCCGATCACCAAGCAGTTCTACGACGGCGCGACTTGGGCGGCCGCGATCGGCGGCTCGCTCGTGCTGCTGATCATCTATCGCGTCCTGTTCGGTGACTCACGTCGCTGAACAGCCCCCTGAAGCCGCAGTCGGCAGCAGAGAAGGGTGGTCTCCCCACACTCGGGGCGACCACCCTTCCTCGTACAGTCAGCGGACCATCGAAGGGTCTACCGGTAGTTCACAAACTGCAGTGCGAAGTCGAAGTCCTTGCCCTTCAGGAGGGCGATCACGGCCTGGAGGTCGTCGCGGCTCTTCGATGTGACGCGCAGTTCGTCGCCCTGCACCTGAGCCTTGATGCCCTTCGGGCCCTCATCGCGGATGATCTTCGCCACCTTCTTGGCGTTCTCCTGGGAGATGCCCTCCTCGATCGAGGCGAAGATCTTGTATTCCTTGCCGGAGAGTTGCGGCTCACCGGCGTCCAGCGACTTCAGGGAGATCCCGCGCTTGATCAGCTTCGACTGGAAGACGTCGAGGATGGCCGTCACACGGTCCTCGGAGTTGGCCTGCATCAGGATCTTGTCGCCGGACCAGGCGATCGAGGCGCCGACGTTCTTGAAGTCGTAGCGCTGTGAGATCTCCTTGGCGGCCTGGTTGAGGGCGTTGTCGACCTCCTGCCGCTCGACCTTCGAGACGATGTCGAAACTGGAGTCGGCCATGTCCTGTGGCTCCTTGTATCGGGATGGATCGGAGTGCGTATCGGCGTGCGGGGGCGCGGTCGCCTGGCCCGGCGTGGATCCGGACCGCATCCGCATAAGCCTAGCCATCCCTCCCCGTCCAGGGCGCTGATCTATCGGGTGGCGAAGCACCCCTGTGCATCAGGTATTGTTTACGTCGTTGCCAGGGAGCACCGCCGAAAAGCGGTCTCCACAGCAGCAAATTTGGCGGTGTGCCCGAGCGGCCAAAGGGAGCAGACTGTAAATCTGCCGGCTCAGCCTTCCCAGGTTCGAATCCTGGCGCCGCCACAAGACCGAAAGGGTCTGTGACCAGCAGCAATGCTGATCGCAGACCCTTTCGGCGTTCTGGACTGCAGTGACAGGATCGGTGTTATGGGCACCGAGACGGACTGGGTGTACCGGGTGTTCGAGCCGCATGGCTCGGAGGGATGGCGCCCCTACGGCAACGACCCCGAACGGTGGCGGGGCACGATCACCGTCGACGATTCGAGCGAGGGCCCCCAGTACGCACTTTCCCTCGTGGTCGCCGACCTGATGACCGAGTGGAAGGTACGCGGCCTGCACCGGGCGAAGCACGTGCGGGTCTACCTCTGGCGCGACGAGGAGGGCGACCAGGAGGACGCCGATGTCATCGTGGAGGTTCGGCCGAGCATCCACGCCGAGTTACCGGCGAACCACGGGATCCGCGCACCGGCGGGACACCGGCCCGGGGCGAGCGATAGATGGATCAAGCGCGAAGCAGCGCGGGCAGACCTGGGGATTCAGGGCAATGTCACCAGTGAGAAGCACCCTGAGCGTGATCTCCTGGTCCCGCCCGTGCGCGAGCCGTCCGCCGAAGACTGATGCCTTGGGCCAAGTCACTCCCTGCGAACGCTCCCGAGGCGCGCGGGAGGCCCAGACCTCGGTCACCACCCACGGCACTCTGGGGTTGACCACTGTCCTGGGCTGACTCCGCAGGTTCTACGTCGTGTCGAGCGCGGCGATGACGGTCATCCGTCCGACCCGTCGGGCCGGCAGGACGGCGGCTGCGAGTCCGGTGAGCACGGTGAGTCCCAGCGCTGCCAGTACCAGCGGTATGGGTGGGCCGCCGATTGTTCCCACTGTGGAGGTGACCGATCGGGCGGCTGCCCAGCCGTAGCCGATGCCCAGGGAGGTGCCGATCAGTGCGGCGGCGAGGGAAAGCAGTAGTGCTTCCAGGGTGAGCATGCGGCGCAGTTGCCGGCGGGACATTCCGATCGCGCGCAGCATGCCGATCTCGCGGACGCGTTCGCTGACGCTGAGCATCAGAGTGGCGGCGACGCCAAGTCCGGCGATGGCGACCGAGAAGCCGAGCAGTGCCATGGTGATCAGCATCATCTGGTCCAGCAGCGATCGCAGGCTCTGCGCCTGTGCCGCGGTGTCGGTGACGCGGACGTGGGGGTAGTCGGTCAGTGCTCGGTCCATGGCCCGGCGGGCAGCGAGGTGGTCGGTGCCTGGGGCGGGGCTGATCCAGGCCGTGGTGACGGCCGCGCCGGGGGCGAGCCGGTCCAGGGTCGCCGGTGTCACCAGCAGGAAGGCTCCGCTCTGGAGTGTGAAGGGCAGGCTGCTGCGCCCCGGCTCGATCCGCAGGGTGGTGCCGGACCGTCCTGCCGTCCCCGCGACCCGGTGCACGTCGGCGTTGTCGAGGCCGCTGAGCGCGGTGCCGTCGGCCAGCGTGCGTGCCCGGCCGATGTCGTCGGTGTGGGCGCCCAGCCGGGCCGGGTCGGCGGCGGCCACCAGGGTGCCGTGGCCATCGATCTCCACGGTGGCCGAGCGGACCGGCGTGACGACGAGACCTTGCTGTGCACTGAGCGCGGCGAGTGCCTTGACAGGCAGCGGGCCGCTGGTGGCGGCTGCCGAGAAGGCTCCCGGCTGGCGCGCGGAGAACCTCGCAGATCCTCCAGGCCGGCCGCGCCCTCGTGATCGAAGGCAAGGCGGAGCCGGTTGCGGATCCGGTGGTGCTGGAGGAGGTGATCACGGCGTACGAAGCGAAATACGGGCCGCACATCACCTCGTCCGAGGGCACCTTCCACGGGATCGGGGACGCGTTCCGGAACGGGGACGCGGTGGTGTTCGCGGTGGCCCCGGCCACGGCGTACGGCTTCGGCCGGGACAACGGGGTCTACACCCATACGCGATGGGCTTTCTGAGCAGCGACGCACTCGCGCGGCTGTGCCCACAGCCGTCAACAGGCGTTTCTGGGTGAGGTGCAGGGTCCCCGAGCTACTGGCAGCGGTGGTCAGCGCCAGTTCGTGTCGTGGCTGAGGCGGTGGTGGTGGGCGTCGTACTGGTCGACGGTGGTGATGGTCTGTCCGTTGCGGATGGGTGCGGCCCAGGCGCGGTAGGTGGTGCCGGGGACGGTGGTCGTGGTGGCCTTTACCCGGGTGCCGTCGGAGAGGGAGACCATGCCGTAGGCGACGTCGGGTTCGGGGTTGGAAACGATCAGTCGGGTGCCGCTGAGGCCTTTTTCGTGGAGGCCCCACAGGCCCATTTCTCCGGCGGCCTGGGGGTCGTGTGTGCCGGTGACGGGCTGGCAGTCGGCCCAGGGGCCGGCTTGGTGGTCGATGCGGACACCGCCGATGAACATGCGCTGGCACAGCAGGGATGTGCCCGGTGCGGTGGTGCCGTCGTGGAGTGTGGGCAGGGTGTAGCCCTTGGGCAGCGTCCGGTGGAACTCCAATGCCACCGACCAACGGTGACTGCCCGTCGTCCCCTCGGCCACCCGGACACTGACTGTGTCGGGGGTCGGGGAAAAGGTGGGGATCGCCGCGGGTGGGGGCTGGCGCGCAGGTCCGACGGCACGAGGTGACGGCTTCAGGAACGGAAGTGCCAGGCCGAGGGCAAGGACGCAGATGGCACTGGCCACGGCAGCCGCGGCCCGGCGACGTTTCCTTCGGGCGCGCGCGATGGTCAGGATCTGGTCGACGGGGGCCTGGGACGAGGGGTAGGCGTCGCGTGACCGGGCGAAGGCGACGCGTAGCCGGTCTTCTTGATCGTGGTCAGGAGTCATCGTGCCTCTGCAGGGCGGCTGGGCAGGTAGTTGCGGGCGAGAGCCGAACGGCTGCGCAGTTTGGCCAAGGCCCGGGACGCCTGGCTCTTCACGGTGCCCACTGAACAGCCGAGGACGTCTGCCACCTCCTCGGCGGACAGGTCCTCGCAGTAGCGCAGCACCACGACGGCCCGCTGGCGCTCGGGCAGGTCGGCGAGGTCGCGGGCCAAGGCGTCGTACACGTCCACGCTCCCGACACCCGCCCCGTCGTCATGGGCGGGGCGGATGTCAGGCAGGGACGGGAGAAGGAGGTGGGTGATCCGGCGGCGGCGATGCCGGCTGCGGTTGGTGTTGACCAGTGCCCGTCGAACGTAGTGTTCGGCGCGCTCTGGCTCGAGTCGCTGCCAGTGCGGGTACACCTTTGCCAGCGTGGTCTGCACCAGGTCTTCCGCCTCGTGGAAGTCGCCGGTGAGCAGGTACGCGGTGTGGGTCAGGGCTCGCCAACGGGCGGTGACGAACCGGGTGAACTCCGAGTCCGGTCCGCTGTCCGCGGCCCTGCGGTCACTTGGCTGCACGGCAGGAGGTGCCCGTCCTTCGTCTGGGTGGTCAGCGCCAGTTCGTGTCGTGGCTGAGGCGGTGGTGGTGGGCGTCGTACTGGTCGACGGTGGTGATGGTCTGTCCGTTCCGGATGGGTGCGGCCCAGGCGCGGTAGGTGGTGCCGGGGACGGTGGTCGTGGTGGCCTTTACCCGGGTGCCGTCGGAGAGGGAGACCATGCCGTAGGCGACGTCGGGTTCGGGGTTGGAAACGATCAGTCGGGTGCCGCTGAGGCCTTTTTCGTGGAGGCCCCACAGGCCCATTTCTCCGGCGGCCTGGGGGTCGTGTGTGCCGGTGACGGGCTGGCAGTCGGCCCAGGGGCCGGCTTGGTGGTCGATGCGGACACCGCCGATGAACATGCGCTGGCACAGCAGGGATGTGCCCGGTGCGGTGGTGCCGTCGTGGAGTGTGGGCAGGGTGTAGCCCTTGGGCAGCGTCCGGTGGAACTCCAATGCCACCGACCAACGATGCCCGTCCACCAGGCCCTTGCCGATCACCTGCGTGACCACCTGCGGCGCCTGCTGGTGAGCGGAAGCAGGGTGCTTGGCGACGACGGACGCGGGTGCCGATGCGGGAGCGGATGCCGGGTGGGCGGTCGAGCCCGTCGCCGCGATCGCGGAGGCACCGAACGAGATCCCTCCGAGTACGGCGACGGCGACGGCCGCAAGGGCTGTCTTCCTGGCGAAACTGAGAGCCACGGAGCATTTCTCCTTCAAAGCTGCCGCCCGACAGCACGCCGGGCGGTCATCGACGGTCGGCGCGCTGGGCCCGCGTGCCGACCTGCAGCGATCACCAGGAGCGGTGGCCGCGGCTTGGACGTCCGCTCGTAGGTACTCCCGAACACCCTCGGCGGGTTGCACGCCCGAGCGGAATCGGTTCGAAGCTTCCTTGCACGCTTGAGCAGGGGACCGGGCTGCCGCGCCGGGTGGAACCCGGCTCACTGTCGCTTGCCGGCCAGTGAGGCATGCGTGTTGTCGTCCGGCTTCGTCGACAGGGAGACGTTGGTCGTCGCGTACGACGGAATCCACGGCGGAGGCTTCGACAGGCAGCTTGCTGACGATTCTCATGCTGCCGACGGCCGGAAAAGGCCTCGAACGGGTCGGCGCTGTCCTTCGAATCCGCCTCATAGAAGGAGGCATTCACAGGCGAGTTGAAGGCCGACCGGGTACCCGCATCCGACTGGCCAGGTCCCGGGCACAGTTCGTCTGTCTCGCCTGCCGGATCCTCACCCACGACGGCCGGGTGAACCACTGATCACCCCGAAGAACGGGGCTGCGTGACAAGTTGAGTCCGTGTAAGGAATTTCACGGATCCTGGATTTCCGCCTCCGCATTCTGGGCGGAGTGATTGATCTCCGCTTCGGCCCATGCGGGGCTTTCGCTCAATCGCCGCGTCGGGTCCACCTGCCGGCCGCCTCGGCCCGGGGAACTCCGGACGTCGAGCGGCGTCTGGGGGTGCGGGCATGTCGCGCGTCGGCCGGCCCATGCAGTGCTGACAGGCCGACATGTCGGTGAGTATGCAGTCCACTTGCCTGCGGCAGGTCACGTAGCCGATTTCCGATATGTCCGGCTGATTGCACCCTCGGTGCATGACTCTTCTCCGCCAGTGACTTTATTCACGATCTGCGATAGTCCACACCGCCGTCACAACCGACCGCAATATCTGCACTCCCTTCACAGGTCGACGGGGGAACGCCATCCAGCGGTTCGGGTGGAAAACTCCCCGAGGTTGCCCGGGGCGCCAGAACAATGATTCGATCGCGTCTGAAGGCGGTGACTGGCAGTCACCAAACAACTCTGTGCCTACATTCTCCCGACGCTTGAGATCGTCGGTTCCGGGCGCGGCAAGGATGAGAACCGGAGGGAGCAACGTGGGTTGCTCACACGCCGTCGAATGCCCGCTTTTCCCTCTCCTCAGGGCGAGTTTGCGGGGTTGGCGCGACTACTACTGCGACAGTGCGCATCAGTGGCAGGACTGTGCTCGCTACCGGACGGCACTCACCGGCGAGCCGGTGCCGATCAGCCTGCTGCCCAATGGAGCCACTGCGCGACACCTCGAAGGCGCGGCCGACGTGAACCGGCGTGGTCCGGCCCATCCGGCGCAGGCACAAGCGCAGCCGCCCCGGCAGGCTCCGCCACCGCGCCAAGCTCCGCCGCCCCACCAAGCCCAGCCGCCGCAGGCACAACAGTTTCACCAGGCACAGCCGCTCCACCAGGCTCCGCCGCCACGAACCGATCCGTGGTCACCGGAGACCGGGGCGTGGTCCCAACCGACACCGGCCGGGCCACCTGAGCCTTCACAACCCTGGAACGCGGCGCCGGATGGTGCGATGCCGTTCGGAGCGACGCCCGCGTCAGCACCGGTCCGACCTCAACCACCGTCACCGTCCGCACGGATGCCCCAACCCCCGGACCCGCACCGCACCGCTCGGCCCGAGCGGCAGGAGCCCGGCCCCAGGCGGGGCTGGTGGGCTCGACTCGTCGATTGGATGAGAGGTCCCGCATGAGTTCCTACTGGCCCTGGTGGGCGGGCGCTGTCGGGCTCGCTCTGGTCACCATCAACTACGCCCTCACCACCGATCGATCCTTCGGCGTGTCGGCGGCCTGGGATCGCGTGCTGCACTGGCGCAGGGAACGCCGTCTCGAGCGGGCGGAGGAGGAGTTCACCGACGAGCAGGCGCTTGTCGACGCGCTCGCCGCAGCCACCGCGGAGCACTTCGGCACCGCTCCCGGCTCGCCCGCCGCGCCGCAGGCTCCGTACGGTGCGCCCTACGGTGAGCCGCAGGCTCCCTACGCGTCGCAGCCCCCGTACGGCATGTCGCAGCCTCCCTACGGTGAGCCGCAGACTTCGTACGCGTCGCAGCCCCCGTACGGCACGCCGCAGCCCCCGTACGGCACGCCGCAGCCTCTCTACGGTGAGCCGCAGCCGCCGACCCCGGTCGTCGAACCGGTGGCGGACGAGACTTCCTCCGTCACGAACCGGCGCCCGGCCCCGCTGGTCACCCAGGCCGCCCTGCTGGTGTCGATCTTCCTCGGCGGACTGATCGCCTCGTTGGCGTCCGGGCGGTTCAAACTCCGCTACGACATGGGCCCGGGCTTTCGGGACCTGGTGACCGGCGATCCCCTCACCATGGTCGTTCTGCTGTTCCTGGGAGGCGTGCTGGTGGGCTTCGGCACACGGCTGGCCGGCGGGTGCAGCTCCGGCCACGGACTCAACGGCTGTGGCCGACTGCAGCCGGTCAGCCTCGTCGCGACCGCTGTGTTCTTCGGCACCGCCGCCGGGGTGTCGTTCCTGTTGTGGAAGGTGATCTGATGCGTACCCGAGGTGCGATCCTGCTGGCCAACATCATCACCGGGCTGGCCCTCGGCTTCACCCTCAGCAACATCGGTTTCGTCGACTACGCCGAGCTGAACCGCATGTTCACCTTCCAGGACCTGCGGATGCTGCTGTCCTTCGCCGGCGCCGTCGTGATCATCGCGTGTGTGTTCGCCGTGTTGCGGGTCCGTCGCACGCCGGGACGTATCCATGCCGGCGTGATCCCCGGCGCGGTGCTGTTCGGCACGGGCTGGGCGATCTCGGGCGGATGCCCGGCCATTCCGATCGCCCAGGTCGCCGGCGGCTACCTGCCCGCCCTGGTCACCATCGCCGGTGTCGTGGTCGGCATCCGCCTGGCCCGCTGGGCCAGCGCCCGGTACTTCCCCATCGACCGCGGCTCCTGCGGGCTGTGACGAGGGGCGGTCACCGCGTGGCCTAGCTGACCGCCCGCAACCAGTACCTCGTACGACCGTCCCCACCGCAACGCCCGGTGACGGCATAGCACTTGCCTCCGCAGCTCCGTCCACGGAGCCCCACGCGCAGGTGTGGGCGGGGAAGTTGACGAAGCCCCCTTCGCACGGAAACGCAGTGTGGAGGGGGCTTCGTCGTGGTGTGTTGCGCTCATCCCCCGTCCAGCGTCCGCCGACGCGGCTCACGCTCTTCGTCGTCGTACGCTGAGGGCATGTCGTCGCGCCGCAGGAGCTGTCCCGAGTGCCATCGGGAGATCGCCGTCGTCGCGGGGCGGTTCGCGCGGCACGACCCGCGGGAGCCGCGGAGCGGCGGGACGCTCGTCTCGTGCCCCGGATCCCGCAGGCTCGCCCAGGCCGATGCCGCGCAGCCCACCCTCGACGGGTACGTCCTACCGGAGTTCCCCGGTCAACTTCCCCTCTTCTGAATCCGGGGCCGCGACCTCTCGCAAAAACACATCTGACGCTCCGTCAGGAAGCCTGCGCACCCGCTCAGTTCCCTGCCACCGCCTTCACCGCCACGGACACCGGGGTCGAACCGCTCGTCAGTTCCAGAGTCAGACCGGCCGTCGCGGGCGTGTCGATCAGTTCCGCGAGGACCGCCGCCACGTCGTCGCGCGGGATCATGCCGCGGCCGGTGTGCGCCTCCAGACGGACCAGGCCCTTGCCGGCATCGCTCGTCAGCGAGCCGGGGCGCAGGATCGTCCAGTCCAGGGACTTGTGGGCGCGTACGTACGCGTCGGCCTCCCCCTTCGCGCGCAGATAGACGTCGAAGACCTCGTCGCCCGCGTGTTCCGGGTCCGCACCCATGGACGAGATGACGACGAAGCGGCGTACGCCCGCCCGTTCCGCCGCGTCCGCGAACAGGATCGCCGCGTCCCGGTCCACGGTGTGCTTGCGGGCCGCACCGCTGCCCGGGCCGGCGCCCGCCGCGAAGACGGCGGCGTCGGCACCCTCCAGGTGCCCCGCGACCTCCTCGGCCGCCGCCGACTCCAGATCGCACACGATCGGATCGGCACCCGCCGTCCGCAGATCGTCGGCCTGTTCCGCGTGGCGGATGATTCCCGCCACCTCGTCCCCGCGCGCGGCGAGCAACCGCTCCAGCCGCAGCGCGATCTGACCATGACCACCAGCGATGACAATGCGCATGTTTCCGACCGTACGCCCGGAGGAACGCCTTCGCCGCGCGACTTCACGCACGGTTCCAGTTCTCACGAGTGAACACCACGCCCCTTGCGCACCGCGCCGTCCGCGCACGCTGTCCCGGGCGTCGTGCGTCCCTGCCCAGAGGGTCCCGGCCCCACACCCGGTCCGCGCCCTACGCCTCCGTGACCCGCGCCTGCCGAGGCAGGTCCAGCGCCACCGCCGCCGAGTCGCAGTACTCCCGGACCGCGCTGGTACGAGCCACCACGCGCCCCCGATGCACCACGACGCGGCTGTACGCGAGCGAGAGCGCGCCCGCCAGCCGGTCACCGCGCACGGCGAGCAGTTCCGCGGGGAAGCCGGCCTCCACGCGCACCTCGGGCAGGCCGAGTGCGGCCCGCGCGGACGCGCTCACCGCGGCGTAAGCCTCCTCGGGGCTCCAGCCGTACCGCGATGCCAACAGGTACGCGGCCTCCAACGGGTCGCCGCGTCCCACGGGATTCGACACGTCCCTGAGCGCCCCGCTGCCCGCCGCCACCCGCACCCCGGCCGACCGCAACAGCCGTACCGGAGCCGTGCCGCGCCGGTCGACGCCGCCGCAGCCTCCCTGCGGCAGGCAGATCACGGTCACTCCGGCGGCGGCGAGTTGGTCGGCGGCACGCGCGGCCGTCTCCGCCGGAAGTCGTCCGAGACCGGCGCACGGGCCGAGTGTCACCCCGGGGCGCAGCCCGCCCGCCATCGCAGCGAACCGGGCGAGGCGCGCCGGATCGTCAGCGTCCGTGTGCAGGTCGACCGGGCAGCCGGACTCGGAGGCCAGTTCCAGAACCGCTTCCACATAGCCGGTCGGATCGGGGTCCGTGTCCGGGCAGCCGCCCACCACCGTCGCGCCCATCTTCACCGCGTCTCGCAGCATCGCGAGCCCGTCCGCACCGGCGGCCCCGGTCAGCACCCGTGGCATCGCCACCGCCGTCAACTCGGCGAGCCCGCTGAGCGAGCGCCGCGCCCCCAGTACCGCCGCGAGCGCGTCCAGGCCCTGTACGTCACCGATGTGCACATGCGAACGCAGAGCCGTCGCGCCATGGCCGAGCTGCAGCAGAGTGGCCTCGGTGGTGCGGCGCTGGATCTCCTCGAGGGCGTACGACACCGGGCGGTCGCCGTCCGCCGAAAGGGCCGTGTCGCCGTGCGCGTGCGGCTCGGCGGGCGCCGGAAGGAGCAGATAGCCCCCGAGGTCGACGCGGGTCCCGACGCCTCCCGTCGCCAGGCTGCCGGCGGTGCCGACCGCCTCGATGCGCCCGCCGCCCAGCCGTACGTCCACGGTCCGGCCGTCGGTGAGTCGTGCCCCGCACAGCAGCAAGGCGGCCGGGTCGGACGGTCCCGACGGCGAGGACGAGGAATGGGGCGGCTGCGGTCGGCTGTCGGCCATCGCGTTCCTGAAGGCTCGGGGGTGGCTGCGATCGTGGGGACAAGATCACGCAGAGTGAGTCGAGCCTAGGGTGGAGACCCGCCCGGGACGGGGAGGAGCGCAATAGTCGTACCGGTGTGGCCCCTACTGCCCCGCCTACTGCGAGAAGCCCCTTCCGCTTCGGCCACTCCTGGTGCCCCGGTGGCGCGGCGGCCGCCGTCGCTCGCGGCGCGGGAGTGGCTCGGGAAACGTCCGGGGAACCGTGGGGGACAGGCCGGGCGGGTGCCGCGAAACGGATTTGGGCGAACGGCAGGCGACCGTGTAATGTCTTCATCGCTCGCCCCAATAGCTCAGTCGGCAGAGCGTCTCCATGGTAAGGAGAAGGTCAACGGTTCGATTCCGTTTTGGGGCTCTGGTGTGAGAGGTTCCCGTCGCAAGACGGGGCCCGATCGCATCGCAGCGGTGTAGCTCAGTCGGTAGAGCAAGCGGCTCATAATCGCTGTGTCACCGGTTCAAGTCCGGTCACCGCTACTCGTAGTAGCCGATTGCGGGGTCGGTCCTTCAGTCGGCTACTCTTTCATGCGTTAGATTTCGTCCACCTGTTCGTCAAGGAGCACTCACGTGGCTGCCACCGACGTCCGCCCGAAGATCACGCTGGCCTGCGTGGAGTGCAAGGAGCGGAACTACATCACCAAGAAGAACCGGCGTAACAACCCGGACCGTCTTGAGATGAAGAAGCACTGCCCGCGTTGCAACGCGCACACCGCGCACCGCGAGACGCGATAAATCAGGCTCAAAGCGAGGCCGCCCCCACAAGCAAGGGGGCGGCCTCGCTGCGTTACGCCAGGTCGAGAGGTCCGTGACCGGGCCACCCGGCGCGTGCGCGCCCCGTACCCGCGAGCCCGCGGTATCGGCGGGACCGGGCCGCCGCACGGGTGAGAACGCGCGCGGACACGCCCAGGGGCCTACGGCCCGTCATGGCTGCCCAACCGTGAACCGCCACACTCACAGACGACCACGACTGGTCGTAGGGCTGGCGGAAGACTGACGGCCCGCCGGCCGGACGGGAACCTCCGGTCACGGACCGGGCAGAATCAGTCACGTCGGCCGAACGGAGATCCGGCCTCGTCGGTGGCACCGGCGAGGGCGAACCCGCTGAACAACCAGGAGGTGCCGAGCCCATGGCGCTCGACCAGTCCTTCGTGGGGCGGTCCTACCCGCCCACCGACCCCTACGAGGTCGGCCGGGAGAAGATCCGCGAGTTCGCGGAGGCGATCGGAGACGCCGGCCCGGCCTACACCGACCCGGAAGCCGCCAAGGCGCTCGGCCACACCGATGTGATCGCCCCCCCGACGTTCGTCTTCACGATCACCTACAAGGCCGCGGGCCAGGTCATCCAGGACCCCCAGCTCGGCCTGGACTACAGCCGGGTGGTGCACGGCGACCAGAAGTTCGCCTACAGCCGCCCGGTACGCGCCGGTGACCGGCTGAGCGTCACCTCGACCATCGAGTCGATCAAGTCCCTCGCCGGCAACGACGTCCTGGACATCCGCGGCGAGGTCCACGACGAGGCCGGTGAGCACGTGGTGACCGCCTGGACCAAGCTCGTGGCCCGGGCGCCCGAAGAGGAGGCATGACGCGGATGACCGCGAAGATCGCGTACGACGCCGTCGAGGTCGGCATGGAACTCCCGGCGCAGAGCTTCCCCGTCACCCGAGCCACGCTCGTGCGGTACGCGGGTGCCTCCGGGGACTTCAACCCGATCCACTGGAACGAGAGGTTCGCCAAGGAGGTCGGCCTGCCGGACGTGATCGCGCACGGCATGTTCACCATGGCCGAGGCGATCCGCGTGGTGACCGACTGGGTCGGTGACCCCGGTGCTGTCGTCGAGTACGGCGTCCGCTTCACCAGGCCCGTCGTCGTCCCCGACGACGACCAAGGCGCCCTCGTCGAGGTCAGCGGCAAGGTCGCGGCCAAGCTCGACGACAACACCGTCCGCGTCGACCTCACGGCGATGAGCGCGGGACAGAAGGTCCTGGCCATGTCGCGGGCGGTTGTACGGCTGGCCTGAGAGCAGGCCAACGGCAGTGCGACCGGCCGTGAGGGGCGTCCGCCATTGCGGGCGCCCCTCACGCGAGCGCGGCCCGCTACTGGAACGAACGGCCCACCGCCTAACCACGCCTGACGGAGCGGTGTTTCCACGCGGCAGACCGCTTGACGTAGTTAGTGATTGAGCACTAACTTTCTCGCATGGTCAGGATGAGCGCAGAGGAGAGGCGCGAGAGCGTCATCCGCGCGGCGACAGCCGAGTTCGCGCAGAAGGGCTACTACGGCACCTCCACCGAGGCGATCGCCAAGCGTGTGGGCGTCTCGCAGCCGTATCTCTTCCGACTCTTTCCCGGCAAGAAGGCGATCTTCGTCGCCGCCTCGCGCCGGTGCGTCGAGGACGTGTGCCGGGCCTTCGGGGAGGCCGCCGAGGGGCTTGAGGGCGAGGAGGCCCTGCATGCCATGGCGAATGCGTACACGCGGCTGATCGCGGAGCACCCCGAGAGGCTCCTGATGCAGATGCAGACATACATCGCCGTGGCGGCCGCCGAAGCGGAGGGGGACCGCGAGTTCGGTGAAACGGTCCGAGCCGGGTGGATGAAGCTCTGGGAGACGGTGCACCTGCCGTTGGGGGCCGACGTGAACGAGACCACGACGTTCCTGGCGTACGGGATGCTCGTCAACACCCTCGCGGCCATGGGTTTTCCGCCGGAACACCCGGTCTGGCAGGGGATGTACCCGTCAGCCCGGCTCAAGGGCCGACTGGAGAAGTAGCGAAACGGTGGCGAGAGGCCCGTCGGTGGCCTTTTCGTTGCTCAGGAAGTTAGTAATCGATAACTAATAGTCGAGCGATGTACCCGCTGGGGGAGCGATGTCACAGCAGCACACAGCACGACGCGGGGGAGCGGGCTGGGCCCTCGTGATCACCGGGGTTGCCGGATTCATGGCGGCCCTCGACAACCTCGTCGTCACCACTGCCCTGCCCTCCATCCGCAAGGACCTCGGGGGCGCGCTGGACGACCTGGAGTGGACCGTGAGCGCGTACACGCTCACCTTCGCGGTCCTCCTCATGTTCGGCGCGGCCCTCGGCGACCGGTTCGGCCGCCGGTGGCTCTTCCTCGTCGGGCTGGGCGTCTTCACCGCCGCCTCCGCCGCCGCGGCCATGGCGCCCGGCATCGACTCCCTGATCGCGGCCCGCGCCGTGCAGGGCGTCGGCGCGGCCATCATGATGCCGCTCACCCTGACCCTGCTGACCGCCGCCGTTCCGGTCGAGAAACGCGGGATGGCGTACGGGATCTGGGGAGCCGTCAACGGACTCGCGGTCGCCTCCGGGCCCCTCATCGGCGGCAGCCTCACCGAACACATCTCCTGGCACTGGATCTTCTGGCTGAATGTCCCGCTGGGCCTCGCCGTGATGCCTCTCGCCCGCCTCCGCCTCGCCGAGTCGTACGGCAGCAGCGCCTCGCTCGACATCCCCGGCACCCTGCTCGTCAGTGGTGGTCTCTTCGGGATCGTGTACGGGCTGGTGCGCGGCCCGGTCGACGGCTGGACCGGTTCCCTCGTACTGACGGGCCTGTTCGCGGGCACCGCGCTGCTCGTCGGCTTCATCCGTCACGGCATCCGCCACCAGAACCCCATGCTCCCCATGCGGCTCTTCCGCTCCCGCGCCTTCTCCGGGATCAACGCCGCGAGCCTGTTGATGTTCCTGGGGATGTTCGGCTCGATCTTCCTGCTCAGCCAGTACCTGCAGGGCGTGCTGGGCTACTCGCCGACCCAGGCGGGCCTGCGGATGCTGCCCTGGACGGGCATGCCCATGCTGATCGCGCCGGCCGCCGGATACCTCTCCGACCGCATCGGCGGACGCCCGGTCGTCGCCGCCGGACTCTTCCTGCAGGCCGTCGGGCTCGCCTTCTTCGCCTCCGTGGTCGCAACCGACACCTCGTACGTGGCCCAGTTGCCCGCACTGATCATCAGCGGCATCGGGATGTCCCTCTACTTCGCCCCGGCCGCCAGCCTGGTCATGTCCAGCGTCCGGCCGCAGGAGGAGGGCATCGCGTCCGGCGCGAACAATGCTCTGCGCGAGGTCGGCGGCGCGCTCGGCATCGCGGTCATGTCGTCGATCTTCGCGGCGCAGGGCGGCTATGAGAGCGCACAGCGCTTCGTGGACGGGTTGCGGCCGGCACTGGCGGTGGGGGCCGCGGTGGTGGCCCTGGCCGGAGTCGCGGCCCTGCTGATCCCGGCCAGGCGGCACACCGCACAGGGCCGGGCCGACGCGGCTCCGGCCCCGGCGCTGGAGACGGTCGCGCCCTGAGCCGCCTCCTTCCCGCACCACCGTCCCGCAGCCTCCGTGGCGAACGACACGGCCTCGCCGGTCCTCCGGCGGGGCCGTCCGCGCGCTGTGAGGCGTCCCGTGTGCGATGCGGAGCCGTTCGATGGCGTCTCGTAGTCTTGGGCGCGTGCAGGAACTCCACGACGCCCCGCTCGCCCCGCTGACCACCTTCCGGCTGGGCGGCCCCGCCACCCGCCTGATCACCGCCACCACCGACGCCGAGGTGATCTCCGCTGTTCAGGAGGCCGACGACTCCGGTACGCCGCTGCTGCTGATCGGCGGCGGATCCAACCTCGTCATCGGCGACAAGGGCTTCGAGGGCACCGCCCTGCGCATCGCCACGACGGGCTTCTCCCTCGACGGCACAAGGCTGGAACTGGCCGCCGGCGAGGTGTGGACCGATGCCGTCGCCCGCACCGTCGAAGCCGGTCTCGCCGGTATCGAGTGCCTCGCCGGAATCCCCGGCTCCGCGGGCGCCACCCCGATCCAGAACGTCGGCGCGTACGGCCAGGAGGTCTCCTCGACGATCACCGAGGTGGTCGCGTACGACCGCAGGACGCGCGAGACGGTCACGCTGGCGAACGAGGAGTGTGCGTTCTCCTATCGCGCGAGCCGCTTCAAGGCCGACCCCGAGCGTTATGTGGTGCTGCGTGTCCGCTTCGAACTGGAGGACGCGCAGGGGCTCTCGGCCCCCCTCAGGTACGCCGAGACGGCCCGCGTGCTCGGTGTCGAGGCGGGCGACCGCGTACCGCTCTCAGCCGCCCGGGAGACCGTCCTGAAGCTGCGTGCGGGGAAGGGCATGGTCCTGGACCCCGAGGATCACGACACCTGGTCGGCGGGCTCCTTCTTCACCAACCCGATCCTCACCGACGAGGAGTTCGCCGCGTTCCACGCGCGCGTGAAGGAGCGGCTGGGCGAGGGCGCGCAGCCGCCCGCGTTCGCGACGGGCACCGGGCACGTCAAGACCTCCGCCGCCTGGCTGATCGACAAGGCGGGCTTCATCAAGGGATACGGCACCGGACCGGCCCGCATCTCCACCAAGCACACCCTGGCCCTCACCAACCGGGGCGAAGCCACCACCGAGGACCTGCTCGCCCTGGCCCGCGAGGTCGTGGCGGGAGTCCGGGACGCCTTCGGGATCACGCTGGTGAACGAGCCGGTGACGGTGGGCGTGCGCCTCTGAGACGCGGGTGGCCCTCAGTAGGCCACCCCCACCCCCTGCTTCACCGTCCCCGGGTCGTCGGCCATCGCCAGCATCGCGTGGGCGACGTCGGCGCGGCCGATGAAGCGGCCCTTGGACGGGAACCCGCCGACGACCGTGCGGTACGAGCCCGTGAGCGGCTTGTCCTGCAGGCGCGGCGGGCGTACGACCGTCCAGTCCGTGGCGCTGCGGGCCAGTTCCGCCTCCATCTCCCTCAGGTCGGCGTAGACGTCCTTGAGGATCGCCGAGATGAGGCCGCGGACCATGCGGTCGAGCGTGCCCGCGCCCTCGGCCTCGGGGCCGACCGGCGCCGCGCTCACCACCAGCAGCCGGCGCACCCCCTCCGCCTCAAGGGCGCCCAGCACCGTACGCGTCAGCCGCGTCGCCACCCCGGCGTCCTTGCGGCTGCGGGCGCCGAGCCCGGAGAGGACGGCGTCGCGGCCGGCGACCGCCGGGCGCAGCGCGTCGACGTCCGTCAGGTCCGCGCGCACCACCTCCAGGCCCGCGCCGGTCACGGCGAGCCGGGCGGGGTCCCGTACGACGGCGGTGACCTGGTGGCCCGCCGCCAGGGCCTGCGTGACGATTTCCCGGCCGATGCCGCCGGTGGCACCGAAAACGGTGAGCTGCATGGCGTGTCTCCGTATTTCCCGTTCGAGAATCGATGTGGTCGGCAGTGGGTGAGCATTCACTCACCTTGCCTGCCCTTAGGGTGAGTGAGCACTCACCCACCAGTCAAGCCTGGAGCGGACCGTCCATGGAATCCTTGTGCCCATGCAGCACAAAGGGGCGCGACAGAAGACGGCGCAGCAGAGACCGGCGCGGGTCCGTATCCTCGACGCCGCACACGAGCTGATGCTCACGGTGGGGCTCTCCCGTGCCACGACCAAGGAGATCGCCAAGGCGGCGGGCTGTTCCGAGGCCGCGCTCTACAAGTACTTCGCGAGCAAGGAGGAACTGTTCATCCGGGTCCTCGCGGAACGGCTGCCCCGGCTGAGCCCGCTGCTGAACGACCTGGCGGCCGACCCGGGCCGGCACACCCTGGGGGAGAACCTCACCGAGATCGCCCGCCAGGCGGCCCTCTTCTACGAGCAGAGCTTTCCGATCGCCGCGTCGCTGTACGCCGAGACCCAGCTCAAGCGGCGGCACGAGGAGGCGATGCGGCAGATGGGGTCGGGCCCGCACGTGCCGATCCAGTTGCTCGACACATACCTGCGTGCGGAGCAGGCCGTCGGACGGATCCGCGCCGACGCGGACACCTTCGCGGCGGCCTCGCTCCTGCTCGGCGCCTGCGCGCAGCGGGCCTTCGCCTACGACGCGACGGAGGCGGGCGAGCCCCCGCCCGTGGACGACTTCGCACGGCGCATCGCCCGGACGCTGCTGGGTGGGCTGTCCGTGGCCGAGAGCCCCTCGGCACAGGTATGAAGTACCCCGTGCGGGGCTGAGATCCGCGTCAGGCCGGATCCGCCCTGTGTCCGCGTCAAGCGGCCGGGCCGCTGAGCCAGGCGTCCACCCCCGACAACAGCCGCGCCCGCACGTCCGCCGGCGCAGCCGACCCGCGAACCGACTGCCGTGCCAGCTCCGCCAGCTCCCTGTCCGTGAAGCCGTGGTGGCGGCGGGCGATCTCGTACTGCGCCGCCAGGCGGGAGCCGAACAGCAGCGGGTCGTCGGCGCCCAGCGCCATCGGGACGCCCCCCTCGAACAGCGTCCGCAGGGGGACGTCCTCCGGCTTCTCGTAGACGCCGAGCGCCACGTTCGACGCCGGGCACACCTCACACGTCACCCCCCGGTCCGCCAGGCGCCTGAGCAGCCGCGGGTCCTCCGCGGCCCGCACCCCGTGGCCGATCCGGGTCGCGTGCAGATCGTCCAGGCAGTCACGGACCGACAACGGCCCCGCCAGCTCGCCACCGTGCGGCGCCGACAGCAGGCCACCGTCACGGGCGATCGCGAACGCGCGGTCGAAGTCCCGTGCCATGCCCCGGCGTTCGTCGTTCGACAGCCCGAAGCCCACCACCCCGCGGTCCTGGTAGCGCACCGCCAGCCGCGCCAGCGTGCGCGCGTCCAAAGGGTGCTTCATACGGTTCGCGGCGACCAGGACACGCATTCCGAGGCCCGTCTCCCGTATCGCCGTCTCCACCGCGTCCAGAATGATCTCCAGCGCCGGGATCAGGCCGCCCAGGCGCGGCGCGTACGAGGTCGGGTCCACCTGGATCTCCAGCCAGCCCGAGCCGTCCTTGAGGTCCTCCTCCGCGGCCTCCCGCACCAGCCGCTGGATGTCCTCCGGCTCTCTGAGGCACGACCGTGCCGCGTCGTACAGCCGCTGGAAGCGGAACCAGCCCCGCTCGTCCGTCGCCCGCAGCTTCGGCGGATCTCCGCTGACCAGCGCCTCGGTCAGCGCGTCAGGCAGCCGTACGCCGTACTTGTCGGCCAGTTCCAGCAGGGTGGTGGGCCGCATCGACCCGGTGAAGTGCAGGTGGAGATGGGCCTTCGGCAGCTCAGAGACATCACGTACACGCTCCATTCCAGGATGGTGCCGTACGTTCCCGCCCCGCCGATAGCGCTTTCCCCTTCCGTGGTCTTGCTCGCACAAACAAACGGGGGCCTGCCACCTCACCGCTGTGGTGGGTGGCAGGCCCCCGGAGAAACCGGAGCGGAACGTCAGTCCCGCGCCTCCGCGAGCAGCTTCTGGATCCTGCTCACGCCCTCGACCAGGTCCTCGTCACCGAGGGCGTAGGACAGCCGCAGATAGCCGGGGGTGCCGAAGGCCTCGCCCGGGACGACCGCGACCTCGGCCTCCTCCAGGATCAGTGCGGCCAGCTCCACCGAGTTCTGCGGACGCTTGCCGCGGATCTCCTTGCCGATCAGGGCCTTGACCGAGGGGTACGCGTAGAAGGCGCCCTCGGGCTCGGGGCAGACCACGCCGTCGATCTCGTTCAGCATCCGCACGATGGTCCTGCGCCGCCGGTCGAAGGCCTCGCGCATCTTCGCGACCGCCTCCAGGTCGCCCGAAACGGCTGCCAGCGCTGCCACCTGTGCGACGTTCGACACGTTGGACGTGGCGTGCGACTGCAGGTTCGTGGCGGCCTTGACGACGTCCTTCGGGCCGATGAGCCAGCCCACGCGCCAGCCCGTCATCGCGTACGTCTTGGCGACACCGTTGACCACGATGCACTTGTCGCGCAGTTCGGGCAGGAGCGCGGGCAGCGAGACGGACGTCGCGTCTCCGTAGACCAGGTGCTCGTAGATCTCGTCCGTCAGCACCCACAGGCCGTGCTCGACCGCCCAGCGGCCGATCGCCTCGGTCTCGGCCTGGCTGTAGACCGCGCCGGTCGGGTTCGAGGGGGAGACGAAGAGGAGGACCTTCGTCTTCTCCGTGCGGGCCGCCTCGAGCTGCTCGACGGAGACGCGGTAACCGGTCGTCTCGTCCGCGACGACCTCCACCGGGACACCGCCGGCCAGCCGGATCGACTCCGGGTACGTGGTCCAGTACGGCGCCGGGACGATCACCTCGTCGCCCGGGTCCAGGATCGCGGCGAAGGCCTCGTAGATGGCCTGCTTGCCACCGTTGGTGACCAGCACCTGGGAGGCGTCCACCTCGTAGCCGGAGTCACGCAGCGTCTTCGCGGCGATCGCGCTCTTCAGCTCCGGCAGACCACCGGCCGGCGTGTAGCGGTGGTACTTCGGGTTCTTGCAGGCCTCGACGGCGGCCTCGACGATGTAGTCCGGCGTCGGGAAGTCGGGCTCACCGGCGCCGAAGCCGATCACTGGACGCCCGGCGGCCTTGAGGGCCTTGGCCTTGGCGTCCACGGCAAGGGTGGCGGACTCGGAGATCGCGCCGATCCGGGCGGAGACCCGGCGCTCGGTGGGTGGGGTTGCAGCGCTCATGGAACACATCGTTCCAGACCGGAAACTCCCGCGGCACCCCGGTTTGACTTGTCGGCCGGAGCCACCGGCCCGCGAGCCCTTCGAAGGTGTGAACCGGCTTGCCCGGCCACATGGTTGCGGCCGGTGCGGACCGGGCCGGTGCCGCCGGGCTTCCGGCGGTCCAGCCCTGCCGTCGACCGTGCCGGCCGAAGCGGGTGCGGCCTCGACGCGGCCTGCGCGACGGGGCGGCAGGGTGCCTGCGACGGTACGTGAACAAATATCCGGAGTCGGGTGGTTGTGCAGTCGATCTTCGGGCGATCCGTCGTCGATCTTCGGCCGACAAAGCACCTGCGGACACTTTCTGTTCGACGACCGGCCGCTGAGCACGTACACTCTCACCTCGTTGGCCTTCGGCGGCCGCGATCGAGTGGGTGCACACCGAGCACCCGCCCGGATGCGGTACGTTGGGGTACGCAGCAAAGGGTCGTAGCTCAATTGGTAGAGCACTGGTCTCCAAAACCAGCGGTTGGGGGTTCAAGTCCCTCCGGCCCTGCTACACACTCCCCGACCAGGAAGTGTGCGCACAGTACGTACGTATTGCACTCGCCGTGCGGCTCCACCGGGCGCGGCACGGCCACGACCCGGGAATCAGGTGAGGACGAGTGACGGACGCCGTGGGCTCCATCGACATGCCTGACGCCCAGGACGAGGTGCAGGATTCGAAGAAGACCCGCAAGGGTGGCAAGCGAGCCAAGAAAGGCCCGCTCAAGCGCCTTGCTCTCTTCTACCGTCAGATCATCGCGGAGCTGCGCAAGGTCGTCTGGCCGACGCGGAACCAGCTGACGTCCTACACCACCGTGGTGATCTTCTTCGTCGCGATCATGATCGCGCTGGTGACTCTGATTGACTATGGACTCAACCACGGCGCCAAGTACGTCTTCGGCTGAGCCAAGAGCGAAGGACGCCGCGATTCCCGGGGCGTCCG
This sequence comes from Streptomyces sp. NPDC001020, assembly GCF_053599115.1. Classification (NCBI taxonomy): domain Bacteria; kingdom Bacillati; phylum Actinomycetota; class Actinomycetes; order Kitasatosporales; family Streptomycetaceae; genus Streptomyces; species Streptomyces sp. NPDC001020. Next base: position 51,531 of record NZ_JBSFLQ010000009.1, on the reverse strand, counting down.
TTTCGCATGTTCCACCCCTATGTATCCAGGAAGAAGCAGCCACCGTGTCTGACCCGAACCTGAACGACGCCACGGAGCCCCGCGGGGAGGCCGTCGAGTCCGTGGACGACGAGCTCGACATCGTCGAGGGCGCGGACGAGGTCGACGAGGCCGAGGCTGCCGAAGCCGCCGCGGGCGAGTCGGCCGAGGAGGCCGCCATGCACGTCGTGGACGAGGAAGAGGTCGTCGAGGGCGAGGCTGAGCCCGAACTCGACCCGGTCGAGAAGCTCCGCCAGGAGCTGCGCTCCCTGCCCGGCGAGTGGTACGTGATCCACACCTACGCCGGTTACGAGAACCGCGTGAAGACCAACCTCGAGCAGCGCGCCGTCTCGCTGAACGTCGAGGACTACATCTTCCAGGCCGAGGTGCCGCAGGAAGAGGTCGTCCAGATCAAGAACGGCGACCGCAAGACCATCCGCCAGAACAAGCTCCCCGGCTACGTCCTGGTGCGCATGGACCTGACCAACGAGTCCTGGGGTGTCGTGCGCAACACCCCCGGCGTCACGGGCTTCGTGGGCAACGCCTACGACCCCTACCCGCTGACCCTGGACGAGATCGTCAAGATGCTCGCCCCGGAGGCCGAGGAGAAGGCCGCTCGCGAGGCCGCCGAGGCCGAGGGCAAGCCGGCGCCGCAGCGCAAGGTCGAGGTCCAGGTGCTGGACTTCGAGGTCGGTGACTCGGTCACCGTCACCGACGGCCCGTTCGCGACGCTGCAGGCGACCATCAACGAGATCAACGCCGACTCCAAGAAGGTCAAGGGCCTCGTGGAGATCTTCGGTCGCGAGACGCCGGTCGAGCTGAGCTTCGACCAGATCCAGAAGAACTGATCCGGAAGCACCGGAACCTTCTGGTACGAGAGCTACCGGCCAGGTCGGGCAGGCTGCTGAAGCCTGTCTGACCTGCTCGGTTTTTAGCCGCGCAGGGATTCCCGTTAGGGTTGTGCGGTTGCCTGTGGGTATCCGATGCTCGCGGGCCAGGAAAACGAAAACGAAACGGGAGAGGACCCGGAATGCCTCCCAAGAAGAAGAAGGTCACGGGGCTCATCAAGCTCCAGATCCAGGCCGGCGCCGCCAACCCGGCTCCGCCGGTCGGCCCGGCGCTGGGCCAGCACGGCGTCAACATCATGGAGTTCTGCAAGGCCTACAACGCCGCGACCGAGTCGCAGCGTGGTTGGGTCATCCCGGTGGAGATCACGGTCTACGAGGACCGTTCCTTCACCTTCATCACCAAGACCCCGCCGGCCGCGAAGATGATCCTCAAGGCCGCGGGCGTGGAGAAGGGCTCCGGCGAGCCGCACAAGACCAAGGTCGCCAAGATCACCGAGGCGCAGGTCCGCGAGATCGCCACGACGAAGATGCCCGACCTCAACGCCAACGACCTGGACGCCGCCGCGAAGATCATCGCCGGTACCGCGCGTTCCATGGGCGTCACGGTCGAGGGCTGAACCCCACCTTCGTAGAACCCTGCGGCTGAAGGCCGCACGTGGCAGGGCCTGCTCGGTCCGTACCACGACTCCTTACAGAACACACAGGAGCAGTTGTGAGCAAGCGCAGCAAGGCTCTCCGCGCTGCGGACGCCAAGATCGACCGGGAGAAGCTGTACGCCCCGCTCGAGGCCGTCCGTCTCGCCAAGGAGACCTCCACGACCAAGTTCGACGGCACCGTCGAGGTCGCCTTCCGTCTGGGTGTCGACCCGCGCAAGGCCGACCAGATGGTCCGTGGCACCGTGAACCTCCCGCACGGCACCGGTAAGACCGCCCGGGTCCTGGTCTTCGCGACCGGTGACCGTGCCGAGGCCGCTCGTGCCGCGGGCGCCGACATCGTCGGCGCCGACGAGCTGATCGACGAGGTGTCGAAGGGCCGTCTGGACTTCGACGCCGTCGTCGCCACCCCGGACCTCATGGGCAAGGTCGGCCGCCTCGGCCGCGTGCTCGGTCCCCGTGGTCTGATGCCGAACCCCAAGACCGGCACCGTGACCCCGGACGTGGCGAAGGCTGTCACCGAGATCAAGGGTGGCAAGATCGAGTTCCGCGTCGACAAGCACTCGAACCTGCACTTCATCATCGGCAAGGCGTCCTTCGACGACACCAAGCTGGTGGAGAACTACGGCGCGGCCCTGGAGGAGATCCTCCGTCTGAAGCCGTCCGCTGCCAAGGGTCGCTACATCAAGAAGGCCGCCATCACCACCACGATGGGCCCCGGCATCCCGGTCGACCCGAACCGCACCCGCAACCTCCTCGTCGAGGAGGACCCGGCCGCCGTCTGAACCTGACGGCAGCCGCGGGCACGCGTAGCTGACGACGGGCCCCGCACCTTTCGAGGTGCGGGGCCCGTCGGCGTTCCCCGAGGGATTCGCGTGCTCGAGACCCCGGCACATGCCGTTTCGCGGAGGCGTCTGCCGTTTTCCCCGTGTCCGAGATAGCGTGAAGATCGCTACGCGCACAAGGGGGGACGGATGAGGGCCAGGATCGTGAGGCGTGGGATCCTCCCGATCGCGGCGGTCGTCGCGCTCTTCACCGTGGCGGCCTGTACCTCCATGGGCGAGGGCGCCTCCGACAAGGACTCCGCGGAGCCGTCCGGCGCTCGTACGGGCCCGGCCGACACCCGGACGGTGAGTGCTCTGCGCGCCGTCGAGAAGGCCACCACCGCCGCCGGTTCCGCGCGGATCGAGTCCACCACCGCCATGAGTGGCATCCTCTCCCTGAAGACGGACGGCGCCCTCGGCTGGTCGGGTGGCTCGGTCGGCACACTTCGCATCACCTACACCGGCGGCCGGCTCGCCGAGACCATGCGCGAGCTGGAGAGCACCTCGATGGAGGCCCGGCTCCTGCCCGATGCCTACTACGCGAAGGTCGGCGCCGAGTTCGCCCGCCGTCTGCACGGCAGGCACTGGATCAGATACGCCTACGGCGACCTGGCGGCCCTTCCGGGCGGCTCGGGGACATATCTGACCGACCAGCTGCGCCACACCGCCCCGCTCCAGCCGGTCAGGTTGCTGCTCGCCTCCGGGGACGCGCGGCGGGTCGGCGAGGAGACGGTGCGCGGCCGGCGAACCACGCACTACTCGGGCACGGTCACCGCGACGGCCCTGACCGGCGAGGACGCGGCTGACCTCAAGAAGCGGCTGGAACAGGCCGGAGTCACCTCGGAGACCGTCGACATATGGGTCGACGACCAGGGGCTGCTGGTCAAGAGGTCCGAGCGGGGCGAACTGTCCAGTGGGCGGATGTCCTCGACGGTGTACTACCGCGACTACGGCGTGAAGATCTCGGCGCACAGGCCACCGGCGGCGGACACCGCCGACTTCAAGGACCTGATGGGCACACCGGGCTCGTAACACGTGGATCGACAGTACCGATCACACCAAGCAGTTCCGGATGCGCAGCGACGCCGACAAGGGCCGCCTCGACACGACCATCACCTTCCTCGACATCAGCAAGCCGGTGACGGTGACCGCCCCGCCCGCCGACGACACGGTCGACCTCGCCGAGATGATGAAGGACGCGGGCCAGAGCTGAGCCCGGGGAGCGGATTTGCTTGACGGCGACCCGTTCCCGTACTCTCCTACAGAAGCCAAAGACCGCTGGTCGTTACCGTGCACTCGAACGAGGGTGCGGTGGCCGAAGGATCCGCTGAATTGCGGACGACCCGCGCAGGTGACAGTGGAAGAACTCCCGGAGAGCGCGCGTTGGCCGTGCGTGAGACCGGTCGAGTCCGCCCCGTGCGCCTGCGCCGGGGCGTTTCGTTTTCCCCAGTCCTCCTTCGGGTCCGCGCGGTCCGAATCACCCGGAAGGAGGCCGAGGCTCTATGGCGAGGCCCGACAAGGCTGCTGCGGTTGCCGAGCTGACGGACAAGTTCCGCAGCTCCAACGCCGCCGTGCTGACCGAGTACCGCGGTCTCACCGTGGCGCAGCTCAAGACGCTGCGCCGGTCGCTCGGTGAGAACGCCCAGTACGCCGTGGTGAAGAACACGCTGACCAAGATTGCGGCCAACGAGGCCGGGATCACGCTGGACGACCAGCTCTTCGCTGGTCCGACGGCCGTTGCCTTCGTCACCGGTGACCCGGTGGAGTCGGCGAAGGGTCTGCGTGACTTCGCCAAGGACAACCCGAATCTCGTCATCAAGGGCGGTGTCCTTGAAGGCAAGGCGCTGTCCGCCGACGAGATCAAGAAGCTTGCGGACCTCGAGTCCCGCGAGGTTCTGCTCTCCAAGCTGGCCGGTGCGTTCAAGGGCAAGCAGTCCCAGGCTGCCTCTGTCTTCCAGGCGCTCCCGTCGAAGCTCGTCCGCACCGTGGACGCGCTTCGTGCCAAGCAGGACGAGCAGGGCGGTGCCGAGTAATTCGGCTCGCTTTTTGATCCTCACCGCGTGAGGTGAGGGTCGATGCGGGCCCGACGTACGCCCGCCTTACCCAGTACATCCGGCACCTGCCGATTTAGTGGAAGGACCGCCATCATGGCGAAGCTCACCCAGGACGAGCTGCTTGCCCAGTTCGAGGAGATGACCCTCATCGAGCTCTCCGAGTTCGTGAAGGCCTTCGAGGAGAAGTTCGACGTCACCGCCGCCGCTGCCGCGCCGGTCATGATCGCCGGCGGTGCCGCCGGTGGCGCTGCCGCTGAGGCCGTCGAGGAGAAGGACGAGTTCGACGTCATCCTCACCGGCGCCGGCGACAAGAAGATCCAGGTCATCAAGGTCGTGCGTGAGCTGACCTCCCTCGGCCTGAAGGAGGCCAAGGACCTGGTGGACGGCGCCCCGAAGCCCGTCCTCGAGAAGGTCGCCAAGGACGCCGCGGACAAGGCCAAGGAGGCCCTCGAGGGCGCCGGCGCCTCGGTCGAGGTCAAGTAAGACCTCTCCGGGTCCACAGTGGACTCATGGGCCGTGCGGGGCTTCGCTCCGTACGGCCCGGCTAACGCCTGTGACAGCCTGTTCGAACACGGGCCGCGTCCCCCTTGCGGGGCCAGACACGACTCATTCGTAGGGCTGTAACGCGGACGCATCGAAGAGCGATCACCCATCCGGGTGATCGCTCTTCGTCGTTCCGGAAGGTCCGGCGACGGCTGCCTTGCGCCCGTCGCCGCGGGGGGTATGGTGATCTTCGTCGTGCCTCCGAGGCCTCTGGGGACAGGCTGCAAGTGACGATGGCAGCACTCGGTTTGGGCAAGAGGGGCCTTGACGAACCGCACGCAGCGCGCAATTCTCAGGACGCGTCGTCACAACGATCCGAATCCGAGGCATGGATCGACGACGAAGAGGGCAGTATCGATGTGCATCGAGGGCGTGGCTTGCCGCAGGTATTGAGGAACAACGAGGGACTCCACCGAGTGCCTGCAAACCCGCACTGGACTTCAGTGTGCCGAGTGGCTACACTGACCCTTTGCGCTGCCTATTAGCTGCTTCCTGTCCGTCACCAGGAGCACGCCCCTCACTTGAGCATCGACGTAGAAGAGTCCCTGACCTGGGGCTTTCCACCTCCGTGCCTGGTGGGGGACCGGTACGCGCGTAGTGAGTCCGAGCCCTCGGAAGGACCCCCTCTTGGCCGCCTCGCGCACCGCCTCGACCGCGAATACGAACAACGGCGCCAGCACCGCCCCGCTGCGCATCTCCTTTGCAAAGATCAAGGAGCCCCTCGAGGTTCCGAACCTTCTTGCGTTGCAAACCGAGAGCTTCGACTGGCTGCTCGGTAACGACGCGTGGAAGGCTCGCGTCGAGGCGGCTCTGGAGTCCGGTCAGGACGTTCCCACCAAGTCCGGCCTCGAGGAGATCTTCGAGGAGATCTCCCCGATCGAGGACTTCTCCGGGTCGATGTCGCTGACCTTCCGTGACCACCGTTTCGAGCCGCCGAAGAACTCGATCGACGAGTGCAAGGACCGCGACTTCACGTACGCGGCTCCGCTCTTCGTCACGGCCGAGTTCACCAACAACGAGACCGGCGAGATCAAGTCCCAGACCGTCTTCATGGGCGACTTCCCGCTCATGACGAACAAGGGCACTTTCGTCATCAACGGCACCGAGCGTGTCGTCGTGTCGCAGCTGGTCCGTTCCCCCGGCGTCTACTTCGACTCCTCCATCGACAAGACGTCCGACAAGGACATCTTCTCCGCCAAGATCATCCCGTCCCGGGGTGCCTGGCTGGAGATGGAGATCGACAAGCGCGACATGGTCGGTGTCCGTATCGACCGCAAGCGCAAGCAGTCCGTGACCGTCCTCCTGAAGGCGCTCGGCTGGACGACCGAGCAGATCCTTGAGGAGTTCGGCGAGTACGAGTCCATGCGCGCCACCCTGGAGAAGGACCACACCCAGGGCCAGGACGACGCGCTGCTCGACATCTACCGGAAGCTGCGTCCGGGCGAGCCGCCCACCCGTGAGGCCGCGCAGACGCTGTTGGAGAACCTCTACTTCAACCCGAAGCGCTACGACCTGGCGAAGGTCGGCCGCTACAAGGTGAACAAGAAGCTCGGTGCGGACGAGCCGCTGGACGCCGGTGTGCTCACCACCGACGACGTCATCGCCACCATCAAGTACCTGGTGAAGCTGCACGCCGGGGAGACCGAGACGCTCGGCGAGTCCGGCCGCTCGATCATGGTCGAGACCGACGACATCGACCACTTCGGCAACCGTCGTATCCGCAGCGTCGGTGAGCTGATCCAGAACCAGGTCCGTACGGGTCTCGCCCGTATGGAGCGCGTCGTGCGCGAGCGCATGACCACCCAGGACGTCGAGGCGATCACGCCGCAGACCCTGATCAACATCCGGCCGGTCGTCGCCTCCATCAAGGAGTTCTTCGGCACCAGCCAGCTGTCCCAGTTCATGGACCAGAACAACCCGCTGTCGGGCCTGACGCACAAGCGTCGTCTCAACGCCCTCGGCCCGGGTGGTCTCTCCCGTGAGCGGGCCGGCTTCGAGGTCCGTGACGTTCACCCGTCGCACTACGGCCGTATGTGCCCGATCGAGACGCCGGAAGGCCCGAACATCGGTCTGATCGGCTCGCTCGCCTCCTACGGCCGGGTCAACGCGTTCGGCTTCATCGAGACGCCGTACCGCAAGGTCGTCGACGGCACGGTCACCGACGAGGTCGACTACCTGACCGCCGACGAGGAGGACCGCTTCGTCATCGCGCAGGCCAACGCGCCGCTGACCGACGAGTTCCGCTTCGCCGAGGCCCGCGTGCTGGTCCGCCGCCGTGGCGGTGAGGTCGACTACGTCAGCCCCGAGGACGTCGACTACATGGACGTCTCGCCGCGCCAGATGGTGTCGGTCGCGACCGCCATGATCCCGTTCCTCGAGCACGACGACGCCAACCGTGCCCTCATGGGCGCGAACATGATGCGCCAGGCCGTTCCGCTGATCAAGTCGGAGGCCCCGCTCGTCGGTACCGGCATGGAGTACCGCTCCGCCGTCGACGCCGGCGACGTCGTCAAGGCCGAGAAGGCCGGTGTGGTCCAGGAGGTCTCCGCGGACTACATCACCACCGCCAACGACGACGGCACGTACATCACGTACCGCCTGGCCAAGTTCGCCCGCTCCAACCAGGGCACCTCGGTCAACCAGAAGGTCATCGTCAACGAGGGCGACCACGTCATCGAGGGCCAGGTCCTCGCCGACGGTCCGGCCACCGAGCACGGTGAGATGGCGCTCGGCAAGAACCTGCTCGTGGCGTTCATGCCGTGGGAGGGTCACAACTACGAGGACGCGATCATCCTGTCGCAGCGCCTCGTGCAGGACGACGTCCTCTCCTCGATCCACATCGAGGAGCACGAGGTCGACGCCCGTGACACCAAGCTCGGCCCCGAGGAGATCACCCGGGACATCCCGAACGTCTCCGAGGAGGTCCTCGCCGACCTCGACGAGCGCGGCATCATCCGCATCGGTGCCGAGGTCATCGCCGGTGACATCCTCGTCGGCAAGGTCACCCCGAAGGGTGAGACCGAGCTGACGCCCGAGGAGCGTCTGCTGCGCGCGATCTTCGGTGAGAAGGCCCGTGAGGTCCGTGACACCTCGCTGAAGGTGCCGCACGGCGAGACCGGCAAGGTCATCGGCGTGCGCGTCTTCGACCGCGAGGAGGGCGACGAGCTGCCGCCGGGCGTGAACCAGCTGGTCCGCGTCTACGTCGCGCAGAAGCGCAAGATCACGGACGGTGACAAGCTCGCCGGCCGCCACGGCAACAAGGGTGTCATCTCCAAGATCCTGCCGATCGAGGACATGCCGTTCCTGGAGGACGGCACCCCGGTCGACATCATCCTCAACCCGCTCGGTGTGCCGTCCCGAATGAACCCGGGACAGGTCCTGGAGATCCACCTCGGCTGGCTCGCCAGCCGCGGCTGGGACGTCTCCGGTCTCGCCGACGAGTGGGCGCAGCGCCTGCAGAACATCGGTGCCGACCAGGTCGCCCCGCGCACCAACGTCGCCACCCCGGTGTTCGACGGTGCGCGCGAGGACGAGCTCGCGGGTCTGCTGCAGCACACCATCCCGAACCGCGACGGCGAGCGCATGGTGCTCCCGTCCGGCAAGGCGAGGCTGTACGACGGCCGCTCCGGTGAGCCGTTCCCGGACCCGATCTCGGTCGGGTACATGTACATCCTGAAGCTGCACCACCTGGTCGACGACAAGCTGCACGCCCGCTCGACCGGCCCGTACTCGATGATCACCCAGCAGCCGCTGGGTGGTAAGGCCCAGTTCGGTGGCCAGCGCTTCGGTGAGATGGAGGTGTGGGCCCTCGAGGCCTACGGCGCCGCTTACGCCCTCCAGGAGCTGCTGACCATCAAGTCCGACGACGTCACCGGCCGCGTGAAGGTCTACGAGGCCATCGTCAAGGGCGAGAACATCCCCGAGCCCGGCATCCCTGAGTCCTTCAAGGTGCTGATCAAGGAGATGCAGTCCCTGTGCCTGAACGTGGAGGTGCTGTCCAGCGACGGTATGTCCATCGAAATGCGTGACACCGACGAGGACGTCTTCCGCGCTGCGGAGGAGCTCGGCATCGACCTGTCCCGGCGCGAGCCGAGCAGCGTCGAAGAGGTCTGACGGGAGTCCGGCGGGCCTTGAGCGATCAAGGTCCGCCGGCCCCAGGACCCCCGTATCAGACCCAAAGACTTACGACCCTGAGAGGGATTGACGCATAGTGCTCGACGTCAACTTCTTCGACGAGCTCCGGATCGGCCTGGCCACCGCTGACGATATTCGCCAGTGGAGCCACGGTGAGGTCAAGAAGCCCGAGACCATCAACTACCGCACCCTCAAGCCCGAGAAGGACGGCCTCTTCTGCGAGAAGATCTTCGGCCCCACCCGGGACTGGGAGTGCTACTGCGGCAAGTACAAGCGCGTCCGCTTCAAGGGCATCATCTGCGAGCGCTGTGGCGTTGAGGTCACGCGCGCCAAGGTGCGCCGTGAGCGGATGGGCCACATCGAACTGGCCGCGCCCGTCACGCACATCTGGTACTTCAAGGGCGTTCCGTCGCGCCTCGGCTACCTGCTCGACCTCGCCCCGAAGGACCTGGAGAAGGTCATCTACTTCGCGGCGTACATGATCACGTACGTCGACGAGGAGCGCCGCACGCGCGACCTGCCCTCCCTGGAGGCGCACGTCTCCGTCGAGCGGCAGCAGATCGAGAACCGTCGCGACTCCGACCTGGAGGCCCGCGCCAAGAAGCTCGAGACCGACCTGGCCGAGCTCGAGGCCGAGGGCGCCAAGGCCGATGTGCGCCGCAAGGTGCGCGAGGGTGCCGAGCGCGAGATGAAGCAGCTGCGCGACCGTGCGCAGCGCGAGATCGACCGCCTCGACGAGGTGTGGACCCGGTTCAAGAACCTCAAGGTCCAGGACCTCGAGGGCGACGAGCTGCTCTACCGCGAGCTGCGCGACCGCTTCGGCACGTACTTCGACGGCTCGATGGGTGCCGCGGCGCTGCAGAAGCGCCTGGAGTCCTTCGACCTCGAGGAGGAGGCCGAGAGGCTCCGCGAGATCATCCGCACCGGCAAGGGCCAGAAGAAGACCCGCGCCCTCAAGCGCCTGAAGGTCGTCTCCGCGTTCCTGCAGACGTCCAACAGCCCCAAGGGCATGGTCCTGGACTGCGTCCCGGTCATCCCGCCGGACCTGCGTCCGATGGTGCAGCTGGACGGTGGCCGCTTCGCGACCTCCGACCTGAACGACCTGTACCGCCGCGTCATCAACCGCAACAACCGACTGAAGCGCCTTCTCGACCTCGGTGCGCCCGAGATCATCGTGAACAACGAGAAGCGCATGCTCCAGGAGGCCGTCGACGCGCTCTTCGACAACGGCCGTCGTGGTCGCCCGGTCACGGGCCCCGGCAACCGTCCGCTGAAGTCGCTGTCCGACATGCTCAAGGGCAAGCAGGGTCGCTTCCGTCAGAACCTGCTCGGTAAGCGAGTCGACTACTCGGCGCGTTCCGTCATCGTCGTCGGTCCGCAGCTGAAGCTGCACCAGTGTGGTCTGCCCAAGGCCATGGCGCTGGAGCTCTTCAAGCCGTTCGTGATGAAGCGCCTGGTCGACCTGAACCACGCGCAGAACATCAAGAGCGCCAAGCGCATGGTGGAGCGCGGCCGCACCGTCGTGTACGACGTCCTCGAAGAGGTCATCGCCGAGCACCCGGTGCTGCTCAACCGTGCTCCCACCCTGCACCGCCTCGGCATCCAGGCCTTCGAGCCGCAGCTCGTCGAGGGCAAGGCCATCCAGATCCACCCGCTCGTGTGCACCGCGTTCAACGCGGACTTCGACGGTGACCAGATGGCCGTGCACCTGCCGCTGTCCGCGGAGGCGCAGGCCGAGGCCCGCATCCTGATGCTGTCCTCGAACAACATCCTCAAGCCCGCCGACGGCCGTCCGGTGACGATGCCGACCCAGGACATGGTCCTCGGTCTGTTCTTCCTCACCACCGACGGCGAGATGCGTGACGTCAAGGGCGAGGGCCGTTCCTTCGCGTCCGTGGCCGAGGCCATCATGGCGTTCGACGCCGGCGAGCTGTCGCTTCAGTCGAAGGTGGACGTCCGCTTCCCGGTGGGCACCATCCCGCCGCGCGACTGGACCCCGCCGGCTCAGGAAGAGGGCGAGCCGGAGTGGCAGCAGGGTGACAGCTTCCGGCTGCGCACCACGCTGGGCCGCGCGCTCTTCAACGAGCTGCTGCCCGAGGACTACCCGTTCGTCGACTACGAGGTCGGCAAGAAGCAGCTCTCCGAGATCGTCAACGACCTCGCCGAGCGCTACCCCAAGGTCATCGTTGCGGCGACGCTCGACAACCTGAAGGCGGCCGGCTTCTACTGGGCCACCCGTTCCGGCGTCACCGTCGCCATCTCCGACGTCGTCGTCCCCGAGGCGAAGAAGGAGATCGTCAAGGGCTACGAGGCTCAGGACGAGAAGGTCCAGAAGCAGTACGAGCGCGGTCTGATCACCAAGGACGAGCGCACTCAGGAACTGATCAACATCTGGACCAAGGCGACCAACGAGGTCGCCGAGGCGATGAACGACAACTTCCCGAAGACCAACCCGATCTTCATGATGGTGAACTCGGGTGCACGAGGCAACATGATGCAGATGCGTCAGATTGCCGGTATGCGTGGTCTGGTGTCGAACGCCAAGAACGAGACCATCCCGCGTCCGATCAAGGCCTCGTTCCGTGAGGGTCTGTCCGTGCTGGAGTACTTCATCTCCACGCACGGTGCCCGTAAGGGTCTGGCGGACACCGCCCTGCGTACTGCCGACTCGGGTTACCTCACCCGTCGTCTGGTGGACGTGTCGCAGGACGTCATCATCCGCGAGGAGGACTGCGGCACCGAGCGCGGTCTGAAGCTGCGGATCGCCTCGCGCGGCGCCGACGGCGTGCTGCGCAAGGCGGACGACGTCGAGACCAGCGTCTACGCCCGCATGCTCGCCGAGGACGTCGTCATCGACGGCAAGGTGATCGCGCCGGCCAACGTCGACCTGGGCGACGTGCTCATCGACCAGCTGGTGCACCACGGCATCGAGGAGGTCAAGACCCGCTCGATCCTGACCTGCGAGTCGCACGTCGGCACCTGTGCGATGTGCTACGGCCGTTCGCTCGCCACCGGCAAGCTGGTCGACATCGGTGAGGCGGTCGGCATCATCGCCGCCCAGTCCATCGGTGAGCCCGGTACCCAGCTGACGATGCGTACCTTCCACACCGGTGGTGTGGCCGGTGACGACATCACCCAGGGTCTGCCGCGTGTCGTCGAGCTCTTCGAGGCCCGTACCCCGAAGGGTGTCGCCCCGATCTCCGAGGCGTCCGGACGCGTCCGGATCGAGGAGACCGAGAAGACCAAGAAGATCGTCATCACTCCGGACGACGGCAGCGACGAGAGCGCTTACCCGATCTCGAAGCGCGCCCGGCTCCTGGTCAGCGAGGGCGAGCACGTCGAGGTGGGCCAGAAGCTCACCGTGGGTGCCACCAACCCGCACGACGTGCTGCGCATCCTGGGTCAGCGTGCCGTCCAGGTCCACCTGGTCGGCGAGGTCCAGAAGGTCTACAACTCGCAGGGTGTGTCGATCCACGACAAGCACATCGAGATCATCATCCGGCAGATGCTCCGCCGCGTGACGATCATCGAGTCCGGCGATGCCGAGCTGCTGCCCGGCGAGCTGGTCGAGCGCTCGAAGTTCGAGACCGAGAACCGTCGTGTGGTCCAGGAGGGTGGTCACCCGGCCTCCGGTCGTCCGCAGCTGATGGGTATCACCAAGGCGTCGCTGGCGACCGAGTCGTGGCTGTCCGCCGCGTCCTTCCAGGAGACGACCAGGGTCCTCACGGACGCGGCGATCAACGCCAAGTCCGACTCCCTGATCGGCCTCAAGGAGAACGTCATCATCGGTAAGCTCATCCCGGCCGGTACGGGTCTGTCCCGCTACCGCAACATCCGGGTCGAGCCGACCGAGGAGGCCAAGGCCGCGATGTACTCGGCCGTCGGCTACGACGACATCGACTACTCGCCGTTCGGCGCCGGCTCCGGCCAGGCCGTGCCGCTGGAGGACTACGACTACGGTCCGTACAACCAGTAAGCGAGTCGCTTGAGTCGAAGGGCGGTCACCCCGTTGCGGGTGACCGCCCTTCGGCGTGTTCAGCGAGCGGTCAAGCTCTCCGGCGGAGCCGTCGAACCTCACGATCCGGAGCGCACGGCAGATCCGGGCCAACCGCGGGCTTGGTGGCGCCTGTCACGGCCCGCTGAGTCGGCCCGGGCCCGCGTGGTCGCCGGCCAGGAGGCAGCGGGTCCGGCGGTCACCAGGAGCCGCCGCCACCCCCTCCCACGCCGCCGCCGACCCCACCGCCGGAGCCGCCGCCAGAGCCGGTGGAGCCGCTGGAGGACGGGGCCCTTTCGGAGGCCGCCGTGGCGGCGATCAGGCTGACGGCCAGCGCCGGTTCGAACAGCGACATCCGCTGGGGATGCCGCGCGGACCGGGGGGCGGCCAAGGTCGCCGTCCATCCGGTCACGGCCTGGTTCCAGCGGTCGATCTCTCCGAGGGCCATCGCCCACGCCGTGTACCGGTCCAGGTGTCCGGCGTCGGCGGCCTCGTCCACCTGGTGCGGGGCGGACTCGGTCAGGTACCGCCGAAACGACTGCACCTGCAGCCACAGCGCCGTGCCGCGGGCGGTGCGGACCTCGAGCTCCCAACCGCGGATCGCCGCGGCCAGACCGGCGCCCGCGACGACCGCGCCGGCCAGCAGGACCACCAGCCATGCCGAGCCCGCACCGTTGTCGCTGAAAACGCTGCCGACGATCACGGCGATCGTCGCCGGCAGCGCGGCGACGCCGCCGAAGAGCCGTGTCCAGAGCGACTGGCTGACGCGGGCCGGGTCCCACAGTCCGCAGTCGCGACGCCACACTTCCAGGTGGCCGCCGATGCTGATCCACCCGGTTCTGAACCATGGGTCATAGGCGCCCAGGGTCACACTGTCGCGGCCGGGGAACACGTGGTCGAGCACGTCCTTGACGACGGGGTCGCCCTTCGTGCCGTCCGCGGGTGTGCGGCGGGTCAGGGTCGGGTGGTGCTGGTTGTCGTCGATGTCTAGATAGCCGTCGAGAGCGGCCGTCATCAGCCATGCCACCTGATGCTGGGGCAGGGGACGTTCGGTGAGCAGGACGCCGCCCTGCGCGGGAGTGAGGCCCTCTGGAGGGGAGGACACCGGGGTGACGTACCGCTTGAGCTTTTCGACGTCCACGCGCTTCTCCTGACCGTCGGCCGCGATCCGTTCACGTCCGGCGAGGCGGAGCAGCCACAGCGTCGCCAGTCCCGTGGCCAGGGCGATCGCCGCCGCCAGCGCTCCGGGCACCCAGGCGTCGACGACGTCGCTGGCCGTTGCAGGGCCGGAGGGCGGCGCGGGCGCGGGCGCCTTGGCGTCGCCCGCGTCGCCGGCGCGGGAGGCATACAGCGTGGCGCCCCTGCCCGGTCCGAGACTGCCGAGGTGGACGGCAAGATGGCCCGGCTCGGGCTCCGTGACGTCGCAGCGCTGCTGGGAGCCCGTGGTGCCGTGCACGCAGCGCGTTCCGGTGAGGTCGTACGGGGTGAGGACGTGGATCTCGACGTTGTCGAGCTCCACCTTCCAGCCCGTGCCGACCGCGTCCCAGGCCAGCTTCCCGTGGCGTACGGCCTCCGGCAGCGTGTACTGGATGCGGTAGCGGTGGACACCGCTGACCTCGCCGCCGGGGTCCCCTATGCGGATGCGATTGGCATCGGGGCCCCAGTCGTCGGTGCCGGTGAGGTCGTACGGGACGGGGGCGGAGTCCACGCTGACGTGGACCTTGGCCTCCTCATCGCCGAATGGCAGGCCTGGGACGTCCCGGTAGATGCCGTGCCGGGGCTCCAAGCCGGCCCCGAAGTCGTAGTCGATCACCTCGGTGATGCGGGCGCTGCCGTCCTCGCCGATAGTGGCGCTGACCCACATCCGGGTAACCCGCTCGGTGTTGCCGCCCAGCGCGCCGATGGTCGCTGCCACACCCACCAGCAGCGTGGTGACGGCCACCCAGATCAGGCCGATGCGTCTGCGACGTCTCACCGACATGACCGCTCTGCTCTTGCTCTTGCCGCTCACAGCCCCCCCGGGGTCACAGAAATGATCCGGAGCGTACTAAGGCGGCTGGTTCCCGCCTACGTCTTTTACTCACAGAGGTCCGGGGACTAGCGGACTAAGGGATGGTCGTTGTGGGTGTGACCGCTACGTGCCGCAGGACGTCGAGGTTGCGCGGTCAACCTCGTTCGAGCCCCCGTGTCCGGCGCCCCGGAACGTCCGGCGTGTCGGTTCCGCTGCTTTTGTTTTGACCGGAGTCGGCATGCTAGGTACGCTCAGACCTTGTGCCTGGGGTGTGCCCTGGCTTGCCTGCGTGCCTTCAACCGCAGAGCGGGCCTTAAACCGGCCACCGTGATCTGCGCCTCTCTCTGCCTGCAGCGGGAGCCCGCTGGATTCGACACACCCGACCGCGTGGGTCGGTGACGTTCCAGGTTAGCTGTACCTATCGGCACACAGAAACCGGAGAAGTAGTGCCTACGATCCAGCAGCTGGTCCGTAAGGGCCGGCAGGACAAGGTCGAAAAGAACAAGACGCCCGCACTCGAGGGTTCGCCCCAGCGTCGTGGTGTCTGCACGCGTGTGTTCACGACCACCCCGAAGAAGCCGAACTCGGCCCTCCGCAAGGTCGCGCGTGTGCGTCTGACCAGCGGCATCGAGGTCACCGCTTACATTCCGGGTGAGGGACACAACCTGCAGGAGCACTCCATCGTGCTCGTGCGCGGCGGCCGTGTGAAGGACCTGCCGGGTGTTCGCTACAAGATCATCCGCGGTTCGCTCGACACCCAGGGTGTCAAGAACCGCAAGCAGGCTCGCAGCCGTTACGGCGCCAAGAAGGAGAAGTAAGAATGCCTCGTAAGGGCCCCGCCCCGAAGCGCCCGGTCATCATCGACCCGGTCTACGGCTCTCCTCTGGTGACCTCCCTGATCAACAAGGTGCTGCTGAACGGCAAGCGCTCCACCGCCGAGCGCATCGTCTACGGCGCCATGGAGGGTCTGCGTGAGAAGACGGGCAACGACCCGATCATCACGCTGAAGCGCGCGCTGGAGAACATCAAGCCGACCCTCGAGGTCAAGTCCCGCCGTGTCGGTGGTGCGACCTACCAGGTTCCGATCGAGGTCAAGCCCGGTCGCGCCAACACCCTCGCGCTTCGCTGGCTCGTCGGTTACTCCCGCGCCCGTCGCGAGAAGACCATGACCGAGCGTCTGCTGAACGAGCTCCTCGACGCCTCCAACGGCCTCGGCGCCGCTGTGAAGAAGCGCGAGGACACCCACAAGATGGCCGAGTCCAACAAGGCCTTCGCGCACTACCGCTGGTAGTCGCTACCCCATCGAGAACCGAGAGAAGACTGAAGCCTTATGGCTACCACTTCACTTGACCTGGCCAAGGTGCGCAACATCGGCATCATGGCCCACATCGACGCGGGCAAGACGACCACCACCGAGCGGATCCTGTTCTACACCGGTCGTTCCTACAAGATCGGTGAGGTCCACGACGGCGCTGCCACCATGGACTGGATGGAGCAGGAGCAGGAGCGTGGCATCACGATCACCTCTGCTGCCACCACCTGTCACTGGCCGCTGGACGGCGTCGACCACACCATCAACATCATCGACACCCCGGGTCACGTCGACTTCACCGTCGAGGTGGAGCGCTCCCTGCGTGTGCTCGACGGTGCCGTGACGGTGTTCGACGGTGTCGCCGGCGTTGAGCCCCAGTCCGAGACGGTGTGGCGTCAGGCCGACCGCTACGGCGTTCCGCGCATCTGCTTCGTCAACAAGCTCGACCGCACCGGTGCCGAGTTCCACCGCTGTGTCGGAATGATCTCCGACCGTCTGGGCGCGCAGCCGCTGGTCATGCAGCTGCCGATCGGCGCTGAGGCGGACTTCCGGGGCGTTGTCGACCTGGTGACGATGAAGGCCCTGGTCTACCCCGTCGAGGCCGCCAAGGGCGAGATGTACGAGATCGTCGACATCCCGGCCACGCACACCGAGGCTGCCGAGGAATGGCGCGGCAAGCTGGTCGAGGCCGTCGCGGAGAACGACGAAGAGATCATGGAGCTGTACCTGGAGGGCGAAGAGCCCACCGAGGAGCAGCTGTACGCCGCGATCCGTCGCATCACCATCCGCTCCGGCAAGGCCAGCGAGACCACGGTCACCCCGGTGTTCTGCGGTACCGCGTTCAAGAACAAGGGCGTTCAGCCCCTGCTCGACGCGGTCGTGCGCTACCTCCCGACCCCGCTTGACGTCGAGGCCATCGAGGGCCACGACGTGAAGGACCCCGAGGTCGTGGTCAAGCGCAAGCCGTCCGAGGACGAGCCGCTGGCCGCCCTTGCGTTCAAGATCATGAGCGACCCGCACCTCGGCAAGCTCACCTTCGTCCGGGTCTACTCGGGCCGCCTGGTGTCCGGCACTTCGGTGCTGAACTCCGTCAAGGGCAAGAAGGAGCGCATCGGCAAGATCTACCGCATGCACGCGAACAAGCGTGAGGAGATCGAGTCGGTGGGCGCCGGTGACATCGTCGCCGTCATGGGCCTGAAGCAGACCACCACCGGTGAGACGCTGTCCGACGACAAGAACCCGGTCATCCTGGAGTCCATGGACTTCCCGGCGCCGGTCATCGAGGTCGCCATCGAGCCCAAGTCGAAGGGCGACCAGGAGAAGCTGGGCGTCGCGATCCAGCGTCTGGCCGAGGAGGACCCCTCCTTCCAGGTGCACACCAACGAGGAGACCGGCCAGACCGTCATCGGCGGTATGGGCGAGCTGCACCTCGAGGTGCTGGTCGACCGCATGAAGCGTGAGTTCAAGGTCGAGGCCAACGTCGGCAAGCCGCAGGTCGCGTACCGTGAGACGATCCGCAAGGCCGTCGAGCGCGTGGACTACACCCACAAGAAGCAGACCGGTGGTACCGGTCAGTTCGCCAAGGTGCAGATCGCGATCGAGCCCATCGAGGGTGGCGACACCTCGTACGAGTTCGTGAACAAGGTGACCGGTGGTCGTATCCCGAAGGAGTACATCCCTTCGGTCGACGCCGGTGCGCAGGAGGCCATGCAGTTCGGCATCCTGGCCGGCTACGAGATGACCGGCGTTCGCGTCATCCTCATCGACGGTGGCTACCACGAGGTCGACTCCTCCGAGCTCGCCTTCAAGATCGCCGGTTCGCAGGCCTTCAAGGAGGCCGCGCGCAAGGCTTCGCCCGTGCTGCTCGAGCCGATGATGGCCGTTGAGGTCACCACGCCCGAGGACTACATGGGTGAGGTCATCGGCGACATCAACTCCCGCCGTGGCCAGATCCAGGCCATGGAGGAGCGGGCCGGTGCCCGCGTCGTGAAGGGCCTCGTGCCCCTCTCGGAGATGTTCGGCTACGTCGGAGACCTCCGCAGCAAGACGTCGGGTCGCGCAAGCTACTCGATGCAGTTCGACTCCTACGCCGAGGTTCCGCGGAACGTCGCCGAGGAGATCATCGCGAAGGCCAAGGGCGAGTAACGCACCCCGTTCACACGCTTTAGGCTTGACACCGACCGCCGGGGAGACTTCCCCGTGAAGGAACCCCGGCGGGCGGCACCCCAGCAAAGATCACCTGGCGCCGATGAGTAAGGCGTACAGAACCACTCCACAGGAGGAACCCAGTGGCGAAGGCGAAGTTCGAGCGGACTAAGCCGCACGTCAACATCGGCACCATCGGTCACATCGACCACGGTAAGACGACCCTCACGGCCGCCATTACCAAGGTGCTGCACGACGCGTACCCGGACCTGAACGAGGCCACCGCGTTCGACAACATCGACAAGGCGCCCGAGGAGCGTCAGCGCGGTATCACCATCTCCATCGCGCACGTCGAGTACCAGACCGAGGCGCGTCACTACGCCCACGTCGACTGCCCGGGTCACGCGGACTACATCAAGAACATGATCACCGGTGCCGCGCAGATGGACGGCGCGATCCTGGTGGTCGCCGCCACCGACGGCCCGATGCCGCAGACCAAGGAGCACGTGCTCCTGGCCCGCCAGGTCGGCGTTCCGTACATCGTTGTCGCCCTGAACAAGGCCGACATGGTGGACGACGAGGAGATCCTGGAGCTCGTCGAGCTCGAGGTCCGTGAGCTCCTCTCCGAGTACGAGTTCCCGGGCGACGACGTCCCGGTCGTCAAGGTCTCGGCGCTCAAGGCGCTCGAGGGCGACGAGAAGTGGACCCAGTCGGTCCTGGAGCTCATGAGCGCCGTCGACACCGCGATTCCGGAGCCGGAGCGCGACGTCGACAAGCCGTTCCTGATGCCGATCGAGGACGTCTTCACGATCACCGGTCGTGGCACGGTCGTCACCGGTCGTATCGAGCGTGGTGTCCTCAAGGTCAACGAGACCGTCGACATCATCGGCATCAAGACCGAGAAGACCACCACCACGGTCACCGGTATCGAGATGTTCCGCAAGCTGCTCGACGAGGGCCAGGCCGGTGAGAACGTCGGTCTGCTGCTCCGCGGCATCAAGCGCGAGGACGTCGAGCGCGGCCAGGTCATCATCAAGCCGGGCTCGGTCACCCCGCACACCGAGTTCGAGGCGCAGGCCTACATCCTCTCCAAGGACGAGGGTGGCCGCCACACGCCGTTCTTCAACAACTACCGTCCGCAGTTCTACTTCCGTACGACGGACGTGACCGGCGTTGTGACCCTCCCCGAGGGCACCGAGATGGTCATGCCGGGTGACAACACCGAGATGAAGGTGGAGCTCATCCAGCCCGTCGCCATGGAAGAGGGCCTGAAGTTCGCCATCCGTGAGGGTGGCCGCACCGTGGGCGCCGGCCAGGTCACCAAGATCGTCAAGTAAGTTCCGCTTGCTTGAGGGTCACTGCCTGACCTAGGAGAGGCCCGTACGACTTCGGTCGTACGGGCCTCTTCGCTGTAATGGTGGTGATCGGTCCTCGGGCCTGATCACTCAACAGGGGCTGGGTTCGGTGCCGCCGTGGTGGCGGAGGTAGGCCAGTACGGCGCGGACCCGGCGGTGGCCGCTGTCGCCGGCCGACAGGCCGAGTTTGAGGAAGACGCTGCCGATGTGTTTGTGGACGGCGCCTTCGGTGATGAAAAGCCGCTGGGCGATGGTGGCGTTGTCGTGCCCTTCGGCCATCAGAGCCAGGACCTCGCGTTCGCGGGGGGTGAGGGCGTCGACGGGATCGCCGTGGGCGGCGAGGAGTTGGGTGATGACCTCGGGGTCCATGGCGGTACCGCCGGCGGCCACGCGACGCAGTGCGTCGGTGAACTCTGCGATACGGCTCACCCGGTCCTTGAGCAGATAGCCGATGCCGCCGCAGGTGTCGGAGAGGAGGCGGCCGGCGTATTCCCGCTCGACGTACTGGGACAGGACCAGGACGGGAAGTCCGGGGCGTTCGCGGCGGGCTCGGAGGGCGGCGTGGATACCCTCGTCGCGGAAGGTCGGGGGCAGTCGCACGTCGACGATGGTGACGTCCGGACGGTGGGTCTCGACGGCGGCGAGGAAACCGGGGGCGTCATCCGTGATCGCGGCGACCTCGAAGCCCTGCGAGCTCAGCAGGAGTTCGAGTCCGGAGGACAGCAGGACGTTGTCCTCGGCGATGACTACGCGCACGGCAGCTCCACGGTGATGGTGGTCGGCCCGCCCGGCGGGCTGCTGATCTCCATGGTGCCGTCCAGGGCGGCGGCGCGGCGACGAATTCCGTTCAGGCCGCTGCCTCGAGATGGGTCCGCCCCGCCGGTCCCGTCGTCGGTGATCTCTGCGGACAGCATCGCGCCGTTGCGGGTGACGCGGACGGCGGCCTTGGTGGCTCGGCTGTGCCGGGCGATGTTCGCCAGCGTCTCGGTGACGGCGAAGTAGGCGACCACTTCGACCGCGGCAGGGACCTCACCGAGTTCGCCGACGGCGATGCGGGTCGGCACGCCGGCCCTGGTGGTCAGGGTGCCGAGCGCGCCGACGAGGCCCTGGTCGGCCAGGACCGGGGGGTAGATGGTCCGGATGACGGACCGCAGCTCGGTCATAGCCTCCTCGGTCTCGGCCTGGGCCTGCCGTACGAGCACAGCGGCCGCGTCGGGGTCCTGGCTCTCCCCGGCCACGGCAAGCCGCATGGCGATGGCCACCAGACGAGCCTGGGTGCCGTCGTGCAGATCGCGTTCGATCCGGCGGAGTTCCGCGCCGTGCGCCTGTAGGACGTCTGCGCGCGTCCGGGTGAGTTCGGTGACGCGCGCGGCCAGTTGTTGTTCCGCGGGAGACGGTGCCAGGACTGCCAGGCAGCACCGCGCGTGCACCCGGGCGAGCGGCGGCAGGGCGATGGTCGCCAGCGCCGCAAGGAGCAGGAACTGCGCCAGGTTGATCGTCAGTGCGGAGGTCCAGCTGTTGACACGGACACCGAGCAGCAGCAGCCGTGGCGGATCCGACGTGGGAAAGGCCCACCACCCCACGGTGACGACGAGGGTGAGGAGCAGGTTACCCAGGCACAGCAGGGTGAATGCCCCCGCGGGCAGGCCGGTGGCCACCTGAGTCGCGAGCCACGCGAGGTCGCGGCGGCGGGCGCGCGGGCTCGGCTCCACCGGTCGGCCCACCAGCGCCCCGGCGCGCCGGCGATGGCGCTCCGCCCAGGGAGCGGCGAGCGACGGTACGCACAGCAGTGGCGCCGCCACGAGCGTCACCGTAGCGGTCAGCAGGGTGCCGAGCAGGTAGCGTCCGCTGCGCCGCGTCTGGACCGACCATGCGCGGGCCGCGCCGATCACGTCTTGCACTGGTTCGCCTTCGTCTGTCGTACGGGCCGGGAGCGGCCCTCAGCCGCGCCACTGTATGTGCCGGGCGGCCCCTGCGGCACTACAGCCACCTGTAGGTTTCCCTCGGCAGTCCGTGGTAGCGACATGCAACTCGACGCTTACCTAGCGTGGGATTCATGAGATCCACAACCCCGGCCTCCGCGCCGCAGCACCGCCCGTCCCAGCAACGTCACCGCCGGATCGGCCGAGGGTGGCTGGCCGTCGCGGCGGCCGCACTCGGCACAGCGGGTGTGGCCGTAGCCGTCCAGGCCTCGGACGGCGCGGCCGCGACGTCAGCGCCCGGATACCAGCAAGACGACCTGCGCCGGGACACCGCTGCCCTCCAGGCGCTGGGGATCACCGGCGTCCAGGCTCGGGTGACCACTGCCTCCGGCCGAGATCTGGTCGCCACCAACGGCGTTGCCGTGGCGGGTGCGAACCGCCCGGTGCCCCGCGACGGCTACTTCCGGATAGCCAGCACCGGCAAGGCACTCATGGCCACTGTGATCCTGCAGTTGGTCGACGACGGCAAGCTGTCACTGGAGGACACGGTGGACCGCTGGCTGCCCGGTGTGATCGACGGCAACGGCAACGATGGACGGAAGATCACCGTGCGCCAGCTCCTGCAGAACACCAGCGGCCTCCACGACGACCTTCCCGGCTTCGACACCCCGAAGGAGTACTACCAGCACCGCTACGACACCTACACCCCCGAACAGATCGTCGCTCGGGCGATGAAGCACCACCCGGACTTCCGGCCCGGCACCGGCTGGAGCTACTCCAACACCGGCTACGTCGTCCTCGGCATGATCGCCGAAAAGTCCGCCGGCCGCCCATGGCGGGAGGAGGTCGAGAGCCGGATCCTGAAACCGCTCGGCATGAACCACACCTATCTGTCGGGCGCCAAGCCCACCCTTCGTCGCCCGCACGCCGACGGCTATCAGGTCTTCGCCTCCGGCAAACGGATCGACGTCACCCAACAGATCGTCCCCGACCTCGGCGGCTACGTTTCCACCACGGCGGACGTCAACCGTTTCTTCCAGGGACTGCTGGGCGGCAAGCTGCTGTCCGGGGCGCGCTTGGCCGAGATGCAGAACACCGTCCCGGTCGGCAAGCGGTTCGAGACGTTCTGGCCCGGCGGACGCTACGGCCTCGGATTGGTCAACCGCCCCCTGACCTGCGGCGGCAGCTACTGGAGCCACGAAGGAGGCGAAGCCGGCTACATCACCCTGAACGGCGCCACCGACGACGGCAGCCGCACCGTCACCGTCTCCATGTCCACCAGCTTCAACGACCTTGACAAAACGCTCCGGCAACAGAAAGCCGCCAGTGGCCTTGTCAACCGCGCGCTGTGCGACACCTCCGGCAACAGACAGGGAAAGTGACCGCCTGGGGCGTTCATGCCGGCTCGGGGGAGCCCAGTTCGGCCCATACGGTCTTGCGTGGGAACCGGTCCTCGCTCACGCCCCAGCGGTCCGCGAGCGCGTCCACGATGAGCAGGCCGCGCCCCGACTCGACGTCCACGGAAGGCTGTTGGGGCTCGGGAAGGCGGTCACCCTGTGTGTCGGTGACCTCGATACGGAGGGTGCCGCCGACGACGTACAGCGTCAGGCGGAAGTCCCGACCCGGTACGCGGCCGTGCGTCGCCGCGTTGGCCGCCAGCTCGGCCACCACGTGGCTCGCGGTCTCCGTGGGCAGACCCCAACTGCGTAGCTGCGCTTCCGCGAGCAGACGCGCGAGGCGGGCCCCGCGCCTCGTGGACGACAGCAGCACCGTGAAGTTGCGGAACTGGGCGGCGGGTTGGGCTGTGCCCTCGGCGGTTTCCTGATTCACATCACTCAGCGTGGCTGGCTGCGTCTACCGTGAGGGGTGACTGAGCGGGTGCGTACGGTGACTGTCGGCTGATTGTCCGGTGCTGTCCGGGCTGTCGGCACCGTTCCTACGGGTAGGGCGTCGCGGTACGACGCGGGACTACGGAGGGGCGCGCATGTCGGTGGACGGCGAGGCGGTACGGCTCAGGAGCGAGGCGGACGAGCCGGGCTGGGAGGTGGACCCGGACGACGAGTGGGGTGTGGCCGTCATCGCCACCGTGGGACGGCAGTTGAAGCTGCGACGCGAGGCGGCGGGACTGCGGGCCGCGGAGTTCGGGGTGGCGGTCGGGTACGGGGAAGACCTGGTCTACAAGGTCGAGGGCGGCAAGCGGATCCCTCGTCAGGAGTACCTGGACAGGGCCGACGAGGTGTTGGGGGCCGGTGGGCTCATCGCGGCGACATGGGAGGACGTGAAGAGGGTTCGGTACCCGAAGCGGCTTCGGGAGCTGGCGAAGCTGGAGGCCCAGGCAGTGGAGATGGGTGTGTACGAGAGTCATAGCCTCAACGGCCTGTTGCAGACTCCAGAACACGCGAGGGCGTTGTTCACGGCTCGGCAGCCTCCGTACGCCCCGGAAGAGGTGGAACGCTTGGTGGCTGCCCGAGTGGCGCGACAGTCGATCTTCGAGCGTTCACCTGCCCCGGCGCTGAGCTTCGTCCAGGAGGAGGCGGCGTTGGGGCGCCCCATCGGAGGCACAATGGTCTGGCGCCAGCAGCTTGAACGGCTGCTGGAAGTGGGGAAGTTGCACAACGTCACCATCCAGGTGATGCCGCTGCACTGCGAGGCGCATCCTGGGCTGGACGGAAGGATCGAGGTGCTGAAGTTCGCGGACGGTATGGCAGTGGCGCGCTCCGACGGCGCGTTCAATGGACGACCGACCTCCGAACTCAAACACCTGCGCATCCTTGAACTGCGGTACAGCACCATCCGGGCTCAGGCTCTCTCCCCACGCGAGTCGCTGGTCTTCATCGAGCAACTGCTGGGAGAGACATGATCCGCAAGGCCTCCACCGAGGACGCCACCGAGCTGGCGTGGTTCAAGAGCAGCTACAGCAGCGGCAACGAAGGCGACTCATGCGTCGAGATCGCCTCTGTCCCCGGCACAGTCCACGTCCGCGACTCCAAGAACACCGAAGGCCCCCGGCTCACCTTCGCCGCGGACACCTGGGCGCGTTTCGTCCCGCACGTGTCCGAGCGTTGACGGCGCACAAGGTGGGAACGGGAACGATCCGAGCGCAGCGGCGGCGGCAGGCGCGCCAGGAACGCCGCGCACGGGTCGAGAGGCTCGCCGAGACGATGACGGCACCGGAGGCGCCGCTGGTGTGGGGTGCCGGATGGCGAGGAAAGGCGACGGGTGCGGCCTTGGCCGTCGTGCTCGTCGCGCTCGACTACGCACCCGCCGGCGCGAGCCTGGCCCATCCGCAGCCGGGTCTCTTGTTGCGGGCACTGTGGGCGTGGCTGGTCCTCGCCTTCCCCTGCTGCTGGCTTGCGCTGTGGCGCATCACCGCGGACCGGGACGGCGTGTACATCCGCCGCATGTGGGCCACGCGGTTCCTGCCGTGGTCGAGGATCGGCCATGTGGAGATGCGGCGCGACGGACAGCTCGGGTTCATCGGTCCCGCGGCGGAACCCAAGGTCGCCGGATTGTTCGCGCCGCCCTGGCTGAGCCGCCTCACCGGCCGCGTCGGCACCGGAGCCCAAGCCGCCGACACGCTGACCGCCATGGCCCTGCACAGTCACCTGCGCCCTACCGCTCAAGCCGACCGGGTGCTGACCGTCGGGGGAATCGTCCGCTGGGTGATCCTCGTGGCTCCTGTGTTGTATCTCGCGGCCGGATTTCTGCATCTCTGACCCATTAAGTGCGGGTTTTGGGCCACGTTACGCGACCCGACCTGCGGTTTTGCCTCCGTCGTCTGACCCGAACCTGCCACCTGTCGACTCACTGATCGACACGACGTGTCTCAGATTCCGGACATCCCAGGCGGAGACACTGGCCAACGGCTTTACAGAGGAGTAACAGTGAAGCGTCGGCCGTTTCCCGGATGCCACTCCCGGGACGGCCGAGTTCCTGCGCGCGGCAACGGCGCCGAGCGTTCATCACCGGCTTCCATGTCGGTAACCGGCCCCCACGCCGGTCAAAGCCGTGCCAGAAAGGGACGATGTGACGACCCGACTCGACACCAACGCCCAGCTCGCCACCCTGCTCACCGAGATCGAGCACCGTAACCCGGCCCAGCCCGAGTTCCACCAGGCCGCCCACGAGGTGCTGGAGACACTCGCGCCCGTGCTGACCGCCCGGCCGGAGTACGCGGAGGCGGGGCTGGTGGAGCGGCTGTGCGAGCCGGAGCGGCAGATCATCTTCCGGGTGCCGTGGCAGGACGACCGGGGGCGAGTGCAGGTCAACCGGGGCTTCCGGGTCGAGTTCAACAGTGCGCTGGGCCCGTACAAGGGCGGCCTGCGCTTCCACCCGTCGGTGAACCTCGGGATCGTGAAGTTCCTCGGGTTCGAGCAGGTCTTCAAGAACGCGCTCACCGGACTCGGTATCGGCGGCGGCAAGGGCGGCAGCGACTTCGACCCGCACGGCCGCAGCGACGCGGAGGTCATGCGGTTCTGCCAGTCGTTCATGACCGAGTTGCAGCGGCACATCGGCGAGCACACCGACGTCCCGGCCGGTGACATCGGCGTCGGCACCCGCGAGATCGGCTACCTGTTCGGCCAGTACCGGCGGATCACCAACCGCTGGGAGGCCGGTGTGCTGACCGGCAAGGGCGCCCACTGGGGCGGCTCCCTGATCCGCCCGGAGGCAACCGGGTACGGGAACGTGCTGTTCGCCGAGGCGATGCTGCGTGAGCGGGGTGAGGACCTGGAGGGGCAGACAGTGGTCGTCTCCGGCTCCGGGAACGTCGCGATCTACACCGTCGAGAAGCTGCTCGCCCTCGGCGCGAACCCGCTGACCTGCTCGGACTCCGGCGGATACGTGGTCGACGACAAGGGCATCGACGTCGAGCTGCTGAAGCAGATCAAGGAGGTCGAGCGCGGCCGGATCAGCGAGTACGCGCAGCGCCGTGGCGCCTCCGCCCGGTACGTGCCCGGCGGGCGCGTCTGGGACGTGCCGGCCGATGTCGCACTGCCGTCGGCGACGCAGAACGAGCTGGACGAGAGGGACGCCGAGATGCTCATCCGCAACGGCGTGAAGGCGGTGTCCGAGGGCGCGAACATGCCGACGACGCCGGAGGCCGTCCACCTCTTCCAGCGCGCCGGGGTCGCCTTCGGGCCCGGCAAGGCGGCCAACGCGGGCGGGGTCGCGGTCAGCGGCCTGGAGATGGCGCAGAACCACTCCCGTACGTCGTGGACGGCAGCGCGCGTCGAGGAGGAGCTGGCCGGCATCATGCGGGACATCCACACCACCTGCCACGAGACCGCCGAGCGCTACGGCGCCCCCGGCGACTACGTGACCGGCGCGAACATCGCCGGCTTCGAGCGTGTCGCCGACGCCATGCTCGCCCAGGGCGTCATCTGACACCGCGGCCACGACGGTCGCCCGGCCCGCCCCTGCGCGGATGGCCGGGCGACCGGGGCCGGGACCCCACCGGGCGGTACTTCTCACCCTGGGACCCGGACCGCGTGGGACTTGGTCATCGGGACGGGGCGCCATATGCACACGGCGTGTCCGTCAAGTTGCGTTCCACTACGTGTGTCTTCGCCTTCTCCTCTCTTCTCTCCAGTTCTCTCGCTTCTGCTCTCTTCGGCGTATCAACTGCTCTCTGTCCCACGGGTATTGAGCCGTCTACGATGAGGCGAGTCGGTGACCGTGCTCAGCTGCGGGAAGAGAGGAAGCGTGCAGAGCGAGATCGTCGTGGCTGGGATCACCACGGCGGGTGCTGCCCTGAGCGCCGTCTGCGTTGCGTTCCTGTCGCGCGCCGCCACGGCCCGCAGGGACTACAGCGGGCCGGTGATGGGCATGAGCGAGTACTGCGGACGTGTCCGCGGAGCGGCCGCGGCCGCGCTCAAGGACTGCGTGCAGGCACTTGACCAACTGCAAGCCGGAGCCCCCCATGAGCGGACTTCCCGCCAGAGGGACCGGCTCTTCTATGAGGCGCAGTTCGAGGAGGGATTGCTCGACGAGATCCGCCCCGATGTCATCCGGTTCAATCAGGTGATCGGCAAGCTGCGCAAGGATCTTTTGTTCGCGGGCGGGAAAGTCGATGACATGTCCCAGGCGGTCGCGGGTGACAGTCAGGCCCGTACGCGCGAGCTGGCCGACCTGCAGTGGCTCCTGAGGGGGTTCGAGAGGTCTCTGGATGACGCCGATGAGCAGTTCGAGCAGAGCCGGTCGAATTATCTGGGCCGACAGGTGCCGTATCCGCCGCGCAGGGCCGTGCGCAGACTTCACAAACGCGCCAGGGCGCAATACGCGGTCAGGGCTCGCAACAGCGAGGCTGCCATGGCCGGATTCCTTCGCGCGGCGGTGTCCTTGGGGTATCCCAGCCCGCCGGATGCTGCCGAGCCCACCAGGCGGGTCCGCGCCCGGGGTGAGGGCGAGGCGCCGTCGGCAGGTCAGGGGCCGACGGGCCCAGTGGCTGGAGATCCGCCGCCGTGCGGATACTGCATCTGGCGCTGTCCCCATGCGCCCGGCGCCAACGGCGCCCCCGGGACGGCAGGGGTCCTGGGCGGCTGAGACCACTGTCTCCCTCTCGCGGTGCGCGTCCGCTCCCACGAGACCGCCGAGCGCTGCGGGGCCCGACTACGTGACCGGCGCGAACATCGCCGGCTTCGAGCGTGTCGCCGACGCCATGCTCGCCCAGGGCGTCATCTGACGGCCTGAGCGCCGTCCATCCGTCAGGCTCAGTCGCGTCCGGTCTCCGGGGTCCTCCCGGAGCCGGACGCCTCCGCCAGGCGCGTCAGCAGTTGTGTGTAGACGGTCGTCGCCGCCGCGATGACCGTCAGCACGACCGTCAGGGCCAGTACGCCGAGGAGCGCCGGCCACTGGCGCAGTTCGTCGGCGCGGCACTCGTCGCTCCGCGGGAACGGGTCGACCAGCGGGCCGTCACAGAGCTGCCGAGTGGAGTCCCCGGAGGTGATCTCGGGGCCGTAGGAGGCGAGCATCAAGTACGCGAACCAGGCCCACGCCAACACCGCCAGCAGGAGCCAGGCCTTCGACCAGTTGTCCATGCGGTCCGCGTCCCGCAGCAGCTTCGCCTTCTGGTCGGTGCCGACGGCGTCAACGGTCTCGACGGTGTCCGAAGTCTGATGGGCGTCCTTCGCTCCGGCTTCTGCCACGTCGTCCCCCCGAGTGCGCGATCATGCCTTCGCCGCCCGACTCTAACCTGATGATCGAGTCCACTCCCGGGCGGCGTACCCACCCCATTCGGCGCTTCCGGTTTGACGTACGTCACGCTCCGGGTAATCTCTTCGGCTCGATTGGCCAGCCTGCCGTTCTCTATGGCAGACTGTCCGAGTTGCTCGGTCGAGTGTTGATGCTGCGCGCCTCCCGCCGGGAGGACCGAAAGCGAGTCCCACAGTACTCGTCGCCCTAACTGCCTCACGGCAGCGCTGGGGCGGACGTACGGGAATCTTTCGGGAAGCGTGGGCGCGGCACCGGCCAGGCACCCGGTGGGTTTTTCCGCCCCTGGTTCCACGGTTCCGGAAGGGCCGTGTTCCCCCAGCAGGGATGTTCGGACAAGGGACATTCATGTCAGCGGGAGCGCGACACGCCCGACCGCGTGGGTCGGAGCGGGAGTTGCAAAACCACCGGGTTCCGGAGCGTATGAGAGACAGGACTACGAGGTAGCCATGGCGGGACAGAAGATCCGCATCCGGCTCAAGGCCTACGACCACGAGGTCATCGACTCCTCGGCGAAGAAGATCGTCGAGACGGTGACCCGTACTGGTGCGTCGGTCGCGGGCCCGGTGCCCCTGCCCACTGAGAAGAACGTGTACTGCGTCATCAAGTCGCCGCACAAGTACAAGGACTCGCGCGAGCACTTCGAGATGCGCACGCACAAGCGCCTGATCGACATTCTCGACCCGACGCCCAAGACCGTTGACTCCCTGATGCGACTCGACCTCCCGGCCGGTGTCGACATCGAGATCAAGCTCTGAGGCCGGTGATCTGAGAGATGAAGCAGATCAAGGGCATCCTGGGCGAGAAGCTCGGCATGACGCAGGTGTGGGACGAGAACAACCGTGTCGTCCCCGTGACCGTCGTCAAGGCCGCGCCCAACGTCGTGACCCAGGTCCGTACGAACGATGTCGACGGCTACGAGTCGGTCCAGATCGCCTTCGGCGACATCGACCCGCGCAAGGTGAACAAGCCCCTCAAGGGTCACTTCGCCAAGGCCGACGTCACCCCGCGTCGTCACCTCGTTGAGATCCGCACCGCGGACGCCAGCGAGTACACCCTCGGCCAGGAGATCACCGCTGAGGTGTTCGAGGCCGGCGCGAAGGTCGACGTCACCGGCAAGAGCAAGGGCAAGGGCTTCGCCGGTGTCATGAAGCGTCACAACTTCAAGGGCCTCGGCGCCAGTCACGGCACCCAGCGCAAGCACCGCTCCCCCGGTTCCATCGGTGGCTGCGCCACCCCGGGCCGTGTGTTCAAGGGCGTCCGCATGGCCGGCCGCATGGGCAACGAGCGGGTCACCACCCAGAACCTGACCGTCCACGCCGTTGACGCGGAGAAGGGTCTGCTGCTCATCAAGGGCGCGGTTCCCGGTCCGAACGGCGGCCTCGTCCTGGTCCGCACCGCGGCCAAGGGGGCCTGAGGTAACCGATGAGCACTGTTGACATCCTTTCGCCGGCGGGCGAGAAGGCCGGTACCGTCGAGCTCCCCGCGGAGATCTTCGACGTTGAGAAGGTCAGCATCCCGCTGATCCACCAGGTCGTCGTCGCGCAGCTGGCCGCTGCCCGTCAGGGCACGCACAAGACCAAGACCCGCGGTGAAGTTCGTGGTGGTGGCCGCAAGCCGTACCGCCAGAAGGGCACCGGTCGCGCCCGCCAGGGTTCGACCCGCGCGCCGCAGTTCGCCGGTGGTGGCGTCGTGCACGGTCCCGTGCCGCGCGACTACTCGCAGCGGACCCCGAAGAAGATGAAGGCCGCGGCCCTGCGCCACGCCCTCACCGACCGGGCCCGCAACAACCGCATCCACGTCGTCTCCGACGTGGTCGAGTCGGACATCTCCACCAAGGCCGCCAAGGCTCTCCTCGGCAAGATCAGCGAGCGCAAGAACGTGCTCCTGGTCATCGAGCGCGAGAACGACAAGGCCCTGCTGTCCGCTCGCAACCTGCCCCAGGTGCACATCCTGGAGCCGGGCCAGCTGAACACGTACGACGTGATCGTCTCGGACGACGTGGTCTTCACTCAGGCCGCTCTCGAGTCCTTCGTGTCCGGCCCGAAGGCCAACGACACTGAAGGGAGCGAGGCCTGATGGCTACCCGTCACCCGAGCATCGCCTCGAAGGCCGCCAAGGCCGCCAAGGCCGCGCGCGTCGCCAAGGCGCGTCGCCACGCCGCCGAGGGTAAGAACACCGTCGTCACCCCGGTCAGCAAGTCGTACACGGACCCCCGTGACGTCCTGCTGAAGCCGGTCGTGTCGGAGAAGAGCTACGCGCTCCTCGACGAGAACAAGTACACGTTCATCGTCGACCCGAACGCCAACAAGACCCAGATCAAGCAGGCCGTCCAGGCGGTCTTCTCGGTCAAGGTCACCGGGGTCAACACGATCAACCGCCAGGGCAAGCGCAAGCGCACGAAGACCGGTTTCGGTCAGCGTGCCGGCAGCAAGCGCGCGATCGTGACCCTCGCCGAGGGCGACCGTATCGACATCTTCGGCGGTCCGACCGCCTGACGGCGGTCCGGATCGTCCGATATCGGACGAGGACTGAGAAATGGGAATCCGCAAGTACAAGCCGACTACGCCGGGCCGTCGTGGCGCCAGCGTCGCCGACTTCGTCGAGGTCACGCGGTCCACGCCGGAGAAGTCGCTGGTCCGCCCCCTGCACAGCAAGGGCGGCCGTAACAACACCGGTCGTGTGACCGTTCGCCACCAGGGTGGCGGACACAAGCGCGCCTACCGCGTGATCGACTTCCGTCGTCACGACAAGGACGGCGTGCCGGCGAAGGTCGCGCACATCGAGTACGACCCCAACCGCACCGCGCGCATCGCGCTGCTGCACTACGCCGACGGCGAGAAGCGCTACATCCTCGCCCCGCGCAACCTGCAGCAGGGTGACCGCGTCGAGAACGGTCCCGGGGCTGACATCAAGCCGGGCAACAACCTGGCCCTCCGCAACATCCCGGTCGGTACCACGATCCACGCGATCGAGCTCCGTCCCGGTGGCGGTGCCAAGTTCGCCCGCTCCGCCGGTGCCTCCGTGCAGCTGCTCGCGAAGGAGGGCGCCTACGCCCACCTGCGCATGCCGTCCGGCGAAATCCGTCTGGTCGACGTCCGCTGCCGCGCCACCGTTGGCGAGGTCGGCAACGCCGAGCAGTCCAACATCAACTGGGGCAAGGCCGGCCGTAAGCGCTGGCTGGGCGTCCGCCCGACCGTGCGTGGTGTGGTCATGAACCCCGTGGACCACCCGCACGGTGGTGGTGAGGGCCGTACCTCCGGTGGCCGCCACCCGGTGTCCCCGTGGGGCAAGAAGGAAGGCCGTACTCGTTCCGCCAAGAAGGCGAGCAACAAGTACATCGTCCGCCGCCGCAAGACGAACAAGAAGCGCTAAGGACGGGTTGAGATGCCTCGTAGCTTGAAGAAGGGGCCCTTCGTCGACGACCACCTGATCAAGAAGGTGGATGTCCAGAACGAAGCCGGCACCAAGAACGTCATCAAGACCTGGTCCCGCCGCTCGATGATCGTCCCGGCCATGCTCGGCCACACGATCGCGGTGCACAACGGCAAGACCCACATCCCGGTGTTTGTCACCGAGTCGATGGTCGGCCACAAGCTCGGTGAGTTCTCGCCGACCCGCACCTTCCGGGGTCACGTCAAGGACGACCGGAAGTCGAAGCGCCGCTAATAGCGGGGTGGAATGACCATGACAAACATCGAAGGGACAACCATGGAAGCCAGGGCCCAGGCGCGGTACATCCGCGTCACGCCCATGAAGGCCCGCCGTGTGGTGGACCTCATCCGTGGCATGGATGCCACGGAGGCTCAGGCGGTCCTGCGTTTCGCCCCGCAGGCCGCGAGCGTGCCGGTGGGCAAGGTGCTGGACAGCGCCATTGCCAACGCCGCGCACAACTACGACCACACCGACGCCGACAGCCTCTACATCTCCGAGGCGTACGTCGACGAGGGTCCGACCCTGAAGCGGTTCCGGCCGCGTGCCCAGGGCCGTGCCTACCGGATCCGCAAGCGGACCAGCCACATCACCGTGGTCGTCAGCAGCAAGGAAGGAACCCGGTAATGGGCCAGAAGGTAAACCCGCATGGGTTCCGGCTCGGTGTCACGACCGACTTCAAGTCGCGTTGGTACGCCGACAAGCTGTACAAGGACTACGTCAAGGAAGACGTCGCCATCCGTCGGATGATGACGTCCGGCATGGAGCGCGCCGGCATCTCGAAGGTTGAGATCGAGCGCACCCGTGACCGCGTCCGTGTGGACATCCACACCGCGCGTCCTGGCATCGTCATCGGCCGCCGTGGCGCCGAGGCCGACCGCATCCGCGGCGACCTCGAGAAGCTCACGGGCAAGCAGGTCCAGCTGAACATCCTCGAGGTCAAGAACCCCGAGACCGACGCTCAGCTCGTGGCCCAGGCCGTTGCCGAGCAGCTGTCCTCCCGTGTCTCCTTCCGTCGCGCCATGCGTAAGAGCATGCAGTCGGCGATGAAGGCGGGCGCCAAGGGCATCAAGATCCAGTGTGGTGGCCGTCTCGGCGGCGCCGAGATGTCCCGCTCGGAGTTCTACCGCGAGGGCCGTGTGCCCCTGCACACGCTCCGCGCGAACGTGGACTACGGCTTCTTCGAGGCCAAGACGACCTTCGGCCGCATCGGTGTGAAGGTCTGGATCTACAAGGGCGATGTCAAGAACATCGCCGAGGTCCGCGCCGAGAACGCCGCCGCCCGTGCGGGCAACCGCCCGGCCCGTGGTGGCGCCGACCGCCCGGCCCGTGGTGGCCGTGGTGGCGAGCGGCGCGGTCGCAAGCCGCAGCAGGCTCAGCAGGCTGCCGAGGCCCCCAAGGCCGAGGCTCCTGCCGCTGCTCCGGCTGAGAGCACCGGAACGGAGGCCTGACCGAAATGCTGATCCCCCGTAGGGTCAAGCACCGCAAGCAGCACCACCCGAAGCGCGATGGTATGTCCAAGGGTGGAACGCAGGTTGCGTTCGGCGAGTACGGCATCCAGGCGCTGACCCCGGCGTACGTCACGAACCGCCAGATCGAAGCGGCTCGTATCGCCATGACCCGTCACATCAAGCGTGGCGGCAAGGTCTGGATCAACATCTACCCGGACCGCCCGCTGACCAAGAAGCCCGCCGAGACCCGCATGGGTTCCGGTAAGGGTTCGCCGGAGTGGTGGATCGCGAACGTCAAGCCCGGTCGGGTGATGTTCGAGCTGTCCTACCCGAACGAGAAGATCGCCCGTGAGGCGCTGACTCGTGCTGCCCACAAGCTGCCGATGAAGTGCCGGATCGTCAAGCGCGAGGCAGGTGAAGCGTGATGTCGGCCGGTACCAAGGCGTCCGAGCTGCGCGAGCTGGGCAACGAGGAGCTTCTGGGCAAGCTCCGCGAGGCCAAGGAAGAGCTGTTCAACCTCCGCTTCCAGGCGGCGACGGGCCAGCTCGAGAACCACGGCCGTCTGAAGGCGGTCCGCAAGGACATCGCGCGGATCTACACCCTGATGCGCGAGCGTGAGCTGGGCATCGAAACGGTGGAGAACGCCTGATGAGCGAGAACATGACTGAGAACACTGAGGCGCGCGGCTTCCGCAAGACCCGCGAGGGTCTCGTCGTCAGCGACAAGATGGACAAGACCGTCGTCGTCGCCGTCGAGGACCGTGTCAAGCACGCGCTGTACGGCAAGGTCATCCGCCGTACGAACAAGCTCAAGGCGCACGACGAGCAGAACGCCGCGGGTGTCGGCGACCGCGTCCTCCTGATGGAGACCCGGCCGCTGTCCGCGACCAAGCGCTGGCGCGTCGTCGAGATCCTCGAGAAGGCGAAGTAAGGAAGCGGGGGTTCGCCCCCGCTGACCCCCCGCCGGGGGCAGCACCGCGAGGTGCCGGCCCCCGGCTGGGAACCCGCCTGTAGAGGCGCAAGTAATTCCTGCGGATTCCCCGCAGGACAGTTCCGCCAGGCTCGCAGGTCAGTCCGCAAGGACCCTGCGGGAACCGGCAGACGATCAGGAGATAGACGTGATCCAGCAGGAGTCGCGACTGCGCGTCGCCGACAACACTGGTGCGAAGGAAATCCTTTGCATCCGTGTGCTCGGTGGCTCCGGTCGCCGCTACGCGGGCATCGGTGACGTCATCGTCGCCACCGTCAAGGACGCGATCCCCGGTGGCAACGTGAAGAAGGGTGACGTCGTCAAGGCGGTCATCGTTCGCACCGTCAAGGAGCGCCGCCGTCCGGACGGCTCGTACATCCGCTTCGACGAGAACGCCGCCGTCATTCTGAAGAACGACGGCGACCCTCGCGGCACCCGTATCTTCGGCCCGGTCGGCCGTGAGCTGCGCGAGAAGAAGTTCATGAAGATCATCTCGCTCGCGCCGGAGGTGCTGTAAGCATGAAGATCAAGAAGGGCGACCTGGTTCAGGTCATCACCGGCAAGGACAAGGGCAAGCAGGGCAAGGTCGTTGCCGCTTACCCGCGCGAGGAGCGCGTCCTGGTCGAGGGTGTCAACCGGGTCAAGAAGCACACCAAGGCCGGCCCGACCGCCAGCGGTTCCCAGGCCGGCGGCATCGTGACCACCGAGGCCCCGATCCACGTGTCCAACGTTCAGCTGGTCGTGGAGAAGGACGGCAACAAGGTCGTCACGCGTGTCGGCTACCGCTTCGACGAGAACGGCAACAAGATCCGCGTTGCCAAGCGGACGGGTGAGGACATCTGATGGCTACCACCACTCCGCGTCTGAAGACGAAGTACCGCGAGGAGATCGCGGGCAAGCTGCGTGACGAGTTCAAGTACGAGAACGTCATGCAGACCCCGGGCCTCGTCAAGATCGTGGTCAACATGGGTGTGGGCGACGCCGCCCGCGACTCCAAGCTGATCGAGGGCGCCATCCGCGACCTCACCACGATCACCGGTCAGAAGCCGGCCGTCACCAAGGCCCGCAAGTCCATCGCGCAGTTCAAGCTGCGTGAGGGTCAGCCGATCGGTGCCCACGTCACGCTCCGTGGCGACCGCATGTGGGAGTTCCTGGACCGCACCCTGTCGCTCGCGCTTCCGCGCATCCGCGACTTCCGTGGTCTGTCCCCCAAGCAGTTCGACGGCCGTGGCAACTACACCTTCGGTCTCACGGAGCAGGTCATGTTCCACGAGATCGACCAGGACAAGATCGACCGCGTCCGGGGTATGGACATCACCGTGGTCACCACGGCGACCAACGACGCTGAGGGCCGCGCGCTCCTTCGTCACCTCGGCTTCCCGTTCAAGGAGGCGTGAGCGAGATGGCGAAGAAGGCTCTGATCGCTAAGGCTGCTCGCAAGCCCAAGTTCGGTGTGCGTGGCTACACGCGCTGCCAGCGCTGCGGCCGTCCGCACTCCGTGTACCGCAAGTTCGGCCTGTGCCGCGTGTGCCTTCGTGAGATGGCTCACCGTGGCGAGCTGCCGGGCGTGACCAAGAGCTCCTGGTAATCCCCTAATTCGGGATTCCCAAGGCTCTCGGTAAGCATCTGGGGGCGGCGGGACGCCCAGCACCCATGCCTTAGGCTTGTGGGGTTGGGCGCCTGCCGTGCCCGTACGACTTACTACGCCGTAGGTCCACCGCGCCGCACCCGTCCCGTCTCGGATCGGGGAGAGGGATGGCGCACCAGGAAACCCCGGCGAGAGAGGCCGAAGGCCAATTCATGACCATGACTGATCCGATCGCAGACATGCTTACGCGTCTGCGGAACGCGAACTCGGCATACCACGACTCCGTGACGATGCCGGCATCGAAGATCAAGTCGCACATCGCGGAGATCCTCCAGCAGGAGGGCTTCATCACGGGCTGGCGCGTCGAGGACGCCGAGGTTGGCAAGAACCTCGTCCTCGAGCTGAAGTTCGGGCCGAACCGTGAGCGCTCCATCGCGGGCATCAAGCGGATTTCCAAGCCCGGTCTGCGGGTTTACGCGAAGTCCACCAACCTGCCGAAGGTGCTCGGCGGCCTCGGCGTGGCGATCATCTCCACGTCTCACGGGCTCCTCACCGACAAGCAGGCCGGCAAGAAGGGCGTAGGCGGAGAAGTTCTCGCCTACGTCTGGTAACGGAAGGGAACGGAGGAAACAGCTATGTCGCGCATCGGCAAGCTCCCCATCGCGGTTCCCGCCGGCGTGGACGTCACCATCGACGGCAGCACGGTTTCGGTCAAGGGCCCCAAGGGCACGCTGACCCACACCGTCGCCTCGCCGATCGAGATCGTCAAGAACGAGGACGGCACCCTTCAGGTGACCCGCCCCAACGACGAGCGTCAGAACAAGGCCCTGCACGGCCTGTCCCGCACGCTGGTGGCGAACATGATCACCGGCGTGACCCAGGGTTACGTGAAGAAGCTCGAGATCAGTGGTGTCGGTTACCGCGTGACCGCCAAGGGCTCGAACCTCGAGTTCGCGCTCGGCTACAGCCACCCGATCACCGTCGAGGCCCCCGAGGGCATCACCTTCAAGGTGGAGGCCCCGACCCGCTTCTCGGTCGAGGGCATCGACAAGCAGAAGGTCGGCGAGGTTGCGGCCAACATCCGCAAGCTGCGCAAGCCCGACCCGTACAAGGCCAAGGGCGTCAAGTACGAGGGCGAAGTCATCCGCCGCAAGGTCGGAAAGGCGGGTAAGTAAGCCATGGCATACGGGCAGAAGATTCTCAAGGGCGACGCCTACAAGCGCGCCTCTATCAAGCGCCGTCACATCCGGATCCGCAAGCGGATCAACGGTACGGCGGAGCGTCCCCGTCTCGTCGTGACCCGCTCGAACCGCCACATCGTGGCGCAGGTGATCGACGACCTGAAGGGCCACACCCTGGCGTCGGCGTCCACCCTGGACACCTCGATCCGTGGTGGCGAGGGCGACAAGTCCGCGCAGGCCAAGCAGGTCGGCGCCCTGGTCGCCGAGCGTGCCAAGGCCGCCGGCGTCGAGGCTGTCGTGTTCGACCGTGGTGGCAACCAGTACGCCGGGCGCATTGCCGCCCTGGCGGACGCCGCCCGCGAAGCCGGGCTCAAGTTCTGAGCCTGCCGTAGCTAGCGGAAAAAGAGAGAGGTAATTCCAATGGCTGGACCCCAGCGCCGCGGTGGCGGTGCCGGTGGCGGCGAGCGGCGGGACCGGAAGGGCCGTGACGGCGGCGCAGCTGCCGCCGAGAAGACCGCTTACGTTGAGCGCGTCGTCGCGATCAACCGCGTCGCCAAGGTTGTGAAGGGTGGTCGTCGCTTCAGCTTCACCGCGCTGGTCGTGGTGGGCGACGGTGACGGCACCGTGGGTGTCGGTTACGGCAAGGCCAAGGAGGTGCCGGCCGCCATCGCCAAGGGTGTTGAGGAGGCCAAGAAGCACTTCTTCAAGGTCCCCCGGATCCAGGGCACCATCCCGCACCCGATCCAGGGTGAGAAGGCTGCCGGCGTCGTGCTGCTCAAGCCGGCGTCGCCGGGTACCGGTGTTATCGCCGGTGGTCCGGTGCGTGCCGTGCTCGAGTGCGCCGGTATCCACGACGTGCTGTCGAAGTCGCTCGGCTCCGACAACGCGATCAACATCGTGCACGCGACCGTGGAGGCCCTGAAGGGCCTGCAGCGTCCCGAGGAGATCGCGGCCCGCCGTGGTCTGCCGCTCGAGGACGTCGCCCCCGCGGCCCTGCTGCGTGCGCGTGCCGGGGCGGGTGCGTGATGGCACAGCTCAAGATCACGCAGGTCAAGTCCTACATCGGCAGCAAGCAGAACCACCGTGACACCCTGCGCTCCCTTGGCCTCAAGGGCATCAACACGCAGGTCGTCAAGGAGGACCGCCCCGAGTTCCGCGGCATGGTGCACACCGTCCGCCACCTCGTGACGGTCGAGGAGGTCGACTGATCATGGCGGAGCAGAACCCGCTCAAGATCCACAACCTCCGTCCCGCCCCGGGCGCCAAGACCGCCAAGACCCGTGTGGGTCGTGGTGAGGCGTCGAAGGGTAAGACGGCCGGTCGTGGTACCAAGGGCACCAAGGCCCGCTACCAGGTTCCGGAGCGCTTCGAGGGTGGCCAGATGCCGCTGCACATGCGCCTCCCGAAGCTGAAGGGCTTCAAGAACCCGTTCAAGACCGAGTTCCAGGTCGTGAACCTCGACAAGCTGGCCGCGCTCTACCCGCAGGGTGGCGAGGTCACGGTCGAGGACCTGGTGGCCAAGGGCGCCGTTCGCAAGAACAGCCTCGTCAAGGTCCTGGGCCAGGGCGAGATCTCCGTGGCGCTGCAGGTGACGGTCGACGCCGTCTCCGGCTCCGCCAAGGAGAAGATCACCGCCGCCGGCGGTACGGTCACCGAGCTCGTCTGACCCTTTCGGGCGTCTCGATGACCTGAACGATCCCGACCGGGGATACCCCACAATTGGGGTATCCCCGGTTGGTCGTTCCTAGGGAAGCGGTCTCGCCGGTAAGGTGGCCTGCACTGTCAACTTTCGCAGGGTGTCGCGGTACGGGCACTCAGGGCGGCGGTTGGCCGTTACACCTGTCGTTGTTCAGTCGGAAACTCAAGACGTCACCCTTGACGCAGTTGCGCGGGGGTCGCAGGAGGCACCGTGCTCACCGCGTTCGCCCGGGCGTTCAAGACGCCCGACCTGCGCAAGAAGCTGCTCTTCACGCTCGGCATCATCGTGGTGTACCGGGTCGGTACACACATCCCGATTCCGGGTGTCGACTACAAGAACGTCCAGACCTGTATGGACGTGGCCAAGGGCCAGCAGGGAATCTTCGGCCTGGTAAACATGTTCAGCGGCGGCGCGCTGCTGCAGATCACCATCTTTGCGCTGGGCATCATGCCGTACATCACGGCGAGCATCATCCTCCAGCTGTTGACCGTGGTCATCCCGCGTCTGGAAGCCCTGAAGAAGGAGGGCCAGGCGGGTACTGCGAAGATCACGCAGTACACCCGTTACCTGACGGTGGCGCTCGCGATCCTCCAGGGCACCGGCCTGGTGGCCACCGCCCGCAGCGGCGCCCTGTTCTCCGGCTGCCCGGTGGCGAACCAGATCGTCCCGAACCAGTCGATCTTCACCACCATCACGATGGTCATCACGATGACCGCCGGTACGGCCGTCGTCATGTGGCTCGGCGAACTGGTCACCGACCGCGGTATCGGCAACGGCATGTCCATCCTGATGTTCATCTCCATCGCGGCGACCTTCCCGTCCGCCCTGTGGGCCATCAAGCAGCAGGGCAGCCTGGCCGGTGGCTGGATCGAGTTCGGCACCGTCATCGCGGTCGGCCTGGTCATGGTCGCCCTGGTGGTCTTCGTAGAGCAGGCCCAGCGGCGCATCCCGGTCCAGTACGCGAAGCGCATGATCGGCCGTCGCGCCTACGGCGGTACCTCCACGTACATCCCGCTGAAGGTCAACCAGGCGGGCGTGATCCCCGTGATCTTCGCGTCGTCGCTGCTGTACATCCCGGCTCTGATCGCGCAGTTCGCCGGAGGCAACTCCGGTTGGAAGACGTGGATCAACCAGAACCTCACCAAGGGCGACCACCCGATCTACATCACCGCCTACTTCCTGCTCATCGTGTTCTTCGCGTTCTTCTACGTGGCGATCTCCTTCAACCCCGAAGAAGTCGCGGACAACATGAAGAAGTATGGTGGCTTCATCCCGGGCATCCGGGCTGGCCGACCGACCGCTGAGTACCTGAGCTACGTACTCAACCGGATCACCTGGCCGGGTTCGCTGTATCTGGGTCTGATCGCTCTCGTGCCGACAATGGCGTTGGTGGGCTTCAATGCGAATCAGAACTTCCCGTTCGGTGGTACCAGCATCCTGATCATCGTGGGTGTCGGTCTTGAGACGGTGAAGCAGATCGAGAGCCAGCTCCAGCAGCGCAATTACGAAGGGTTCCTCCGCTGATGCGTATCGTCCTCGTCGGGCCGCCCGGTGCAGGCAAGGGAACGCAGGCCGCGTTCCTCGCCAAGAACCTGTCGATCCCGCACATCTCCACGGGCGACCTGTTCCGCGCCAACATCAGCCAGCAGACGGACCTGGGCAAACTCGCGAAGTCCTACATGGACGCGGGCAACC
The DNA here is from genome assembly GCF_053599115.1 of Streptomyces sp. NPDC001020. Classification (NCBI taxonomy): domain Bacteria; kingdom Bacillati; phylum Actinomycetota; class Actinomycetes; order Kitasatosporales; family Streptomycetaceae; genus Streptomyces; species Streptomyces sp. NPDC001020. The sequence goes on along the minus strand of NZ_JBSFLQ010000009.1, from coordinate 10,494 downwards.
TGGTGCCGGACGAGGTCACCATTGCGATGGCCAAGGACCGCATGGAGCAGCCGGACGCACAGGGCGGCTTCCTGCTGGACGGCTTCCCGCGGAACGTGCAGCAGGCCGTGGCGCTGGACGAGATGCTCAAGTCCGAGAGTATGAAGCTGGACGGCGTCCTCGACCTGGAGGTCCCCGAGGAGGAGGTCGTCAAGCGCATCGCGGGCCGTCGCGTGTGCCGTAACGACTCGGCGCACGTCTTCCACGTCTCCTACAAGCCCGCGAAGCAGGAGGGCGTCTGCGACGCCTGCGGCGGTGAGCTGTACCAGCGGGACGACGACTCGGAGGAGACCGTCCGCAAGCGCCTGGAGGTCTACCACACGCAGACCGAGCCGATCATCGACTACTACAAGGCCCAGGGCCTGGTGGTCACGATCTCGGCGCTCGGCAAGGTGGACGAGGTGACCGCCCGCGCGATGCAGGCGCTCCAGAAGGCCGACGACAAGTAGTCGCTCCTTCCCGCCACTGCCGCTCCACGGCCGCGGTTCCCTTGTGGGGGCCGCGGCCGATGTGTGGGACGCCGTAGGTGCGGCGACTCCCACCAAGGGCTGAGCCCCCACCCCCCGGTCGGCCTGACCGGCCTCGTCCTCCATCACCGGACGGGCTGGGCGGGCCGTCCCCGTATCTTTGATGGTGTCCGTCTCTCTCCGGTCCAGAAAGGCCGTAGCCGCCATGGTGCAGATCAAGACCCCCGAGCAGATCGCCAAGATGCGTGAGGCGGGGTTGGTCGTCGCAGCCGTGCACGCGGCCACACGCGAGGCGGCCGTGCCGGGCGCCACGACGAAGGACCTGGACGAGGCCGCGCGCAAGGTTCTCGCGGAGCACGGCGCGAAGTCGAACTTCCTGGGGTACGGCGGCTTCCCCGCGACCATCTGCACCTCGGTCAACGAGGTCGTGGTGCACGGCATCCCGTCCGACGAGGTCGTACTCAAGGACGGCGACGTCATCTCCATCGACGCGGGCGCGATCGTGGACGGCTGGCACGGGGACGCCGCCTTCACCGCGTTCGTGGGATCGGGCCATGCGCCGGAACTCGTCGAGCTCTCCCGGGTGACCGAGGAGTCGATGTGGGCCGGGATCGCCGCGATGAAGCTGGGCAACCGGCTCGTCGACGTCTCCCGCGCCATCGAGACGTACATCCGCCGGCAGCCGAAGCCGGGCGGCGGGCGCTACGGGATCATCGAGGACTACGGCGGGCACGGCATCGGCACGGAGATGCACATGGACCCGCACCTGCTGAACTACGTCGAGCGGCGGCGCGGCAAGGGCCCGAAGCTGGTGCCCGGCTTCTGCCTGGCCATCGAGCCGATGGTGTCGCTGGGGACGCCGAAGACCGAGGTCCTGTCGGACGACTGGACGGTGATCACGACGGACGGTACGTGGTCGTCCCACTGGGAGCACTCCGTCGCCCTCACCGAGCAGGGCCCGCTGGTGCTGACGGCTGTGGACGGCGGCAAGGCCAAGCTCGCGGAGTACGGCATCACGGCCGCCCCCGACCCCCTCGCATGATGATCTCGGTTGTGGGGCAGACTGCCTCGATTCGTGTTTCCTGGGACGCTGACGTAGACTGACTCGTCGGCTCTCGTGCATCTGCATGTCTGCGTGCGGGGTGCGGAGTCGATCAAGGTAGTCGATTCGAAGGGCGAAGCGTGGCCAAGAAGCAAGGTGCCATCGAGATCGAGGGCACTGTCGTCGAGTCTCTGCCGAACGCCATGTTCAAGGTCGAGCTCCAGAACGGCCACCAGGTCCTGGCACACATCAGCGGCAAGATGCGCATGCACTACATCCGCATCCTCCCTGACGACCGGGTCGTGGTGGAGCTGTCTCCGTACGACCTGACGCGTGGCCGGATCGTCTACCGCTACAAGTAGATCTTGCCCTTGCCCCGCCTCCGCGGGGTGGTGGCACTGACCCGGAGAACCTCACCCATGAAGGTCAAGCCGAGCGTCAAGAAGATCTGCGACAAGTGCAGGGTGATCCGCCGTCACGGCCGGGTCATGGTCATCTGCGACAACCCGCGCCACAAGCAGCGCCAGGGCTGACGCACGACCCACTCTCTGCATCCGCAGAGCTTCGCGCGACGCGAGCAACATGTTCATACGCAGGGCCCAGACCTGAAACATCAGGCCTGACACCCCCGGTTCGGAGGCCGGGGACCCAGTTCGTACCTCATACGGCGGCTGGGAACCGGTTCTGTGGAAGACCTCCGAAGATCACCAGGAGCCATTGAATGGCACGCGTTTCCGGTGTTGACATCCCGCGCGAAAAGCGCGTGGAGGTCGCCCTCACCTACGTGTTCGGCATCGGCCGGACCCTCTCGCAGGCGACGCTGGCTGCGACCGGCGTTGACCCGAACACCCGCGTTCGCGACCTCTCCGAGGAGCAGCTCGTCGCGATCCGCGAGTACGTCGACAACAACATCAAGACCGAGGGTGACCTCCGTCGCGAGATCCAGGCCGACATCCGCCGCAAGGTCGAGATCGGCTGCTACCAGGGTCTGCGGCACCGCCGCGGTCTGCCCGTCCGCGGTCAGCGCACCAGCACCAACGCCCGCACCCGCAAGGGCCCGCGTCGCGCCATCGCCGGCAAGAAGAAGCCGGGCAAGAAGTAGTCCGCAGCGGACACCTGTCCACGGTCTTCGCTGTAGGACCGACCACCTCCCGTAGGAGTTAGTAGATGCCCCCCAAGGGTCGTCAGGGCGCTGCCAAGAAGGTGCGCCGCAAGGAAAAGAAGAACGTCGCTCACGGCCACGCGCACATCAAGAGCACGTTCAACAACACGATCGTCTCGATCACGGACCCGTCCGGCAACGTGATCTCCTGGGCCTCGGCCGGCCACGTCGGCTTCAAGGGCTCCCGGAAGTCCACGCCGTTCGCCGCGCAGATGGCCGCCGAGTCGGCTGCCCGCCGCGCCCAGGAGCACGGCATGCGCAAGGTCGACGTGTTCGTGAAGGGCCCGGGTTCCGGTCGTGAGACCGCGATCCGCTCCCTGCAGGCCACGGGCCTCGAGGTCGGCTCCATCCAGGACGTCACCCCGACCCCGCACAACGGCTGCCGCCCGCCGAAGCGTCGTCGCGTCTGACGCCTTCGCCGCTTCACGGCCGCGGTTTTCCGGGCGGTACGGTCCTCTTCGGGCCGTGCCGCCCGTACCCTTGCAGTATCCCGTGCCATTGAGGTACGGGCCCTGTCGGGCGTCATATAGCGGGCGCCCACGACTGAAGGATCTGATCCACACATGCTGATCGCTCAGCGACCCTCGTTGACCGAAGAGGTCGTCGACGAGTTCCGCTCCCGGTTCGTGATCGAGCCGCTGGAGCCGGGCTTCGGCTACACCCTCGGCAACTCCCTGCGTCGTACGCTCCTCTCCTCGATCCCGGGTGCGGCGGTCACGTCCATCCGCATCGACGGCGTTCTGCACGAGTTCACCACCGTGCCGGGCGTCAAGGAGGACGTCACCGACCTGATCCTCAACATCAAGCAGCTGGTCGTCTCCTCCGAGCACGACGAGCCGGTCGTGATGTACCTGCGCAAGCAGGGTCCGGGCCTGGTCACCGCCGCCGACATCGCGCCCCCGGCCGGTGTCGAGGTGCACAACCCCGACCTGGTCCTCGCCACGCTCAACGGCAAGGGCAAGCTGGAGATGGAGCTGACCGTCGAGCGCGGTCGCGGCTACGTCTCCGCCGTGCAGAACAAGCAGGCGGGCCAGGAGATCGGCCGGATCCCGGTCGACTCCATCTACAGCCCGGTACTCAAGGTCACCTACAAGGTCGAGGCGACCCGTGTCGAGCAGCGCACCGACTTCGACAAGCTGATCGTCGACGTCGAGACCAAGCAGGCCATGCGTCCCCGTGACGCCATGGCGTCCGCCGGTAAGACTCTGGTGGAGCTGTTCGGTCTGGCTCGCGAGCTCAACATCGACGCCGAGGGCATCGACATGGGCCCGTCCCCGACGGACGCCGCCCTTGCCGCCGACCTCGCGCTGCCGATCGAGGAGCTGGAGCTCACGGTTCGCTCCTACAACTGCCTCAAGCGTGAGGGCATCCACTCCGTGGGTGAGCTCGTCGCCCGCTCCGAGGCCGACCTGCTGGACATCCGCAACTTCGGTGCGAAGTCCATCGACGAGGTCAAGGCGAAGCTGGCCGGCATGGGCCTGGCCCTGAAGGACAGCCCGCCCGGATTCGACCCGACCGCCGCTGCCGACGCCTTCGGCGCCGACGACGACGCGGACGCCGGGTTCGTCGAGACCGAGCAGTACTGAGCACTCCGCGAGGAGTCCAGTACTGCGGCTGCGGGCCGGTTGTGACTGGTCCCACGCCCTTCCAGGCCCCCTTCGGGGGGTCTGGATCTCTGACAGGCAACCGCCTGCTCAGATACTGACCCCGGTACCTGACACGGCCGGGGCAGATACCAAGGAGAGACAGAATGCCGAAGCCCACCAAGGGTGCCCGCATGGGCGGCAGCGCCGCGCACGAGAAGCTGATCCTCGCGAACCTCGCGAAGGCGCTGTTCGAGCACGGTCGTATCACCACCACCGAGGCGAAGGCGCGCAAGCTGCGTCCCTACGCCGAGCGTCTGGTCACCAAGGCGAAGAAGGGCGACCTTCACAACCGCCGTCAGGTGCTCCAGGTCATCACGGACAAGAGCATCGTCCACACGCTCTTCACCGAGATCGGCCCGCGCTACGAGAACCGTCCGGGTGGCTACACCCGCATCACCAAGATCGGTAACCGCCGTGGCGACAACGCGCCCATGGCCGTGATCGAGCTGGTCGAGGCGCTGACGGTGCAGCAGAAGGCCGTGGGTGAGGCCGAGGCCGCCACCAAGCGTGCGGTCAAGGAGGCCGACGAGGCCAAGGTCGAGGAGACCAAGGTCGAGGACGCCGCCGAGGAGTCGAAGGACGCCTGAGGCAAGCCCTCGCAGTGAGCGGGTCCGCCCCTTGGGGCGGGCCCGCTTTCGCGTACCTGAGAGGATCCAGGAGTGAGTGACGAAGTACAGCCGGGACACGTCCGTATCCGCCTCGACCTGTCCTACGACGGCACCGACTTCCACGGCTGGGCCAAGCAGGCCGGCGGCCGGCGGACCGTGCAGGCGGAGATCGAGGACGCGCTGCGTACCGTCACCCGGTCTCATCACGCGGGGTACGAACTGACCGTCGCCGGGCGCACCGACGCCGGTGTGCACGCCCGCGGACAGGTCGCCCATGTCGATCTGCCCCGGGAGGTCTGGGCCGAGCAGAGCGGAAAGCTGCTCAAACGGCTCGCCGGGCGGCTGCCCAGGGATGTGCGGGTGTGGGCGCTCAGGGAGGCACCCAGCGGCTTCAACGCCCGGTTCGCCGCGATCTGGCGGCGCTACACCTATCGCGTCACGGACAACCCCGGCGGTGCGGATCCACTGCTGCGCAACCACGTCCTGTGGCACGACTGGCCGCTGGACGTCGTCGCCATGGACGCCGCCGCCAAGTCCCTGATCGGGGAGCACGACTTCGCGGCGTACGCGAAGAAACGCGAGGGGGCGACGACGATCCGCGAGATCTTCGACTTCGGGGTACGCCGGGGGGCGGACGGCATCATCGAGATCGAGGTCCGCGCCGACGCCTTCTGCCACAACCAGGTGCGCTCCATGGTCGGCGCCCTGCTGTTCGTGGGTGACGGCCACCGTGGAGTGGAGTGGCCGCGGAAGGTCCTCGACGCCGGCGTCCGCGACAGCGCCGTCCATGTCGTCCGCCCGCTGGGGCTGACGCTGGAGGAGGTCGCGTACCCGGCGGACGACCAGCTCGCCGACCGCCAGCGGCAGGCGCGGCGGGTGCGGGGCGCGGTGCACTGAAAGGGGGCTGCGCGGCGGTTGTAGAGCCCCGGGCCCGGGAGACGGCTACGCCTTGTCCAGGATCTCCTGCAGGGCCGGCTGGAGGAAGGGCTTCAGGGTCTTCGAGTACGACGACGTGATGTGGCTGTTGTCGAAGTAGACGACCTGGTCGCCGATGACCGCCGGGCACACATCCGCGGTGCAGAACGCGGGCGTCGTGTCGATGATGTCCGCGCCGTACTTCTTGGCCACTTCCCGCTCCATGGTGCGGAACTCCGGGTACTCCAGCGCCTGCCACTGCTTGCGGTTGCACGGGGTCTGGCCGAGCTGCCGCCCACGGTGCGGGTACGTCGACGACACCGTGGATCTCGCCCTCGCCGTCTGGGGTCGCGTACCCCGGGTTGTACCGCTCGTTGTGCAGTTCCACGTGCTGGCCGATCACCGTGCGGCTCGGGCGGCCGTGTCGCGCGTCGTTCTCCAGGCCGGCCAGCATCGCTTACACCCGGCGTGCGGCCGGGGTCGCCTGCGGGTCCCGTTCGCGTAGATCGGTCGGGACCGCACCGGCCTCCTGCTCGGCCTCGTCGGGCCAGGCCCACACCGCCAGAGGCGCCGTGAGTGCCGCGCCGAGTGCGGCCCCGATCAGCCCGACCCGCCCCCGCAAACGCATGACGTCACACCGATTCCATGATCAGCCGCACGACGTCCCGGCGTTTCCCGGAAAGGGCGCGGACCTTCCTGTGGCAGGTCACTGGCCGGTGGCTGCGGAGGCCTGTGCCTCACCGCGGCGGTGGATCTGGCGGAACGCGAACTCGGCCACGTCGTCGCCGGCCGCGAACACCTTCGCGTCCTTGGTCGTCACGTTCTTGCCGTTGGTGAAGCCGGCGAGTGTGAAGTACGCGTAGCGGCCGACGGAGTTGCTGGTGTTGCGGCAGACCGTCGTACGGCAGAACGCGGGCACGCCGTCGCCGGCGAGCGAGGTGACGATGCCCTTGGAGTCGACCTCCTGCTTGACCTTGGTCGCCTGGGCCGTGGTGTCGAAGAGGGCCACGCCGACCGTCACCGCGACGCCGTTCGTTGTGTAGGTGGCGCGAATGACGCGGGTGCAGCCGTTCTTGGTGAGCAGTGCGGGAAGCGTGCCCTGCGCGGCGGAGGCGCAGTTCGTCGTGGAGGCCGTGGGGCCCTTCTTGTAGACGTTCGAGCCCACGGTCAGCCGGGTGCCGGGGAAGAGCGTGTCCGCGCTGATCGGCGCCGTGTCCTTCTTCGAACTGGCGATGAAGTCCGCCGGGTCCAGCGGGGGAGGGGCCGAGGTCGGTGCGAACGAGGGAGCGGTGTCCGCGCTCTCGCTGGGTATGTGGGTGGCGCCGGGCAGATCAGGGGTGGGCTTGCCGGAGGCCTGGGAGCTGCCGTTCGTGGAAATGATCGCCACGGCCACCGCGGTGCCCACCGCGATCGTGGCCAGGGCACAGCCGAGGATCAGCAGGAGCCGACGGCGCTTGGTGCGCGCCTCGGAGGCCTCGGCGAGGGCGGCCCAGTCCGGGGTACTCCCGGTGTCTCGCTGCGCTTGCTGGGAACTCGTTTTCCAGGGATCCCATTGGGGCTCCCCCTGCCCGTAACTCATGCGGCGCATCTTAGAGCCTGTCTTTTCCGTCGCGTCGCGGTCCGGCACCCCGGCTCGGGGCGGGTGATACGGCCCGGCCGCGGCCGGGCATGCGGCGGCGGCCGTGTTTTGACCCGCATGGGCGGCCCCGTTATCCTGGCTGTTCGTTGTGTGTATTGGCTTGCTCATTCTCACGTGAGAGGCCCTTACACCGGTCCGCCGGGCCGATGACCAGCGATCAGCACGCGGTTTGCGTCACCGTGGTGCGGTCAGGGCTGTCGTGATCGTTTTCGGTGACCTTGTCAGGAACCTCACTGAAGAAGCGAAGGCTACGAACCGTGCGTACGTACAGCCCCAAGCCCGGCGATGTGACGCGCCAGTGGCACGTCATTGACGCTCAGGACGTCGTCCTGGGTCGTCTCGCCACGACTGCCGCCAGCATCCTGCGCGGCAAGCACAAGCCGATCTACGCGCCCCACGTTGACACCGGTGACTTCGTCATCATCATCAACGCGGACAAGGTGCACCTGTCCGGCAACAAGCGGACCCAGAAGATGGCGTACCGCCACTCCGGCTACCCGGGTGGTCTGCGCTCCGTCCGCTACGACGACCTGCTGGCGAACAACCCGGAGAAGGCCGTCGAGAAGGCCGTCAAGGGCATGCTCCCCAAGAACTCCCTCGGTCGTCAGATGCTCTCGAAGCTGAAGGTCTACTCGGGCGACCAGCACCCGCACGCTGCCCAGCAGCCGGTGCCGTTCGAGATCACCCAGGTCGCGCAGTAATTCCGGCCACCCCCTAAAGCTGAAGAGAATCTGAGGAGAATCGTGGCCGAGACCACTGCCGAGCAGCCGCTCGAAGAGCTTGACATCGACAGCTACACCAGCGAGACCGAGGTTCCGCTCGAGGGTGAGTACACCTCCGAGTCCATGGCCTCGCGCTTCGGTGAGCCCCAGCCCGCCGCAGGCCTGGGCCGCCGCAAGAACGCCATTGCCCGCGTCCGGATCGTTCCGGGCACCGGCAAGTGGAAGATCAACGGTCGCACCCTTGAGGACTACTTCCCCAACAAGGTGCACCAGCAGGAAGTGAACGAGCCCTTCAAGGTGCTCGAGCTCGAGGGCCGCTACGACGTCATCGCCCGCATCGCGGGTGGCGGTGTCTCCGGTCAGGCCGGTGCGCTCCGTCTCGGTGTCGCCCGTGCGCTGAACGAGGCGGACGTCGACAACAACCGCGGCGCGCTGAAGAAGGCCGGCTTCCTCCGCCGCGACGACCGTGCGGTCGAGCGGAAGAAGGCCGGTCTGAAGAAGGCCCGCAAGGCTCCGCAGTACAGCAAGCGCTAATCGCGTTCGCTGCGCGCAGCAGGCGTCCTACCGCCTGCTGCGCGCGAGTATCGCCCCGGCAGCACACTCCGTGCCGCCGGGGCGTACGTTTACCTGGGACGGTTGCGTGTCACAGGCTTATGGAGCCACCCCGACAGGCCGGGGAGAGCCCCGTGGGATAAGCCTCAAGGCAGGGGCCCGGGCGATGTTCGTGCCCGGTCGCTGTCCGCACCCTTGGCATGAGCCGCACATTCGCAGCAAGTTCGGAGGACACCACAGTGGGACGACTCTTCGGCACGGACGGCGTGCGCGGTGTCGCCAACGCGGATCTGACGGCCGAGATGGCGCTCGGCCTCTCCGTGGCGGCGGCGCACGTACTGGCCGAGGCGGGCACTTTCGAGGGCCACCGGCCGACGGCGGTCGTCGGGCGGGATCCTCGTGCGTCCGGGGAGTTCCTGGAAGCCGCCGTGGTCGCCGGTCTCGCCAGCGCGGGCGTGGACGTCCTCCGCGTCGGCGTGCTGCCCACCCCCGCTGTCGCCCACCTGACGGGTGCGCTCGGCGCCGATCTGGGCGTGATGCTCTCCGCCAGCCACAACGCCATGCCCGACAACGGCATCAAGTTCTTCGCCCGTGGTGGTCACAAGCTCGCCGACGAGCTGGAGGGCCGGATCGAGGCCGTCTACGAGGAACACCGCACCGGTGCCCCCTGGGACCGGCCCACGGGAGCCGGAGTCGGCCGGGTGAGGACGTACGACGAGGGCTTCGACCAGTACGTGGCCCACCTCCTCGGCGCCCTCCCGAACCGGCTCGACGGGCTCAAGATCGTCCTCGACGAGGCGCACGGTGCCGCCTCCCGTGTCTCGCCCGAGGCGTTCTCCCGCGCGGGAGCGGAGATCGTCACGATCGGCGCCGAGCCGGACGGACTCAACATCAACGACGGCTGCGGCTCCACCCACCTGGACCGGCTGCGCGCCGCCGTCCTCGAGCACGGCGCCGACCTCGGCATCGCGCACGACGGCGACGCGGACCGCTGCCTGGCGGTGGACCACACCGGCGACGAGGTGGACGGCGACCAGATCCTGGCCGTGCTCGCGCTGGCGATGCGAGAGCGTTCCACACTGCGCTCCGACACCGTCGTCGCGACCGTCATGTCCAACCTCGGCTTCAAGCTCGCCCTGGAGCGCGAGGGGCTCAAGCTCGTGCAGACCGCGGTCGGTGACCGGTACGTGCTGGAGGAGATGAAGGAGAAGGGCTACGCGCTGGGCGGCGAGCAGTCCGGCCACGTCATCATCCTCGACCACGCCACCACCGGCGACGGCACACTGACCGGCCTGATGCTGGCGGCACGGATCGCCGAGACCGGCCGTACGCTCAGGGACCTCGCGTCCGTGATGGAGCGACTGCCGCAGGTGCTGGTGAACGTCCCGGACGTGGACAAGTCCCGGGTGGGCACGTCCGTGGAGCTGGTGTCCGCCGTCGGCGAGGCGGAGCGTGAACTGGGGTCGACCGGCCGGGTACTGCTGCGGCCGTCGGGAACGGAACCCCTGGTGCGGGTCATGGTCGAGGCCGCCGACATCGATCAGGCGCGGTCGGTGGCCGGACGACTGGCGGACGCGGTGAAGTCGGCACTGGGCTAGGGCGTGTTACGAAAGTCCCGCCTGCCCCGCGACGCCTGGCACGGCACTCCCCCAAGCTCTTCGAGCAGGGGGGACCCCCACGCCGCGTTGTCGGGATCGCCCGC